>NZ_JACJRY010000012.1:0-201520 GCF_014697485.1 Anabaena sp. FACHB-83 | reverse complement strand
ATACCCAAGGGCATACCGTCTGAGAAGGAACCTTGTCCGATTGGGTATACCAAGAATACTGCGGTTGCTGCTGCTACTGGCGCTGAGAATGCTAGGCAGATCCAAGGACGCATTCCTAAGCGGTAGGACAATTCCCACTCACGACCGAGGTAGCAGAATACGCCGATCAGGAAGTGGAATATTACCAATTGGTATGGGCCACCGTTGTACAGCCATTCATCTAAGGATGCTGCTTCCCAAATTGGGTAGAAGTGCAATCCAATTGCGTTGGAGGATGGTACTACTGCGCCGGAGATGATGTTGTTTCCGTACAGTAAGGAACCTGCAACAGGCTCACGGATACCGTCGATGTCTACGGGGGGTGCGGCGATGAAGGCGATTACGAAGCAGGTGGTTGCAGCCAGCAAGGTTGGGATCATTAATACGCCGAACCAGCCTACATATAGGCGGTTGTTGGTGCTGGTGATCCAGTTGCAGAACTGCTCCCATACGTTGGCGCTTTTGCGCTGTTGTAAGGTTGCTGTCATGTTTTTATGATTGCTTTTGTTATGTATGTTTCAGGTGTTTTTACCTGTTGTTACATATCTTAAAGGTAAACATTGCGTTTTGTAAAGTAATCTGAGGAAAAATTTTTAACTTAGCCTGTAGAAAGCTCTGATACCTAGTTAAGAGAATAGTAGTTTGGGTGTAGCGATCGCGTAACCCAACAAAGTATGCGTGAATGTTGGGTTCCGTTCCTCCACCCAACCTACAGCAGTCTAAGTTGTTGTCGTAACTGATACCAAATTAAAAAATGATTGCGGCAGATGGATGACTCAAAAGCTTACCGATCAACCCTTACCCAATCCAAAATCTAAAATCTAAAATCCAAAATGGTATGAACTGTATTGACTTATAAGACTTACGCAGTAAAACGAAAAATCAAGGGTATGGGGGTGTACTTATCCAAAACCCTTATACCCTCAAACCCTTTCACCCAGTCTCCACAGACAATCTTTGTGCGTAAGTTCTAACTTAATACAAATCTATCGAATCATCTCTTCGAGAGATGGAAATAAAATTTTCTCTGCTTGGGCGCGATCGCTACATTCTTCGGCTGGTAAACTGCACATACAAGCAGCATTAGTAATATCAGTAATTTGACCGCGCAAGCATTTTATACTTTGAATGACTAAATACGCTGCAAAAATAGCGATTAGCGCAGCTACTAATAAACTGATAACTCCATCCGCCCATGTCCAATTTAGCCAGATAACTGCGATCGCAGCTAACACCGCACCAACTGAACTAGCAACATCAGCCAGCAGATGCAGAAAGGCACCTCGAATATTCAAGTCTTGATGACTGCATCCATGTAGATACAAAGCATTAAAACTGTTAATCCCCAAGCCAATCAAGGCTGTAGTCAACATTGGTATACCGAGAATCTCCACATCTGGAGATTGCAATCTTTCCAAAGCCTCTTTAACAATCCAGCCAGCAATACAAGCTAAACTAATCCCGTTGACCAATGCTGCCAAAATATCTAATCGGTAGCGTCCCAATACATTGTGCTTCGATATAGATTGAGATAGCCAGGAAGCTACTAGTGCTAAACCCAACGCTGCGACATCCGAGAGAATGTGTTCAGCATCTGCTAATAGAGACAGACTGTGGCTCCAAATTCCTGCACTCAATTCCACACAAAAAAATACACTGAGTAAAACTAAGGCAGTCCACAAAGCCTGAAATTTTTGCTTTACCTGGCTTGATTGCATCGAATCTGACCTGATATACGTACTGGAGTTTCTCTCCAATCATAAGCTATCAGTCAAATACTCCCCCACTAAAAGCACCATTACTGAGATACCTGAATACCTGTACATTCGCGCCTTCAATGTACCAGCCTCTAGATTAATGATTGAGTCAATCAGGTTTAATAGGGGGTAAAAATAAAAGCGATCGCCTAAATTGAGTGATGTATTTTCCACAGCGATCGCCATCTGCTAAAAGTAGTATTTTTCAGATAGTAGTGAATATTTTCTACTCACAGTTAACTATCTATAATATCTATCATCTCTGTCATAACGGTCATTTCTGTCATATCTATTGTCTCTGTCATAACGGTCATTTCTGTCATATCTATCATCTCTGTCATACCTGCCATTTCGGTTATATCTATCGCCTCTGTCATACCTACCATTTCGGTTATATCTATCGTCTCTGTCATACCTACCATTTCTGCCATTACCTACTGCAAACTCAGCGCGGCAACCATTTCGTACCCAGATCCGATTTCCTCGGTAGCCCCAATTGTCTCGACAACTAGCGTTAGATAATTGTCTTATAAATCTCACTCTACCTCTACCGGGTACAGAACAAGTATTTCTCTGATTATCTCGGCTAGAACAAGTTATAACCTCTTGGGCTGAAGCCGGGGTGGCAGCGCCTAAAAGTGTACCGATGCTAATACTAGCAGCCATAAAAGTAGCTGCAATTATAGGAAAACGTATGACCATATCAACTATTAGACTGATTCAGTAATTTTCAACAGTAACTATAATAATTGTAGCGAAATAAATTAATAGGTAATTTTGCTATTAAAATTTCAGGCAAATGTACTTTTAACTTAGCAAGAGAGCGCATTCAGGATTTACAAATATGACTCTTGAAGCATCAATCAGGCTTTTTCGGGATATAAATTTTAATATTCTAGGAATAGTAGTTATTAAAATCTGACAACTACTATTCCTGTATTTTGTATTCTTACCAATAATTAAATATTATTAACTACATTTAAGCAGAAACACTTTTTACGGAATTAATAGTTATCTTGAACCTGAGAGCCGAGTATATTTTTTTGCTGAGGTATTCTAGCTGAATCAAAGTTAGGGGAAATATTATAGAAGGTATTTTAAAAAACTGCGGCGCGAACTAAATATAACAGGACTTACGCAAAATCATGAAAAAACGAACCGCAAAGAACGCAAAGGACACGAAGTTAAGAGGATTTGAGAGGGTTATTGCGTAAGTCCTATATAAGTAAAACATGATTAATTTAGGAGTCTGCTATGGAACCGCTTGACTTGAAATGGATACGTAGCCAGTTTCCCGCACTAACACAAAAAATCAATAATCAACCTGCGATTTTTTTCGATGGGCCAGGTGGAACGCAAGTACCGGGGGCGGTATTAGATGCAATGAATGACTATCTGGTGAGGTCAAATGCTAATGCTCATGGGTATTTTGCCACCAGTGCGCGTACAGATGCGACGATTAACTCTGCTCGTGCAGCGATCGCAGATTTTCTTGGATGTGATAGTGATGAGGTGGTATTTGGTGCAAATATGACCACTCTTACCTTTAGTTTGAGTCGGGCGATCGGTCGAGAATTGCAGCCAGGTGATGAAATTATTGTGACGCGGCTAGATCACTACGCCAATGTTTCTTCTTGGTATGCGTTGGAAGAAAAAGGTGTAATTATCCGCGTTGTCGATATTAATATTGATGACTGCACCTTAGACATGAATGAACTAGAACGGCTGATTAACCCAAAAACAAAATTAGTCGCCGTCAGTTATGCTTCTAACGCGGTGGGTACGATTAATGATATTGCTGCGATCGCCAATTTAGCTCACAGTGTTGGTGCTTGGGTATTTGTCGATGCAGTCCACTATGCACCCCACGCACCAATTAATGTCCATAGTTTAGATTGCGACTTTTTAGCTTGTTCTGCTTATAAATTTTTTGGCCCCCATATTGGGATTTTGTACGGTAAACGAGAACATCTAGAACGCTTGCAACCCTATAAAGTTAAACCTGCACCCGACGAAGTTCCCTCACGCTGGGAAACAGGAACTTTGAATCATGAAGGTTTAGCTGGGGTAGTTGCAGCAATTAACTATTTAACTAAACTTGGTTGTCATGTTTCACCTGCAATTGATAACGAACTAGTTACAGCTTTAATTACAGCCGACAAAGAAGGGTTACAAACCTTTAGTTGTCCCCGCTTTCTCAAATCATCAGAACCAGCGAGTATTACATCGGCTTATCACAGTCGCCGTGCGGCTTTACTTACAGCCATGTCAGCTATCCAACAATACGAACGGGAACTAAGTCATAAATTAATTGCTGGACTCTTAGAAATTCCTGGGTTAAGCTGCTATGGAATAACTGACTCGACTCGTTTTGCTTGGCGGACACCAACAGTAGGCGTGAGACTAGCGAATAAAAACCCTGAAACTATCGCCAAAGCATTAGGCGATCGCGGTATTTTTACATGGCATGGTCATTTTTATGCGCTAGGTTTAATAGAGAGGTTAGGTGTAGAAAATAGTGGTGGTTTACTACGAATTGGATTAGCACACTACAACACCATTGAAGAAATTCATCAGTTGTTGTATGTGTTGCAAGAAATAGCAGAACTTCCTAATGATTAATTTCTTTTTTTTCAAGATACGGGGTTATTTTAACCTCGTAAACTTTTATGGAAAATCACCTCAAATATTACGATTTAGTATTACTCAATGGCTGGGTAGTTGACCCCAGTCAATCACTGAATGGTCGTTTTGATATTGCTATCTGTGATGGTAAAATTGCGGCAGTTACCAAACAGTTAAAAACTTATAAATCCCAGCTAACATTTGCAGCAGGCAATTATTTAATTTGTCCTGGATTTATTGATTTACACGTTCATATTTATGAATGGAAAACAACATTTGGAGTGCCAGCCGATGATGTAGGAATTAATGCTGGTGTAACCACAATTGTGGATCAAGGCAGTAGTAGTCCGTTTACATTTGCTGGCTTTAAATCAGATATTGTGGAGAAATCACAAACCGATGTCCGTAGTTTTTTATTAGTTAATCATGCCATAGCCCAAACGATTGGTGACACAGTTTCGGGGTTAGAAAGTCCCGAAAACATAGATATAGAAACCTTGATTAAGGTAGCGCAGGCAAATCCCCAAATTGTGCGCGGTTTTAAAGTCCACGCTGATTCCGGCTCAATATCACGCTGGGGAATGGACGTACTAAAATTAGCCAGAGAAGTAGGCGATCGCACTAATTTACCTTTATATGTTCACACAGGAGAATTGTTTCCGGTAGATGAAACTAATCGCCCAAACCCCGAAAAGGTAGTAGAAAATGCCCTGTCATACATGAAACCGGGAGATATTTTAGGTCACTGCTACAGTTGTCAACCAGATGGGTTGCTGGGAAAGCGCACTCAAGTTCCAGAATGGTTGTATGCAGCAATTGAGCGAGGCATCTTATTAGATTTAGGACATGGATTAAAATTTAGCTTTGAGACTGCAAAGCGGATGATGGCGCAAGGCGTATTTCCTTACACTATTAGCAGTGACGCTCACGGTAATTTCAAGAGCCTGCATGATGATTCAACGTTGAATTATAGTTTGTGTGGCGGAATTTCTAAATTAATGGCATTGGGATTAAATTTAACAGATGCGATCGCTGCTGTCACCATTAACCCAGCCCGTGTTTTAAAAGCTGATGCAGAAATTGGCACTTTAAAAGTTGGTTCGATTGCAGATATCACAATTCTCAAGTTAGTAGAAGGTGATTGTTTACTTTTTGATGCTTTAGCACAACCATTAAAAGCGAAACAAAGACTGATTCCCGTTGCAGTGCTGCGTTCCGGTAAGTTAATTCAACCTAATTGTCGCTTGTTACGAGATGTAGTAGGAATAGGTACTGGCTGAAATAGTAGCAGAAGGTCAATTTTCTGAGACATAAATGAATTGACCGAGCCAATTTTAGATTTTAGATTTTAGATTATTTCGGTTCATGCCCCGCCCCTTGTGGGTGGAACAAATCCAAAATCATCAATTTAAAATCCACAAGCTGCATCCCGGAATCGGTGCAGTCAATCCAAAATCGTAAATCCAAAATCCAAAATTGTTTGACTCTATTGGGAGAGAGATGTAATACTTAACTTAATCGAAGGGGAGTAGCTACTGGCATCAAGCCAGTTTATCTGAATCAACATACTGGTGATGAACCTGGTTCAGATATCAAATTTAAGTATTTGACAGCGAGACCTTCACTAAGTTCACAGACAAGATGTGAGCTTGGTGAGGTCTTTTGGCTCTCTTCAAGCTCACATCGCTAACAATGATTGAGGAGCTTGAAAGAGTGTTAACAGCTTTTACCGCAGGTTTATTATTAATTACCGTTTCTGAGCTTGGTGATAAAACTTTTTTTATCGCTGTGATTTTGTCAATGCACCATTCGCGGCGGTTGGTATTTGCTGGCGTGACAGCCGCCTTAGCAGCGATGACTATCCTATCGGTAGTTTTTGGACAAGCTGCATCATTGCTGCCAAAAGTTTACATTCATTACGCTGAAATTGCTTTGTTTATTGCCTTCGGTATTAAGTTGTTGTACGACGCAAGTAAAATGACTGCTGCTAGTTGTGATACAGATGTAGTCGAAGAAGCAGAAGCCGCAGTTAAAAAAGCAGATGCACAGTTACCCAAACGCAAAACACCTTGGGCAATTGTCACCGAAGCCTTTTTACTAACATTTATGGCAGAGTGGGGCGATCGCACACAAATTGCTACTATTGCTTTAGCTGCTGGTAATAACCCAATTGGGGTAACAGTTGGAGCAGTTTTAGGACATAGTATTTGTGCTGCGATCGCAGTTCTTGGTGGTAAACTCATTGCCGGACGCATTTCTGAACGCCAACTTACCTTTATTGGTGGATGCTTATTTCTGATTTTTGGTGTAGTTGCGGCTGTAGAAGGAGCGTAAGGGGAAATAGGGGAATTGTGAGTAGGGAGTCGGGAATAGGAGAAAGACGGAGTTATAACATTTTGGATTTTAGATGTTGGATTGGGAAATTGCTTACTGGTGAGCTTTTCAGTAACCCATTTGTCGCAATCATTTTTCAAATTGGTATTACTTAAAAGTGCCTGTGTCAGCGCACACCCAGCACCGATGAAACAAACATCTTCTTCTCCATTCCCCACTCTCCACTCCCTACTCCCTACCCTCTAGCCTCTCTTGAAAAATTAAAGATTTTCCCAACTTAAGATAATTTAGAGCGCAAACAAGGGATAAATAAAAATAGTTCCATCTCGGTAACTATTTTCTGAATGCTTCTATGACCTATTGCCTAAGAATTGCTGATATCCCGACAAATGAACGTCCGCGTGAGCGTTTGATGACTTATGGCCCGAAAATTTTAGGAACGGCGGAATTAATT
Organism: Anabaena sp. FACHB-83; assembly: GCF_014697485.1. NCBI lineage: Bacteria > Bacillati > Cyanobacteriota > Cyanophyceae > Nostocales > Nostocaceae > Anabaena > Anabaena sp. FACHB-83. The sequence goes on along the minus strand of NZ_JACJRY010000012.1, from coordinate 194,311 downwards.
GCAATTCTTTTAGGTACTGGTCAAGGGCCGGGAAAACTTTCAGCAGTGGGTTTAGGACAATATCTTTTGCAAGAATTAGGCAAACATCAACGTGACCCATTAGCAGTTTTAAGAGAAGTCACACCAGCAGAACTTATGCAAGTTCCTGGTATTGGCCCAGCAAAAGCCACAACTATTTTAGCGGCGGTGGAATTAGGCAAACGTGCATTTCAATCACGTCCTCAAGATGGTGTACCAATTGATAGTCCAATGGCAGCTGCGGCTGCACTCAGTCAAGATTTGATGTGGCAAGCGCAAGAACATTTTGCTGTATTGTTATTAGATGTTAAAAACCGTTTATTAGGTACACAAGTTATTAGCATTGGTACGGCGACCGAAACTTTAGCTTCGCCACGGGAAATTTTTCGGGAAGTCATTCGTCAAGGTGCAACACGCGCTATAGTTGCCCACAACCATCCTTCTGGGAATGTTGAACCTAGCCAAGAAGATATAGAATTAACACGCCAATTATTAGCCGGAGCGCAATTATTAGGTATTCCGTTGCTAGATCATTTAATTTTAGGTAATGGAAATCACCAAAGTTTACGGGAAATTACAACTTTGTGGAATGATTATCCTCAAGGTGATTGATAGAAGTCTGAAGTCTATTGATGTGATGATCATTCGTTAGGGAACCGTCTTGATGATCAGTCCTTGACCAGACATAGTATCAGGACTTACGCACCAAGATCGGGTGTAAGGGTGTGTAGCGTAATACATACACCCTGTATCTCTACACCCTCACCAAAACCCTTGATTTTGCGTTTTTATGCGTAAGTCCTAATATATATCACCATTCACTATCATCCGGTTGTTTGAATAGAGGAGTGCTGAGGTAACGTTCACCAAAGCTAGGTTGTACCATAACAATCAAGCGTCCGGCGTTTTCAGGTCGTTTTGCCACTTCCAGTGCAGCATATAAAGCAGCGCCAGAAGAAATCCCAGAGAGTAACCCTTCTTCTTTGGCTAAACGTCGGCTATAGGCCATCGCTTGATCATCGGTGACTTGAATAACTTCATCTACCAGTTCTAGACGGAAAATTGCTGGGATAAAACCAGGGCCGATACCTTGAATTTTATGTGGCCCTGGTTTTCCGCCGATGAGTACGGGACTGTTGCTGGGTTCAACTGCGATCGCCTGAAAAGAGGGCTTGCGTTGTTTAATCACTTCTGCAACGCCAGTAATTGTCCCACCAGTACCGACTCCCGCCACTAAAATATCTACTTTCCCCTCGGTATCCGCCCAAATTTCTTCGGCTGTGGTTTCGGCATGAATTTTGGGGTTGGCTGGGTTGCGGAATTGCTGCAACATATAAGCATCAGAGGTTTGAGCCACAATTTCTTCAGCCCGTGCGATCGCGCCGCGCATTCCTTCCACGCCAGCCGTTAACTCTAGTTGAGCGCCATAAGCCCGCAGCATTGCCCTTCGTTCTTGGCTCATCGTGTCGGGCATCGTTAAAATAAGATGGTATCCCTTAGCCGCCGCCACCATTGCTAAAGCAATGCCCGTATTTCCAGAGGTAGGCTCAACTAAGGTCGTCTTACCAGGGTGAATTAAGCCTGCTGCTTCTGCTTCTGTTATCATACTGATGCCAATTCGGTCTTTCACAGAAGAAGCCGGATTCATACTCTCTAGCTTCACTAAAATCTCTGCAACCGCCCCTTCAGCCTGGGGAATCTTATTCAATCTCACTAAAGGTGTTCGTCCAATTAATTCGGTAATATCTTTTGCTATTCGCATCAGAGGACTCCTAGGTGTTGATATTATCTTGCTAAAAGCTGGATAGTTAATAATTTCAGACTTCAGATTTCAAACTTTCTAGATGTAATACATCGGACTCTGCTGTAAACGAGCTTCTCTTTCTTGACACAAGTCTTGGAGAGTGTAGCGATTCAACACTTCCATCGAGGCTACATTGGCTTGTTCCCAAATTTCGTGAACTAAGCGCCTTTCTAATGTGGGAGCCTCCGATTGTTCTTTCTCTTTGCGTTCGCCTTCTACTAAAGTGACAATCTCCAACACCGTAATTTGCCAAGGTTCACGAACCAAGAGGAAACCACCTTTTGAGCCGCGTTGACTTTGAACTACACCTGCACGCCGCAAATTGGTCAGAATTTGCTCTAAATATCGCTCAGGTATAGGTTGCTTAGAGGTGATTTCGCCCATAGTCAGAGGTACTTTTTTTTCGTGGTGGCTGGCCAGTTCTAAAAGTGCTAAGAGTGCGTATTCAACTTTAGAAGACAGATCCAGGAGAGCGTAATTTTGGCTATTCAAGATTTGTACTCAATCAAAATACTACGGTTTATCGACTGCTTTTTCGCATTTTATGCGAAATTAATTTTGTCTTGCTGTCGAATGTGTTAGCATCCGACTTATCAAGAACTAATAACTATAAGCCTATCGTTTTACCGTAGATTATCCTACAAAATCCTCCAAATGAGTTCATCTTTCACAGGAATTATTTTGGTTTCGTGATTTCCCACTCAAAACAACCACAACAAAGTTATGTTACTAACTGACTTGCAAACAATTTATGAGCGCGACCCCGCAGCCCGTAACTGGCTGGAAATTTTATTCTGCTATCCTGGATTCCAAGCCTTGATTTTGCATCGTTTAGCACATTGGTTGTATAAAAAAAACGTTCCTTTCTTTCCCCGGTTTGTATCCCATCTCAGCCGATTTTTTACAGGCGTAGAAATTCATCCAGGGGCAGTGATTGGTAAAGGAGTATTTATCGACCACGGTATGGGTGTAGTAATTGGTGAAACAGCGATTATTGGTGATTATGCTTTAATTTATCAAGGTGTTACCCTGGGTGGGACTGGTAAAGAAAGCGGTAAACGCCACCCGACATTAGGTAGTCATGTAGTGGTGGGGGCTGGCGCAAAAGTTTTAGGCAATATTACTATAGGCGATCGCGTCCGTATCGGAGCCGGTTCTGTAGTTTTACGTGATGTGCCGAGTAATACTACTGTTGTGGGTGTCCCCGGAAGAGTGACTCGTCAAAATAACATCAATGTTGATCTGTTAGCTCATAATAAAATTCGAGATGTAGAAGCAGAAGCGATTCGGGCGCTATTTGAACGTGTCAAAAATCTCGAAAAACAGCTAGAAGAATTAGAAACTCAGTCACCATTAGAATTACCAACTGCGGTACATAGCGAACTCGAAATACTCTACAACAGTAAAGTCAATAGCAATGCTGTGATTGAAGACTTTCTTGATGGTGCAGGAATTTAGTTAGATCAGGTGATATGGGAATAGGGTTTGATTCCTGAATCTAGCTGTGTAGTCAGGGAGTAGGAAAGAAGCCTGCTCTGGGTGTACTGATTTTTTTCCCAAATCAAATATGAATCCTACAGGTGATAGGTGATAGGTTACAGAGTTAAGTCTCAAAAAATCAGGATGGGTTTTATCACCCATCCAATGAAAATCATGCCTTAATTGTGCGTTACCAGATTTTGATGTCTCAATGTTAATAAATTAGAAAATCTGGGCCATAATTACCACTACCATCAGGTAAAGGAATTTGCATAAGTTGAATAGCAGGTGTTTTCAAACTAAACATCAATCCAATTGCACTACCCAGCTTATCTTGATTGCCAGTAGTCCAAGCTAGTTCGAGTTCATCTAAAACTGCTTTAAAAGCACTATTAAATTGATTTAACAATGCGCTGACTTCTGGGGATGGATTTTGCCAACCACCTTCAGGAACTTGTGCCATTGGGTATGTATCAGGGAAGGGTATAACTGCACCAGAATACCGCCAAACACCATCAACTTGCTCTAATTTCCGACCATGAGAAATCTCATCAAATTTGTAATAATGGGCAAGTTCACCACCAAATCCTTCTGCATCTGGGGATAGGGCAGTTCCTTCTCCTTGTACCTTAATTTCTGTAATCGCTTTTTCGACATCAGCTAGTGTATTTATAGCATATAACTGATGTCCACCGACTGAACCATCAGTTAGCTGATTAGCACCAGACATTGCTGGTTTAAGTTCTTGAAAAGCCACTAGAATGGCATCATAAAAAGCGCCAATTGTAGGATAAGTTTCACCACCAAAAAAAGCAATCGGCCCACTTTCAGGATATTCGATTTGCTTACAAACTTCGTCTAAATAAGTTTTACTTAAACCTGCTAAATATACCGTTAATTGAGGTCTGACTCCTCCTGGTAAATTACCGGGATAGCTTGGTAAAACACTATTAATTTTTGGTGTACCACCGATAGTTGTCAGCATATTAGCAACTAATCCCATGTGCAGCATTTCTTCCATCAGCACAGTACGAATTAACTTAGCAGCAGTTTCTTGATCATCTTTAATTGACCACCACGCGCAAAGATATGGCGGTAAAGTTGCTAACTCTAGTTCTATTGCTGCATTTAAACTATCTTTAAGCCAGTCAATATCTCTATTTGCACTTTCCGTTCTTAATAGTTCACTAATTGCAGTGTTCTTAGTTGTGGTGAAACTCATAGATGTACCTTGACTATTTTTGTAGGAATCAGTCAATACAAGGAAATGACCGTATATTTCCGGTACAAGATAGCTTTAGCTTGATAATTCAGCCTTCCGTGATATTACTGATAAAATGAAGAATTATAGTCAAGATTTATTGACGGATAATTTTCTAAAATGTTAAGTTATCACAATTTTTCCGAGCGATCGCTTTAACTTCATCTTGTTAGCTCAACTGATCAGACCACAATACTCCTTACTGCCCTAAGCCTCGTATGATCAAGATATAAGCAAAATATAAACTCGCCAGATTTTGACGGCATAACATGGGCAGTATTTGGGAACTCGATTTTTACTCTCGTCCAATTTTGGATGAAAATCAAAAAAAAGTTTGGGAAGTTGTCATCTGTGAAAGTCCCTTGGATATTCGGACGCAAACAGATTCGTTATTTCGCTACGCTCAATATTGTCCTAGCACCCAAGTCAATTCGGGCTGGTTGCGGACAGCATTGCAGGAAGCCATTGACAAAGCCGGAGAAGCACCTATAAAAGTCCGCTTTTTCCGCCGCCAAATGAACAATATGATTACGAAAGCCTGCCAAGATTTGGGTATTCCAGCCCAACCCAGTCGGCGCACTTTGTTGCTGAACCAATGGCTACAACAGCGAATGGCAGAAGTTTACCCACAAGAACCGGGTTATCAAGGCGGAACTAACCCTTCTGTGCGTTTAGACAGCCCTTTACCGCAGCGTTTACCTGATGCTTTAGAAGGACAGCAATGGGTGTTTGTCAGCTTATCGGCGGCGGAATTAGCAGAAATGCCAGAATGGGATATTGGTTTTGGTGAAGCTTTCCCCCTAGAAATGGCGCAATTACCCCCAGAAACGCGTATTCCGGGAGTTTTAATTTTCTCACCCAGGGCTTTACCTTTAGCTGGCTGGATGTCTGGTTTAGAGTTGGCGTTTTTAAGAGTTGATGATAGTGCTGGTACAAGGTTGATTTTAGAAACTGGTGCTACGGAAAGTTGGATTTTGGCAAATATCAAAAATCCCAAAATCTTAGCAGAAACCCAAGGTTTTGCAGAAGCGAAACAAAAAGCCAATGGAGTGCATTTTATTGGTATACAGTCAAGTCCTCAAGCAGAATCTTTTGCTGGGTTTTGGCTGTTGCAAGAGATGAATTTGCTGTGAATGAGGGAATGGGGAGTGGTGAGTGGGGAGTAGGGAATCCAAGATAAAACGGCATATAGGGAAAAATCCCTACCTTTTTCTGTTCCTTCTTCCCCTACTCCCTACTCCCTACTCCCTACTCCCTACTCCCTACTCCCTACTCCCTACTCCCTACTCCCTACTCCCTAGCCTCTAAGTACAAACTGATACATACCGATGATTTTTTGGGGAATTCTCTGCATTGATGGCACGCTGATAGATGCCCATGATTTGGGATAATTATCTGCGTCCATCTCCGTTGTCAAAAGCAAATTGCTGATTTGCGCGGATATGCACCAATGATTTGGGATAATTATCTGCGTTTGCTTGCAGTTCAAAATCCGAAATCCACAATTCACCAAGGGTCATGGGTTCTGAAAATTTCTCACACGATACACTAGCAGAACAGCTGCTGGAACTAGCCATCAAATCGGGAGCGGAAGCAGCTGAGGTGTATCAGTCGCACTCGCTTTCTCGTCCGGTGTTTTTTGAGGCTAACCGACTCAAACAGCTAGAAACCAGCCAATCTGAAGGTACAACGCTGCGGTTATGGCGCAATGGTCGCCCTGGACTGACGGTAGCTTATGGTGATGTGTCACCACAGGCTATGGTGGAACGGGCTTTGGCTTTGAGTGAACTAAATCAACCGGAAACAATCGAGTTAGTGACTAACTCAAAGCCCGCTTACCCAGATGTGGGGAAAAGTGTACCGATAGAAGTTTTAGTCAACTGGGGCAAAGAAGCGATCGCCATTATTCGCAATACTTACCCAGATGTACTATGTAATAGTGACTGGGAATGTGATGTGGAAACTACTAGACTTGTGAATAGTCAAGGTCTAGATTGTCACTACACCGATACTACCCTCAGCTGTTATATGTCAGCCGAATGGGTGCGGGGTGATGATTTTTTAAGTGTTTCCGATGGTCAAACTCAACGCAATACCCTAGACCCAGAAAAGTTAGCTTATCAAATTTTACAGAGGCTAGTCTGGGCGCAAGAAAATGTTGCACCACCTAATGGTCGTGTGCCGGTTTTATTTACTTCCAAAGCGGCTGATATGCTGTGGGGAACTGCCCAAGCTGCTTTAAACGGGAAACGTGTCTTAGAAGCGGCTTCCCCTTGGGCGGAACGCATGGGTAAACAAGTTGTTGCACCTAGTTTGACACTTTATCAAGACCCGGAAGCAGGCCCTTACAGTTGCCCTTTTGATGATGAAGGCACGCCGACAAAGGCTTTAGTGTTTGTCAAAGATGGTATATTACAGCATTTTTATGGCGATCGCACCACAGGCCGTCAACTCGGTAGCGGTTCCACTGGTAACGGTTTTCGTCCCGGTTTGGGTAGCTATCCTTCCCCTGGGTTGTTTAATTTCTTGATTCAACCTGGTACAACTCCACTACGAGATTTAATTCGCAAATTAGATAATGGTCTAATTGTTGATCAAATGTTAGGCGGTAGTGGGGGAATTTCAGGAGACTTTTCCATCAATATTGATTTGGGCTACCGTGTACAGAACGGTCAAGTTACTGGCCGTGTGAAAGACACAATGGTTGCGGGTAATGTTTACACAGCCCTCAAACAAGTCGTAGAATTAGGTAATGATGCGGATTGGAATGGTTCTTGTTATACCCCATCTTTAATAGTCGAAGGACTATCTACTACCAGTAGAAATTATTAAGTACTGCTCACAGCTTTGAGGGGACTAAGTTTCTACTCAACATTCAGCATTTAGAGACAAGGGGGACAAGGTAGACAAGGACGAGTAGGAAGATAGAAGTCTTTTTGAGTAAACCAATTGGATAATTTATTTTTGGGATTACTCTTAGCACTCAGCACTTTGCTATAAACAGCCAACATTATGAACTTTGCCACTAGCATAAATGATGCTCTCCAACTGGATAGAATTGTATTTCTAGGTCGTACTTTATCGGAGTATGTGAAATTTTTTGACCTAGATTTATCGCAGTGGCAAACAGCAAAAATTTTAGATTGTCCGGCTGGTGCAGCTTCCTTTGTAGCGGAACTGCACCAAATGGGTATTGATGCTGTTGCTTGTGACATTGTGTTCAATTTCGATGCAACAACTTTGCAAGCCAAAGGACAAGCCGATTTAGCTCATGTTATGGAAAGATTGACTGATGTCACCCATAACTATAATTGGGATTTTTATCAAAATATTGCCAAATTAACTGAATATCGCCAGATAGCATTAGAAAAATTTTTGGCAGATTATCCCAATGGTTGCCAAGCAGGACGATACATTCACACTGTATTACCAAAATTGCCTTTTAGCGATCGCAGCTTTGATTTGGTATTAAGTGCTAATTTGTTGTTTCTCTACAGTGACTGCTTGGATTATGCTTTTCACTGGCAAACAATTTTAGAACTTTATCGAGTTTGTTCTCAAGAAGTCAGAATTTATCCGTTGCAGGGTAAAGATGCTCAAACATATCCTTTGTTAAATAATTTACTTAACGATTTAAATCAAGCGGGAATTTCCGCAGAAGTTGTCAATGTACCTTGGGAATTTCTCAAAGGTAGCAATCAGATGTTGCGTTTGTGGCGGTGATGAATCAGGGCTTAACCACCAAATCATCTGTGATACTAGTACAGGTCGGCGTAAATAAACAGACCACACTTCGACCACACGGTATTTGAGCGAAGCCGAAACTCAGTGACCATAAGAAACTGCTAAAAGGCTTGTGGTATCGTTATTATTTCTTTTTCCTTTTGCCTTGTTGTACTAGTAAATTTCCCCTCTCAAATGGAAAAAATTTTGTAGTATGGGCTGACCTTATTGTATTATTGATGTAATACAAAGCAACAGCCTTTCTAAAAATCATATCCGCTAGAAGTGGAAAAAATAACACCAATGAGACGAATTACCATTGCCAAAAGCACCTTAGAAATTCTGGAAATTGGTAGCTACATTAGTCCTAATGGCCATCAAGTTCACATTCATCAAGAATTACAGTCTTGTTTAGATTCGACAAAATGCTACAGCCCTGAAAATCTATGCAAAATTGAATCTGAAGTGTTCAAAAGCCTTCCTCCTTTTTCAGACACTGAATTTGAAGTGAGAAATGAGACAACGCTAATGGGATCTGAACGCATAGCCAAAAGTGGAAAATTGCCACAAATTGGCGTTTTAAATTTTGCTTCAGCAAAAAATCCAGGTGGTGGATTTCTCAAAGGCGCACAAGCCCAAGAAGAAAGTTTAGCCAGAAGTTCTGCGCTTTACAAAAGCCTGTTGAAATGCCGTGAATATTATGATTTTCATCGTTCTGAACGGTCACTTTTATACTCAAATTGGATGATTTATTCTCCGAGTTGTCCAGTTTTCAAAAACGATGATGGAGAGCTATTAGAACAGCCATATTTTGTCAACTTTATCACCAGTCCAGCGCCAAATGCTGGCATGATTCAAAAAAATCAGCAGCACCTGAGTTTACAAATACCAGAAGTTCTGATGAGTCGTGCATTAAAAGTCTTGAGTTTAGCAGCCGAACACGGTTGTGATACGTTAATTTTAGGTGCTTGGGGATGTGGAGTCTTTAAAAATGACCCAGCGATAGTTGCTCAAATTTTTGCAGATATCTTATTACCAGGAGGACAATTTTGGGGCAGATTTCAAAGAGTAATTTTTTCTGTGCTTGACAACAGTAAACAGCAACAAACTTTTGCAGAGTTTGACAAGCGATTTAATCGCTAATTTGCATAAATATTGCATGAACTTTGTTCAAAAATATTGTTCCTGATAGTTGCTAATTCATGACCCTTTAATGATATGTATTTTATCTACAAACTGCTAATTTTAAGTTAAGTAGACGCATTTTTCTATGATGTCAATATCGATGGAGTTGTGAAATAAATTAAACACTTACTATAAAAATAACCATACCTTTAGTCTCCTGTTCCTCTTTTCAAGGTATAACTATTAACAGGAATCAGAAATCAATTATTAAATTTATATGATGTTGCTTCCTGCTCTGAATCAACGCTTGCGTAGTTGGTGGCAGCCAAGAAAAGGTTTAGCGATCGCTGAAGCTTCTGTTATTGGGATTGTAGCAGCTTTATCTGCGGTATTCTTAAAATTCGGAGCAGGAGTATTGGGTGCATGGCGGGTGCATACTTCCCATGTTTTCCCTGCATGGATAGCTTTACCAATAGTCGGTTTAGTGTTTGGCTACATGGCTGGCTGGTTAGTACAGAGGTTAGCACCAGAAGCCTCTGGTAGTGGTATTCCGCAAGTCAAGGCTAACTTAGCCAATGTACCCATCAAATTATCTTGGCGGGTAGCGGCTGTAAAGTTACTCAGTGCCATGATTGTGATTGGTTCGGGGTTAACATTAGGTAGACAAGGCCCGACTGTGCAAGTTGGTGCAAGTTTAGCGGCGGGGATGAGTCGCTTTGTTCCCACGTCCCCAGATCATCGGCGACAGATGATTGCTGCGGGTGCAGGTGCAGGTTTAGCAGCTGCTTTTAACGCCCCCTTAGCAGGTGTCATATTTATTATTGAAGAATTACTGCAAGATTTATCTGGCATAACTTTAGGAACCGCCATTATCGCTTCATTTATCGGCGGTGTTGTCTCACGATTATTGGGTGGTCGCAGTTTGCAATTAAATCTGCAAATGATCCAATCATCAAGTCAGTTTTCTCTGCCAGAAATTCCGTTTTTTTTAATCTTGGGTATTGTTGCTGGCTTATTAGGGGCATTATTTAATTACGGTTTAATTTTTAGTATCAAATCTTATCAAAGATTACATATTAGTTTGCCGCTTAAAGTTGCCTTAGCGGGATTTGTTTCGGGAATTATCGTCGCTATGTTGCCCGAATATTTTCGGAATAATACTGGCTTACGGGAATATATAATTACTAGCAGTTCTAGTGGTTCTGTTGCTGCGATCGCGTTTATTGCTCAGTTTGTCCTCACTTTAATTGCCTTTGGTTCTGGTGCGCCGGGAGGATTATTTGCACCTAGTTTAATTTTAGGTTCTTGTTTAGGGCATGTTGTTGGTGTTTGGGAAGGCCATTTATTAGGAGTAGGTTCGCTACCTACTTATGCTTTGGCGGGAATGGGGGGATTTTTTAGCGCCGTTTCTAAGGTTCCTATCACCGCAATTGTGATTGTTTTTGAAATGACTACAGATTTTAATTTGGTTTTACCTTTAATGATTGTGGCTGTAGTCGCATACTTAGTAGCAGATAAAGTCATGCCCGGTTCACTTTATGATCGACTGTTGCTATTAAAAGGTATTAACCTGAGTAAAGTCGCACCCACAGAAGCTATTTTAACCACATTAACAGCTAAAGATGTCATGCAAAAACAAGTAGAAACTCTGGATGCAGACATAACTTTAGAAGAAACAAAACAAGCCTTTTCTAGTTCCCATCACCGGGGTTTTCCGGTAGTCCAAAATAGTAAATTAGTTGGTATTGTTACCCAATCAGATTTAACAAACTTGGCTAATCGCAACTTGCCAAACAATACCTTATTAAAAGAAATTATGACCAATGCGCCGATAACGGTCACACCTATACATAACTTGAGTAATGTATTGTATTTACTTGACCGCTATCAAATTAGTCGTTTACCTGTAGTAGATAAGCGAAGATTAATTGGAATTATTACCCGCGCTGATATTATTCGTGCTGAAGCTGACCATCTCAACGGTAAAAACATTACCCCAGCACCACAGGCAGATCCATCTTATGTAGTTTACCAGACGCGATCGCCGAGTATTGGCAGAGGTAGATTATTAGTCCCCATTGCTAATCCTGATACTGTACCAATTCTGTTAAAAATGGCCACCGCTATTGCTCGTGAGCGCCACTATGAAATAGAGTGCGTCCAAATAATGTTAGTATCGCGCCACAGTTCCCCAGCCGAAACACCAGTCAGAACTGCCAAAAGTCGGCGTTTACTGCGACAAGCTGAAGTTTTAGCGAAAAAATGGCACATTCCCTTACATACACAAATTCGTGTCGCCCATGATGCTTCTCAAGCCATCTTAGAAACTATCCAAGAACGCCACATAGACATGATTTTAATGGGTTGGAAAGGCAACACTTCCACCCCAGGGCGCATTTTTGGTGACATTGTTGATACCATCATTCGTCAAGCCACCTGTGATGTAGTACTAGTAAAACTGGGTAATTATCAACAGTCAACTGTCAATAGTAAATTGTCAACAATTTCTCCCACTCTCCAATTCAACCGTTGGTTAATTCCAATGGCTGGAGGCCCTAATTCTAAATTTGCGCTGAAATTAATCCCGGCATTGGTAACATTAGGAAATGACCCAGAAATTCACTTAACACAAGTATTCAAGCCATCGGAATCACAACCAGATATGCAAATTTTAGACAAAGCCATTCATCAACTGATGCGTCATCGTCACTTATCTAGTACTGAATTTTTTGCTACGCCAGTATATGCTGATTCCGTGGCTGAAGGTGTAATTCATTTAGTAGAACAAGAAGGGTTTGATGTTGTAGTTTTGGGTGCTACCCGCGAAGGCTTACTACAACAAGCAATTCAAGGTAATATTCCAGAAGCGATCGCCTCCAGTGTAGAGAGTACTGTCATTTTAGTACGCGGTGCAATTAATAATTAAATCTAAAATTGCTTTATAACTTGCAACAAAACTTGCGAATCAATCAAAATACAGAAGTAGACGATCGGGAGTTAGTGATGAGATTAGCACCACTGTATCAACAAGACAGAGAACAAGCTCGACAAGAAGGTTTACAACAAGGAGAACAACAACTAATTCTGCGCCAGTTAAATCGAAGATTGGGAGCAATAGATTCATCTCTCATCGAGCAAGTTGAGAGATTATCTATTGAACAGTTAGAATCTCTAGGAGAAGCATTGTTAGATTTTTCTACAGTTGGCGAGTTAGAAGCTTGGTTAAGTCAAAAATAGGTAAATATTGAGAATTATTTGATATGCGATCGCTATCCTCAAACTATCGATAAAATCTGTGCGATCGCCAAAAAATAAATTTATATTTGATGTTTGCTGTGTTCTAGACGCGAAATCTCGCGTCTCTAGGGTGATATCGGCCAAATTTTGATAATATTGTCTGCACTACCACCACTAGCGATCGCTTTACCATCTGCACTAATCGCCACAGAATATATATAACCAGAATCCCGTTTTAAAGTGCGAATTTCTGCACCATTCGCCGGATTCCACAATTTAATTGTATTATCACTACTACCACTGGCAAGTATAGTAGCGTTGCCAGTCTTGCCATAAGCCACAGAATTGACTTTATCAGCATGTTGTTTGAGGGTGCGAATTGTCTCGCCTGTGGCAATATTCCAAATTTTAACTGTTTTATCTTTACTACCACTAGCCAAAGTTTTACCATCAGGGCTGAAGGCTAAAGACAGAATTAATTGTGTATGTCCTTCCAGAGTGCGAATTTGTTTACCTGTTGCCACATTCCAAAGTTTAATAGTTTTATCCCAACTACCACTAGCTAAAGTTTTGCCATTGGGACTAAAGGCGATGCTTGCAACAGCTTGGTTGTGTCCTGAAAGAGTGCGAATTAACTTACCTGTTGTAACATCCCATAATTTGATAGTCTGATCTAAGCTACCACTGGCTAAGGTTTTACCATTGGGACTAAAAGCAACAGCCGTTACGCCGTCAGTATGTCCTGTGAGGGTGCGAATTTCTTCGGCTGTAGCCAGATTCCAGAGTTTAATAGTTTTATCTGCACTACCACTAGCGAGAATTTTACCATCAGGATGAAAAGCGATCGCCCAAATCCATTTCAAATGTCCTTTGAGGGTATTGATTTCCGTTCCTGTTGCTAAATTCCACAGTTTGATTGTTTGATCATCACTACCACTTGCGAAAATTCTCCTATTAGGCGCAAAAGCTACCGCATTCACATCACTCGCGTGTCCTCGAAAAGTTTTGGGTTGGTCTAGATTTTCAGAAACGGCTGTAGTATTCAACTGAGGGAAAGATTGAAAGTACCAAATTCCGCCTAATCCCAACAGAATCACGAAAATATTAACAAGCAGTAATTTTTGCAAGTTGTCATTGAGTTTGAACGTCAATAACTGCTTGCTTCTGGGAACAGGGAGTAAAGTTGGCGCAGTTGCAAATAAGTTAGTTGATGTTGAAGATTGGGTTTTCAAGTCTTGCAAAACTTGATCTGCTGTTTGATAGCGTTGTCCCATATCTGTAGTCAGCAGTTTATCCAGAACTTTCCCTAACTTGGCATCTATAGTTATCTTAGTTGTATTTGCGTTTGGTAGATATTGCCGCCAAGATTTCACCCAGCTATAGCCTTGTTCCATCCATAATTTTGAGGGTACATTTCCTGTCAGTAAATAAAAGCAAGTTACCCCTAAACTATACAAATCACTGGCTGGATAAGCTTGACCATATTGCATTTGTTCTATGGGAGTATAACCATGTGAACCAATGATTGTGCCTAATTTAGTATGTACTGTGGCGGTTAATTGCTTGGATGCACCAAAATCAATTAATACTAATTTGTCATCACTGCGACGACGAATAATATTTTGTGGTTTAATATCTCGATGAATTACACCGCGATCGTGAATAAATTTCAATACAGGTAGTAAATCACACAAAACTTGCCGCACTTGAATTTCGGTATAAGTCACCCCTTGAGATAATTCCTGCATTAAATTCTGTCCATCAATAAACTGTTGGACTAAAAATAAATAATTATCTTGTTCAAAATAAGCTAATAAAGCAGGTATTTGCGGGTGTTCTCCCAAATGCTGTAATCTTTGTGCTTCTTCTTGAAATAATGCAATTGCTTTTTTAAGTGCGGTAGCTTCCTGAACTTTCGGTGCTAATTGTTTAACTACACACCATTCATTCAGTTTATCCACATCTTCCGCAAGATAGGTTCTGCCAAATCCACCTTCATCTGATAATACTTGAATGACATGATAATGCCCTCGCAATAATCTAACTAATGGAGTATTGCAACTTTGACAATATTGATTTTCATCGGGATTTAGAGGATGAGAACAATCGGGATTCAAGCAGCAGACCATACTGGGAATCCATTTTCTGTTTTATCTTATGTTAGTTGATGACGTATAATTTTGCTATAAAGTTTCCGGTATTTTCCTGATCATCAAATAATTAATATACAAGTATCTCACTGATTTAAAATTTGAAATCCTCGAATTTGCTTGTTGATTAGTAGTATGATAACTACTGTTGCTGACTAGTTGTGTATCAATTACGAAAACAGTGCTGAGTAATGAATATAGGAATACGGTTTGATTCCTGAATCTAGTTGTGTATGTAGGGAGTAGAGAATGGGGAGTAGGGAGTAGGAAAGAAGCCTGCTCTGGGTGTACTGATTTTTTTTCAGAAATCAAATATGAATCCTATACAACAAATAAAAGTTTAGTTATTTTGAATTAAAAAACTTATTTATCTCCAGACTGTGAGAATTTTAGACAAATTAAAAACAGGAGTGAAATATGGCAGTCAAACAAAACCAAAAATCCCGCAGCAGAATGAATTTAAAGTTATTGATTGCTGTGAGTAGTGTTGCGATCGCTAGTCATATCCTACCAATCAATGCCTTAGAAATACACCCCATTTCTCGACAATTCCAACTGGCGAAAACACCAGACGAACGCCAGCCAGAAGCAGTACAACAAGGAATTGAGCAAATTCCAGTAGCAGAACCGCCTGTCACACCACAACGCACAGAATCTATCAATTCACCTTTACCAGTGCGTGTCCCAGCGCCAGAAACTAACCCAAACCTTCAACCAACCGCGACTAATTCCACTCCCGAAACATCTCCAGCAGCAAGTAACCCTACACCGCAACCATCACAAACTCAGTCTGTATCCCCAACACTAAACACTAACTCCACCAGAGGAAGAAACTCTAGAACTGTAGCTGCGGCTAATTCTCGTACACCTAATTATCGAGACATCAACTTTGTCGATATTGCCTTTGGGATTCTAGATAAAAGAGATTTTCAAGCACAAGGCAGAGCATATCATTTCTATCAGTTTGAAGGTAGAGAAAACCAATTAATTCAAATTCGCCTGTTAGGTAGTGCAGATAAAAGACGTTCTAATAACTTAAGTTTACGTCCTTATATGTTTCTCCTCGACCCCAATAATAACGTTATCCTCAAACGAGGCGGTGGTGAGACAGAAAGAGATGCTTTTATTTTTGCACGCTTACCTGTGGCGGGTGTATATACAATTGCTGTGACTAGCCAAAACCCTGGAGATACAGGCCGTTATAGTTTGGCGATTCGAGATGATCGAGCCAGCTACATTTTAGACGAAACCGGAGAACTCAGCCAGCAAAACTTAGTTCTAAAACAAAACGGAACTCCCTACAATGTGAAAGAATTTCAAGGTAAAAAAAATCAATTGGTGAGTATTCGAGTTGATAGTTTAAATGAAGAATTTTTACCTTATATAGTTTTACTGGATGCTCAAGGACAAAGAATTGCTGCTAATAGCGATCGCAATGGTAAATATAGCACCCTCATTGACCGCGCAAGATTACCTGAAGATGGTACTTATTATATAGTTGTCACCTCTAGCAATCCTAACCAACGTGGTAATTACCGATTAACTTTATTTTAAAATCGGTTACAAATTAAACAAGGTTGACAATACCTCTAAATAGGGAAATATTTTCATACCTTGTTTAACCATCAAAGAATATTAAAAAATATGCGATCGCAACATGAAACAGAGATTTTTGCGACATTAATTGAAAATTACAGTATAGCAGGAGAATATCTTTTAGAAGAGTCCGGTTCGGTGATTACTAAAACTAGTCTTAAGGATATTACTTGGGAAAATCTGCGGATTAAGGAAACAGAAATGTATGGTATGAGAATTTTAGGTTTTCCTGAACTCCAAAAAGATACTTTTGATAATTGGATATCGGTTAACACTCAACCTTCCTTATTAAGTTTATGGATTAACAATCCCAAAGTTAATTTACTGTCTCGCGCCGAGTATCACAACCTTTTCAATCAAGATGATCATAGATGGTCTATGTTCTATACATTAACTCGTCCAGGTCTTTCGGATGATTTTTCTCAAGCGTTAATTCAACTGACTGCTTTTTGTCCCATAACACCACAATATGGCAATTTGCTATATATGGAAAGAACTGGCAATAAATGGGAAACTAAATTATCTTATGGGTTATTTAATCAATAAAGATTTATGTCGGTTAAAAATCATCTCGCAGAAATATATAATTTCCTCCAAATATCAGATACAATTGCCACTTCAGGACAACCAACCGCCGAACAATTTGCAGCCATCAAAGCAGCAGGCTATCAACTAATAGTTAATTTAGCCTTACCAACATCAAGCAATGCTTTAGCCAATGAACAAGAAATTGTTGCATCTCAAGAAATGCAGTATATACACATTCCCGTAGTGTGGGAAAATCCGACGCTAGAAGATGCGACAAAGTTTTTTGGTGTTATGGAAACAAATTCAGATAAGAAAATCTTTGTTCACTGCGCTGCTAATATGAGAGTCTCAGCTTTTATCTATCTTTTTCGCCGCATACATCAAGGTGTAAGTGATGCAGTCGCCGAACAAGATTTACATAAAATTTGGGTTCCGAATGAAGTATGGCAGAAGTTTATCCAACAAGTATTAAATACCTATCAATAGAAGTCAGTAAAGAACTAATATCATCAAGAAATATAGGAATCTGGTTTGATTTCTGAATTTATTTGTGTAGGTAGGGAATAGGGAATGGGGAGTCGGGAGTAGGAAAGAAGCCTGATCTGAGTTTACTGATTTTTTTCCCAAATCAAATATAGGAATCCGATTTGATTTCTGAAAAAATCTAAGTAGATGTAGTAACGCACCAAAAGCCTTGGTAGCAGGTGCGTTACGCTATCGCTAACACACCCTACTGGCGTGGCAAGCCTTAAATGTTGCATTAAAAAATAGATTTTATCTGTGTTCATCAGCGTTTATCTGCGTTTTTATCCAAATCTAATGCACTACTTTAGCCTTGCCACGCCACTACGTATCTGTTCAAAAATCAAATATTAGTCCTATATGAGTCCTATATGTTTGTAATTAATAGTCTTTTTCAGGGGAGATTTAGGGGCATATTTTAAGGTTTAAAATTAACTAACTGAACCTTTACTACCCCTTGTCCCTAAATCCCACCACTCAACTTATACAAATTTCTGTGTAAATTCCGCAATCAAATCCACCCGTCCTTTGCGTAACATAGCCGGGTCTAATCTTTCTGTGGTGTTGCAAGTCATCAATACTACTAACCTCTGCTTCATTTGCAGCCCAGATTCATCAATGACGCTTTGGTATAAAGTACCATCCAACAAACTCAAAATATGTTCGGTTTTGTTATTAGATTGGGCAATTTCCGAAGCACGATTTTGCGCTAAATTATCAGCCTCGTTAATGATAATACAAATCCGTTCTAAGTAAGTAGGCGGGACAAAATTAGCGATCGCATCATGATCCAAAATAAATATCACAAACCCCAAAGGCATGAGAATTTCTTTAGCTACGGCTTGAGTCCAAGCAGTTTTACCTGTACCCGGTTCCCCATGTACCACCACCGCTAACTGATTTTGATTCAGAACCGCTTGCTGTAAGCTATCGGTAAAGCTTTGAATATCGGCGGGAAATGTCCGAATGGGGAATTGGCTGTGAACCTTACCCACACGACTTTGATAGCCACTTAACATCACCGCTAAATCGTAAGTGGCTTTGTTAACTAGTGGTGCTAAATCTTTAGCCATTAAAGTATACTGCCGTCTGCCGCGATCGTAAGGTTCAATTTGCAACCAAAGATCATACATTTCCCAATAAGCATTGACAGTATTGACAACATCTAAACGTTCCCAACTGACAAACTTCTCCACAGGAAAATAAAAATCTCGCTCAGAGTAATACTGAGTAATTATCGTGGGTCTACCTAATATTTGTAAGACTCTGATAACAGTAATTTCCTGTAAGCGATTCAAAACATAATCAATAGGTATACTGTTACGACTCACAAATTGTAATATCGGTGTTTCTGTACTCAAAACATCTTTGTAACGATGGTCTGGTGACTGGGGATCTGGTGTAACATAATTCCAAAACTTTTCTACTTCATAACGAGTATTTTCTGAGGCGACAGCAAATAAGTTTGCCCACCAAGTAAAATTATTTCTCCCCAAAACTTCACTGAATGTGCTGGCTAAATTAAAAGTTTTTTGGGCAAATTCCTTAGTGTCATTCTGCGCCAGTTGCCATAAAAATTCCCAATCTAAATCTCTTTGTAATGGTCGCCAACCACTAGTGAGTAAGTTTTGCTGTTTATTGTTATTGGATGTGCTTTCGTTACCACTAAAATAATCAAATTCCATATTTTTACTTTTTGTAAAAATGTTTGCTCAACTATAGCAGTCTTATTTGATTTCTCAACTACTTTTAAAGGTAGATACTAGTCAGTAGGGAGTAGGAAGTTGGAAATCAATTTATTATTTACAACTCATTCAAGAATGCTATGTGTATATCCAGTCCAAGAAAAATTACTTAACTTAACCTTTCTCATTAAATTGATACAAGACTTAAAATTTTGCTGAATGAACAGGGACGATAACTACATACTACAAGTATAGTCAGTTTTTTTTATGGCAAGCAGGTAGATACGAAATATCTTCATGTTACAGCGTAATACAAATGGTCGTCAAGGTATTTTCTCTTTTGAATATTAAGTAATTTGTACAACCAGTATTCCCACTTTTAGACCACATCTCTACAAATTGGACTGTAACTTGGTATAACTTGAGGCTTAGAGCCAGTTGATGCTAACTGTATGATAGACAAAGTACCACTAAGCAAAAAGCTGCCGTTGTTGGAACTTATTAAAAAGAGGTATCAGAAATTATGAGTAAAATCCTACATATCTGCCTAAGCATAATCATTATTGCTGTAGTTAGCATAACGAGTAATTCGGCATCTGCGATCGCAGCTAGTATTTGGGACAACGAAACAGAATCTTATGCCGGTAAGCAAGAAATCATAGTTTATCGTAGCCCTAGCTGTAGCTGCTGTGGAGATTGGTTAGAGCATATCCAAAAACATGGTTTTAAAATCAAGCAAGACATCAAAACCGACGAAATAGAAGCAATTAAACAAAAATACAACTTACCCCCAGAATTTGCCTCATGTCACACCGCCATTATTGACGGCTATGTGATGGAAGGTCATGTTCCGGCTGATGACATCAAGCGTTTTCTCAAGCAAAAACCCCAACTTGCCGGTTTAGCCGTTCCAGCCATGCCTGTAGGCACACCAGGAATGGAAATGGGAGATACTAAACAGCCATTTTCTGTAGTTGCATTCAATAAAAACGGCGAACTACAAGTATTTAATAGATATGAATCTTATTAAAAAACTTGCAGTGAAAATAGGGAGTGGAGAGTGGGGAGTAGGAACAAGAAATTTTGGCTTTGCATAAATGCGGGATGAAGTTTTATGATTTCACATTTAACACTCCTGCTCTTTGCGCCTCTGCGTGAGACAAAAATTATCATATAGGACTGATATTTGATTTCTGAAAAAATCAGTACACTCAGATCAGTCTTCTTTCCTACTGCCGACTCCCCATTCCCTATTCCCTACCTACACAAATAAATTCAGAAATCAAACCGGATTCCTATATTAATTAGCAACACTGAAATTCTTATGCCTCTTGATGATTCTCCCTCAAGAAATATCTTGTAACTGGTATGACCATCGCAATCAACCAACTCACCCAACAGCAACCACTCAGCTTTGACGAATTTCTCGCCCATTATAGCGATAACAACCGCTATGAACTGATTGATGGAGAAGTATTCGACTTGGAACCAACAGGCTTACATGAAGAAGTTGCAGCCTTCATTACCACCAAAATATGTGTCCAAATCGATGCAAAAAACTTACCTTGGTTTGTCTTGCAACGAGGATTATTACGCCCTCACAACACAGGTATGACAGCATTTCGTCCTGATGTTGCAGTTATCGATCGCAATCAACTTACTCAAGAACCACTTTGGGCTGATCAATCAATTTTAACCCTGGGTAGTTCGCTAAAATTTGTCGCAGAAGTTGTTAGTAGTAACTGGCAAAATGATTATGCCCGTAAGCTAGAAGATTACGCAGTTTTAGGCATCCCCGAATATTGGATTGCAGACTACGCAGGTTTAGGTGGTACTCGACACATTGGCAAACCCAAACAACCAACCTTATCTATTTGTACCCTAGTAAATGAAGAATATGAAATTCAGCAGTTTCGAGGGAATCAAACCATTGTTTCTCTAACATTTCCAGACTTAAAACTAACAGCCGAACAAATATTGAGGGCTGGGAGATAAAATTTATCATAAAAATATTTCGGTTATATTTTTAAAATCACATCTAAATCCTATATGAATCTTCAAGAAGTCAAGCATCAATTTCCAGAAGCGGCGGGTGAAATTGAAATACTGGAAAGCCTCGGTTTTGCTTCCCGCAGTGCTGATTGGATTGATAGCCTTGACATTGAACAAGCTCAAACAGCTTGTTGGTTACTAGGCAGAGTAGGTAATGATCAAGATGCTGATATTTTAATCAGTATTTTGTCTAGTCAACGTTCTGAATTATGGATGCAGGCGGCAACATCCTTGAGTTTAATTGCGACTGAAAAACACCTCAAATCTTTATTGTCGATTTTATCCAATAGTTCTGATCCTATACAACGAAATAGTGTGGTGTATGCGCTGGCTTTTCTATCAAATTGCGAAGTCAATCAAGAAGTGATTAGTGCATTGACAGAAATAGCCACTAACACATCTGAGGCTGCTTTTATTAGGGCGCAAGCATTAGAAGGAATTGGTAATAAACTCTCTCAGGACTTACCAGCAAATCTATATCAGCCAGCAGTAAATGTGATTATTCAAGGGTTGGACGATGCTGAAGCTGAAGTGAGATTTTGGTCATGTTTTGCTGCGGGTGCTATCAAAATACAGGAGACATTACCCAAGCTACAACTATTGGCGCAGACTGATAAAACAATCGTACCTGGGTGGTGGTCTGTGGGTGACGAAGCCGAAGATTCAATCACTTTGATGAATGGAGGCGAACCACCACTACGTGAACCTTACAGTTTGCCTAGTAATTGACAACATTACATAGTCTTAAGAATGTTGGGTTCCGTTCCTCCACCCAACCTACACCTAGAATCATAGCTGTAAATGAAATCACATAGTTCCCACTTGCCGACTGCGTATGCGTTCTGGGCTACCTGTAGGAATGGAGGCAATTAATTTTTGTGTATATGCTTGTTTTGGTTCGCGGTAGATGCTTTCGGCTGTGCCTTGTTCGACGATTTGACCGCGATTCATGACTAAAATGCGATCGCTCATAAATTTCACTACACTCAAATCATGGGAAATAAAGATATAAGTAAGTTGAAATTCATCTTGTAATTCTTTCAACAAATTCAATACTTGCGCTTGTACCGACACATCTAGCGCCGAAACTGATTCATCACAAATAATAAATCTGGGATTTAAAGCCAAAGAACGGGCAATACAAATCCGTTGACGCTGACCGCCGGAAAACTGATGGGGATAGCGATTCATCGCATCTGGACTCAAACCCACCCTTTCTAATAATTCCGCCACTCTGTCGCGTCGTTGTTTCACTGTTTTACCCACAGAGTGAATTAGCAACGGTTCCATAATTGCGTCGCCAACTTTGATGCGGGGGTCAAGGGCGCTAAAGGGATTTTGAAAGACAATTTGCATTTCCCGCCGGAGTCTCTGCAATGCTTCACCCTTCAACTTGGTGATATTCTGCCCATCAAAAATAATTTCACCACTTATCGGTTCAATTAATCGCAACAAAGTCCGACCGAGCGTCGTTTTCCCACAACCAGACTCACCCACCAACCCTAAAGTTTCCCCTGGTTTGACATCAAAAGAAACATCATTAACCGCCATGTTGTAGCGTTTTGTCCCACCGAAAACCCCCCGCACCGGGAAACCAACTTTCAAATTGCGGATTTGCAATAAAGGCGATTTTTCTTCTAGATTTATCAAGCGAGTATTAATTTCTTCGGGCGTGACTTCTGGTGGCTGTGCTGGTTCCTTCGCCTGAATTAATAAATTTCCGTTGGCTGTTTCCTCCACACTCATATAATCTGCAACCGTCAGTAGTTTGTGAGGACGACGGTTAAGTGTGGGGCGACATGCAACTAATCCTTTAGTATATGGATGTTGGGGATTACTAAAAATATCTGCGGCTGCACCATATTCTACAATTTTACCTTTGTACATCACTGCCACTTTATCGGCAATTTCCGAGATTAATCCCAAGTCGTGGGTGATGAAAATCAACGCCATCTCGCGGGTTTGTTGCAATTCTCCCAACAAATCAATAATTGTGGCTTGCACTGTCACATCTAAAGCTGTGGTTGGTTCATCTGCAATTAACAACAATGGGTTACAAGAAATTGCCATTGCAATCATCACCCGTTGCAACTGTCCGCCGGAAAGTTGGTGTGGGTAACGGTCTAAGATGGCTTCTTTGTGCTGTTTTACCAACTGCGCCAGTTTGTAATCATCTGGTGTTGGTGAATGGGGGTTAGTTTGCGGCCAAGTTTCGAGATATTGTTGTTTGATGAGTTCATCACTAGGCAGAAGTTTGACTTCTTGTAAACCGGCGATCGCAATTTGCCTAGCTTCAGTTATCGAAACATTTTGATGGCGCATAATCGCTTCCGTTAGCTGAAACCCAATCGTATAAACCGGGTTCAGCGAACTCATCGGTTCTTGGAAAATCATCGCCAAGTCACCGCCACGGTGTAGCTGCATTTGTTCCGGCGGTAACTCGACTAAATTAATCGGCTTGGCTTCTGGCTGCTGACGAAACCAAATTTCTCCACCACTCACTCTACCGGGAGTTTGTAACAACCCCATCACCGCCAGTGAAGTTACAGATTTGCCACTTCCCGATTCTCCTACAATTCCTAGAGTTTCCCCCCGATGCAGTTCAAAAGAAATTCCATCTACAGCTTTGAGACTGTTGTCATCACTGGAAAATTCAACTTGGAGATTGCGAACCTCTAGGACAGTTTCACTCATAGGAGTTGCGTATGGATTTCACAGAAAATTATTTGGATTTTAGCAGTTGTTGAGATACTATGCTGGCAATCTGAAGTTTTTGCTCATTTTAGCTTGATGTCACAAATAACCCGTCAGGCTTAACATAAATATGCTTTCCCCATATTCATAGATTGGTGACTTACGCCGCATTACAAAAAATTCAGGGTGTAAGTGAGTAAAACCCTTACACCCATTCTCAACGACGATATTTTTACGTAAGCCCAGTTTAAAACGGAATATCATCTGGATCTGGTTCTTCTGCGGGCGGTGTATAGCTGCGCTCAAAATTGCTGGGTTGATATACTGGTTCAGGGGTTTTGACTGGCGGCGCAACACTCACATTGCTGGTTGCAGGTGCAGCTGTTGGGCGGGGTGAATCATAACTGGGAACCTCAGCTTGAGTATATGTTGCGGCTGAAGTTGCTGGTTGTGAATAGGTTTCTGGGACTGATGAAGTGTAAAGACCTTTGCCTACAGGATGAATGCGTTGTACTGTAAGTTCGGCACGTTTTTCTTTAAAACCTTCGGGACGGCGCTCAAATGTGATCATCCCTAAACGGCCTTCTATAATAACGCGATCGCCTTGATGATAATTTTGCTGTACTTCGGTAGCTAAATTTCCCCAACTCACCACTTTCAAAGTTGCTGGCGGATCTTCCGGGCGCTGGGAATTAGAAAACTGTACTAGCATTTCTGTAACTGCCAAATTATCTGCCGTGTAGCGTAATTGCGGCTCTTGAATAATATCTGCCATTAAAACACAACTGTTCATTGAATCCTCCTAATCTCAATAACTCCTAATCTTTAATTCGTAATTATGAATTAACTTATAAACTTCCTATTGTGCGTTATTTCTAGCATAAAAGCCAAGCGATGGCATTGCACACTAGTCATAAAACTACTGGCTACCTTCGCCTGACTAAAACGAGCATTGATTTCTGCATGAGTAGTATAATTGTACCATGAAGCCAGAAAAAATACTATAGCAAAGTGCTGAATAGAAACCTAGTATTCTCAGGTGTTTCAACCATAAATATAGGAATACGGTTTGATTCCTGAATTTATTTGTGTAGGCAGGGAGTAGGGAATGGGGAGTCGGGAGTAGGAAAGAAGTCTGCTCTCGGTGTACTGATTTTTTCCCAAATCAAATATGAATCATATAGGAATCCGGTTTGATTTCTGAATTTATTTGTGTAGGTAGGGAATAGGGAATGGGGAGTCGGGAGTAGGAAAGAAGCCTGATCTGAGTGTACTGATTTTTTTCCCAAATCAAATATGAGTCCTATATATAATAAGTAGAATGGTGTAAATAATCTTAGTCAGGAAAGGTAGGAGGCAGGATTAAAAAGGGTCTTAGCTTAGTTAACCTTTCTTAACATGGTTTGTTTTTTCCCACCGACTTACTTAGACCTAACAAATGCTTCGACTGCTACATTAGGACTTAGGTATAAAAGTTATCTTTTCAGCAGAAAGCCTACACTTGACAGCAAGGTCAGTGTAGGCTTTGTTTTATATAAACTTTAATTAAGCCCAAGTTGATTGAATGGTATTATTCAGACCAACCGCAGTCAATGTTCCTGCATCAAACTGACTCCAAGCATTAACCAATCCCTGGACTTGAGATTGCTGTAAACTGGCTCCACTATTACCAATTTGGAAAGTATCAATTCGTTGGCTAACCCCAGCAGTAAACCAATCTTTGAGAATAATATTGGCAGATTGATTAACAAAACTGACTTCCAAATCGGATGTACCTGATTGCTGAAAGCGAATTTTTTCTTTCTTAGTTTGACTACCAAAGAGTAAGACATCTTTAGAAGTGTCATCACCCTGGTTATTAATAAAAGCAGTTCCCAGTTTGTTGACAGCCCCTACAGAATTAAGGATGTCATCGCCGCCAACAACATAGGTGTCATTGCCTTGAGAACCTTTGAAAGTGTTCTGACTACCTAGGAGAATCAAGCGATCGCTACCATTTCCACCTTCAAAGATATTATTACTTCCCCCACCAATAATAAAGTCATTACCATCGCTGCCATTAACGCTAACGCTCAGACCGACACTGAAAATAACGTCATTTCCTAATCCAGCATTGATGATGTTAGTGATACCACCAGCTAAGATGATATCATTGTCGTCACCGGCATTGATGATATTACTTTCACCACCAGCCAAGATAGTATCATTGCCGCTACCGCCATAGATGATATTACTGTAACCACCAGCTAAGACGACATCATTACCTTCTCCACCGCGAATGATATTACTGTAACCACCAGTCAAGATGGTATCATTGCCTGACCCAGCTTCAATGACATTACTCGCACCGACACTCAAGACAAAATCATTACCACCATCTGCATAGATGACATTGCTGTAACCACCAGCGAAGACAGTATCATTGCCTTCAGCAGCCCAAATAATGTTAGTTTTGCCGATACTGAAGATAGTGTCATCCCCTGTTCCACTATAGATGTTATTCATTTCACCACCTGCTACAATCCAGTCATTTCCATCACCTCCCTCAACTTTTTTATTGTTCTTACCAAAACCGATAATAATATCATCTCCTTCACCACCATCAAAGGAATTCGATTCACCCCCTGCGAAAAGAATATCTTGACCCGCATCACCTTTAAGTGAGTTCTTTTTACCTAAACCCACAAGAATATCACTATCATCTCCTCCCTCAACTTTATTTTCTTCTCCTGCGGTAACTATAGTGTCTAATCCCATACCCCCATAAACACGATTCGTTTTACCCGCAGCAAAAACAAGGTCGTTACCATCCCCAGCCAGGATAAAATTCTTTTTACCTGCTCCTAAGACCAAATCATTGCCACTTCCAGCCAACAGACCATTATTTTCTCCTGCACTGACCAAGATGTCATCACCTAAACCTGCATTAGCTAGGTTTAACTTTCCACCAGTAAAGAGAATATCTCCATTGTTTTTGAAAAAGTCAAAATTATATCGAGATGCGTTGAGTGCAAATCCATTAAAATTGGGAACAGATGCGGTCGGAAGCGAAAAACTGGGTATAGTCGGTAGACTAAAACTAGGAAGATAAAATGTCGGTAAAGTAGGTAAAGAAAAGTCAGGTAAATCGATATTTGGTAAAGACGGTAAAGATAAGTTTGGCAGGGAAAAAGTCGGTAAGGCTAACTTAGGTAAATTAGGCAACGAAAGTGTGGGCAGACTGACATTGGGAAGCTCAATCCCTGGTAAATCAGGTACAGAAATTGTCGGGAAGGATAAATCAGGTAGAGAAATATTCGGTAAAGAAATATTCGGTAAGGATAGATTCGGTAGAGAAATATTCGGTAAAGAAACATCGGGTAAAGAATAATTGGGTAATTCTAAATCCGGTAAAGAAAAAGTAGGAAGGGAAAGGTCGGGTATCGAAAAATCAACATTAAATAAGTCAAAATCGACATCAAAGGTTAAATCAGGGATAGCTACATCAATATCAGGTGGCTTGATGGCTGATACATCGAAATTCCAAATAGCATCAAAGTTGAGATCGGGAATTATTGCCTTTATGTCGGGTAAACTGATTCCACTAAAGTCGGACAAACTCAGATCAAACAGGTCATCACCAAAAGTAAAGTTATATAATCCTCCGGTAATGACAATATCTTGACCTTTGCCACCAACAACGGCATTGTACTTCCCAAGGGCGACCATGACATCATTTCCTGTCACCTGTTGAGTAGTATCGACATTACCTACATTTTTTGTATCTACTCCAGAATTAAGTTGATCTGTTTTGGCATCTTTGCCAGCATTGCTCACTTCACTGGAACCAAAGCCATTTAACCCTATTCCCAACGAGTCTCCGAAGGCAATATTACCCAATCCCGCAGCAATCATGACATCGTTGTTGCCACCACCAATCATGGCATTGACTTTACCGACAGCCACCATCACATCTTTACTGTCGCCCCAGGAAGTTAAGATGTTGTATAAAGCACCACTAACCATCGTGGAACTACCATTGCCAACTTTGGTGAGGAGACTACCGATACCAAGGGAAACCATTGTGTCGTTACCGTTCCCCACTTTGGTAAGAGCGTTGTAAGCTCCAGCAGCGACCATTGTGGTGTTTCCGTTACCAACTTTGGTGAGAACGTTCAATCCACCGACAGCAGCCATTATGTCACTACCGTCACCAGTTTTGACAAATACGTTAGCACCACCAAGACCGTAGATTTCGTTGTTACCACCAGAGTCGTAGACGGCGTTAGCTAAACCGCCAGTAATGACCTTATCATCGCCAGAACCGGAGGTGATAACATTAGCTCCACCAACAGCTTCAATAAAGTCGTTACCCGAACCCGTTTGAATTACGTTAGCTAAACCACCAGCAATGACTTTATTATTTCCAGAACCGGCATTGATGATATTTTCTGCACCGTAGGCTATGATTTTATCATTTCCCGCATATAGGTGCTTTTGTACTAATCCAAATACAGCAACTTTTTGTGTGATAGTTCCCAATGGAGTGGAGATAGATACATCTTTCCATCCCACCACATCCTCTTCCCAATAAGTCCCCTCAGAGTTAGAACCTGTAATATTGTTACCGCCGCCATCTGCTTCAATGTAATTATAGTTACTCTTATCACCTGTTTTAATGTTGTTATAACCACCATAGGCTTTAACAGTACTATCACCGTCTCCAGCATCTATATTGTTGTATCCTCCCCAAGCTTCTACATTGTCATCGCCAGAGCCAACTATGATTTTGTTCTTACCACCGTAGGCATCAACGGTATTATCACCGTCTCCAGCATTTATATCGTTCTCACCTCCCAAAGCTTCTACGTTGTCATGACCAGAGCCAGATCTGATTTTGTTCTTACCACCGTAGGCATCAACCGTATTATTACCGCTTCCAAGGTCTACATCGTTATATCCCCCCCAAGCTTGTACATAGTCATTATCTTGTTCTGCTACAACCTTGTTATAGCCACCATAGACATAAATACGGTTATCACCAGTCCCACCGTAAGCTTCGTTTTTGCCTCCGTATAGTTTAATTGTATCGTCGCCATCGTCACCATAGGCTACGTTTTTACCACCCAAGGCTTCTACATAGTCATCACCAGAACCAGCTATGATTTTGTTTAAAGCAGCGTAAGTCTTAATGGTGTCATTACCCGAACCACCATCAATATAGTTATAAGCTCCCCAAGCTTCTATAGAGTCATTACCTGAACCTCCGTAAAGCTTACTTACGCCAGAATTAGATTTGATAGTGTCATTACCTGAACCACCGTCTAGTTTGACGTAAAGTGCATAGGCTTCGAGGGTGTCATTTCCTCCATTACCGTAACCTTCACCGACAGCATAGATTTCAATATGATCGTCACCATTACCACCTTCTTGACGAACCAAATTTTTTGCAGCTTTAACACCAGCGTTATACAAGTCTTCTGAGGTATCTGCAATGTATTCTGCGCCATCTACAGCATCGTTATATAAATCTTCTCCAGCATCTACAGCATCGTTATATAAATCTTCTCCGCCGTTATATAAGTCTTCTGCGGTATCAACAACTTGTCCCACAATAAACCTCCAAAAAAATTACTATTATTTACGAGTGAAATTCAGTAAAACGGTTGATTTGAAATGAATTATGCAGTCCATCTGTAAATGGATTTTAGAGTCCCATCAGGATTGATTTTGAGAGACTTGGCTGGTGTTCCTTTTGGAAAAATATTGGTGCGTAAATCTGTGATAATTAAACGAGCATGACCGAAGGGAGCAATAAATTCAGGAAAACACAAGTTATTTCCTCCCTGCCATTCATCAAGTCGCAAAACATATTTTTCTGTGAGAAATTTTTGTTCGACTTCATCAGTGAGCCATGCCCAGTTAACAAAGCCGATGGGCTTACCATCAATTTCGTAGTAGCGAAATTGATTGTGAATTAAGCTGGGGACAAATCGCTCGGCAATGTGGGAAATTTTATATTTCCTATGTAGTGCAGAAGAAAGCATTAGATGGGTTATTGACCCAATCATTTGTAAAGGTTGCTGAGTAGAGACTGAGGTTTTTATTGTGTCTTCTTTTAAGCTTTCGGGAAGGCTGCTATTTATTGTTGGTGATTCTGATATTAAAACCATTGTTTTGACAAGATTTAGTTGTTTGATTTCAGCTATTAAGTATCAATTAATGTCTGCACAAGGAAGTATGATTGCGATCGCCTGGAACGCAACTATAGAAATCTGGGTAAGTGAGTGAATGTGTTTATTTACTCATTCAAGATAAATTACTTCTTCAGGGTTGTGCTATCCGATTTGCGAATGATTTGTTGCGTAAAATGTCTAGTCTCCCTAATTTTCACGATGCGTAGGAGGTGAAATCTAGGCTACAAAAGTCTTGCGGAGTTTTGGGAGGTTTTTATGGTCTGGGATATGAATCTGGAGGTCAACGATCCTGAGCAATATATTAAGTTGCTCCCAACTATCAGTAAGCACATACCCAATGCCAAAGATTATAAGATTTTGTGGCGGCTGGCTCAGTTAGAAAACTTTGACCTGCTCAATGTTGTTTGGCAAGCCGGGAGTAGTTATACACAGGGATATAATCTCCCTGGTAAAATTGTTTTTACTTTTTTTGAAGGTGAGCATCTCTTTAAAGTAGGCTCAGAAGAATTACTGATTAATAATCAACATTTGTGTATTGCACAGCAAGGTTTAGAACATATACGCCTCAAGCATGTATCTTCTTACAGTGCTTTATCAATTTATGTAGATGAATTTCGCTATTTCAGTGAACTCAGTAAATATCTGGATAGACAAATTGATAATCCTAAATTGGTGCAAGTTTTTGACCGCACAAGTGATTATGGTCGTTCTTTGTACCAAATGGTGTTGACTCTCTGGAATTTAATTGAGACAAACGGACATCCCATTGCTATCAAAAATTTGGAATTGGCGATTTTTTCTAGTTTAGTGCAAGGGCCATTTTACAAGGGTTCGGAGCGTGAGAGCGATCGCATACTTGTTCCCGAAAAAACCGCCAAAGTATCTGAAATTTCCATTGCTCGTGTACGAGAAGCCGCAGACTACATCCGAGCAAATCTGAAAAAAAATCTCACTATCGGTGAAATTGCAGCCGCAATACAATGCAGTAGTCGTTCTTTACAAACAGCCTTTGCTCGTCATTACGGTTTTTCCCCCAATGAATACTTACGTAATTGCAGGCTGGAAGCTGCTCATGTCGAATTACTCACGGGAGAAAAAACAATCACGTCTGTGGCGCTAGAATATGGCTTTTCTAACACTGGTCGTTTTGCTAAATATTTTCAGCAATACTTTGGTAAACACCCTTCCGTGATTTTACGTAATGTAGCCAAGTGCATTACCTGAATTGGTGTGAATTACCAAGAATGTAAAGCACGCAACTGTGGTGTTTTCTTCGTTTGATGAGCTTCCATCCTGGTTAGCACATCGTCTAAAATTGCCACTGCTTCGACAATATAAGGGCCTTTATTTAACATGACACATTCTGCCCGTTCGGACATGGCTGCATCGGTCATTTCTGCGCGTGATGGTAGACCATTTTTTACTAGGTTTTCTAAGACTTGAGTCGCCCAAATTACTGGTACATGAGCCGCTTCGCATAGCCACAGAATTTCTTCTTGAATTTCTGCTAGACGTTGATAACCAATTTCCACAGCTAAATCGCCTCTGGCAATCATAATTCCAAATGCTTGTTTACCTGCGGCTTGAACAATTAATTCGGGAAGGTTGATGACAGCTGTGGGTGTTTCTATCTTGGCAACGATCGCAGGTATGCGCGTAGAATTTGGTAATCTCATTGCTAATTCTTGCTGCAAAATCGCAATATCTTCTGGTTTCTGCACAAAAGAATAGCCAATAATATCAACATCATTGGCGTTAGCAGCGATAAAATCTAAATCTTGTTTATCTTTCTCGGTGAGGGGAATGAGATTTAAGTCAGTATTGGGAAAATTAATGCCTTTATCGGGACGCAATTTTTCACCTTTGGGGCGGGCGTGAGTAATTCGCAATAATGCGCCTTCTGGTGTAATAGCTTCGACAATAGCGCCAATATGACCATCATCAATCCATACAGGTGCGCCAACTTCTAATCTGTCTACTACTTGGGGTAAGGTGCAGTTAATTTGGAAACAGTGAGAATCAGTAATTGTTGGTAAATCTCGCTTGAGCCACAAGCATTCACCAGGATAAATTCGTTGTTTTGCTTGGGGCGCAATAGCATATTGAATGCGGATTTTTGGGCCACTCAAATCCATGAAGACTTGACAAGTGCGTTTCATTTCGGCTTCTGCTAAACGCACATGAGTAATCATGGCTGACCATTCCGTTGGGGTATCATGAGCGCAGTTAATTCTTACGCAGTCTGTACCTTCTTGCAGCAGATTTTTCACTAACTCATAATTAGTCGCTGCTTCTGTTGGTAATGTCACCATAATCTTGACTCGGCGTTGCTGTGAAGTATTGCCGAATAGCTCTTGAGTGTGTATTTTTAATAAGCGATCGCCTTCAAAAAATGCTTCTAGTGGTGGCTGGCTAATTTGAGCATTCAAGGTTTCGTGACAAACTGCTGCTAAAGTTGCAATCACAGCATCTAAATTAGCTAAAACTCTCGCTTCTATTCGTCCCAACGACGACAAACCCCAAGGCATTAACGCAGCTTGTAGGGGACGCAAGTCGTGTCGTCTGAGTGCTAGATAATAAGCCAAGTTTAAACTACTATCAATAAAAGCTGGTCTTTGAATGCGCGATCGCCATTGACTAAAAATTTCTTGTCCTTCTTCATACACTGATTGCCGTAATTCTCGCAACGTAGCCAATAATATTTGCGGATTTGATAACTCTAATGCTGAATCTTCTGTTGGGAATTCAGTCAATAACATAAAGTTTCTTTTTCCTGTATGTATTGTGTAGGGTGCTGATAGGAAAAACGAGGAGTAATTGTCAAAATACTACCAGTTGTGTCAGCTAAAACATGGTAAATAAATTTACTCCTCATTCAGCTTCATACGCATACTTATAGGAGGATAATTTGAGGATTTTGTGAGGATAAAGCTTTAACAAGACTTACGCATCAAAATTGTCTGTGAAGAATGGGTGTAGGGATTTTGAACACTATTTTTGAAGTTACCACAAAAAATTTAATAGTAGAGACGTAACGCCGTGTGCAACTTTATATCAAACCTAACCCCCAAGCCTTTCCCTACGAGGGAAGGGGAGTAAGATTTAAAGCCTCTCTCCGCTTCGGGGAGAGGTTTGGAGAGGGGTTTCAAGAAGAAGGCGCACATCGCATGACGTAGCATTGCTATATCTCTACTATCAAGATGTCTTTGATTGCAGTAGCCAAGGTGCTGAGGACATCAGAGAATAACTTTTCACTCTGTCACCTGTCAATGTGATTTGTATAGGAAGTCACAATTGTGATTTCCTATACAACCACTTTCTATTTATTTTTTTAACTACCTAAATCTACCTGTAGTTCTAACCCATTATTACCATCTGTAGACTGAGCCGCAGGTAGTAAAAAAATAGAGTTATCAGGAAGTGCGATCGCTCGATTGAAACGCAGTCCATCCGCCGGTGATTTTTTTGTTTGAGTATTGTTGGAAGTGCGGTTTATTTCTCCTCCTTCAAAGAATTTCATAAAGTCATCTTCGGCTGTTCTGATCCCAATTCCTTCTAGAGAATCACTAGTTACTTTATAGTTTTCTTGGCTGACATCGGGAGCCGCTAACGACTGAGCGCGAACCGGGCTTTCTAAGCTGACAATGGCTGCAACAACTGATAAAGCAGCAATAATTTGAGCTTTCATAAGTTTTATCCCAATTCTTTTGTTGTGCTTGCTGTTATTATTTCAGCAAATAATTTTCGTAACTTTTGCTATTAGATATAATCTGCCTCTGCCAGTATTTTATTTAATAGGTAAATTTCCTGTCAATGTTTTTGATGATTTACTTACAAAATACAATTTATGTGTAATGAAAATTAGGGTGATTATTTTAGATTTCAAATAAATATTAAGATTAAATTCAGTAAATTAAGTTTAGTAAGAGCCAATTTAAGGGAGTGGGGAGTGAAAGGAGACAAGGTAGAGGGGGTAGACAAGGTAGAAAAGAAATATTCTCCCTTGTCTCCCTTGTCCTCCTTGTCCTTTACTTGGTAAAGCTATAAATCTTCTGTTTTTCCAAGCGATCGCTAATTGCAGAAGGTAAAGTATCTGAAGATAAAATTTGCCGATCAAGTTGAATTTGCAAATTGCTCAGAGGATCACAACCAGAGGAAATCAGAAATTCTAGTTTCTGAATGTAAGGTAAGGTGGTGAGATGATCCAAAATTTGGCAGACAGCTTGCACATAAGGATGACCGTTTTGCTTATACCAATCACAACTTGCAACTTTTGGTTGGTCAAAGCCTAAGTGTACTGTTAAAGATGGTTCATCGAATAATGCGATCGCTAAAGGACGAGCTTCTTCTTGCAATAATAAATCGTGGGTTTTGGCTAAATGGCGTATTTTTTCCAATCTTTCATAACGTTTCGTTACTGATTGGGGGTCATCTTGCCAATGAATTGCAATTGTGACTAGGTAGGTCTGCAACAGCATGTGACCTAGTTTTTTCGCCTTGGTTGCGAGGTAATAGGAATTGTAGTCGTTGGACTCAATTAATAACGGTACGCGGTCTACAACTTCCAAGCCATAGCCTTTAACCCCCGCAATTTTACGGGGATTATTTGTAATTAGGCGAATTTTTTGTACACCTAAATCCATCAGCATTTGCGCTCCCATACCGTAGTCACGCAGGTCAGCCGGAAATCCTAAACGCTCGTTAGCTTCTACGGTATCTAGTCCCATATCCTGCAAGGAATAGGCTTTGAGTTTATTAATTAAGCCAATCCCCCGACCTTCTTGGCGCAGGTAAACAACGACACCTTGATTAGCAGTTTCAATCATTTTCAAAGCGGCTTGCAACTGCATCCGACAATCGCAGCGCAAAGACCCCAAAGCATCGCCAGTTAGACATTCTGAGTGCATCCGCACCATGACTGGTTCATCTTTGAAATTTGCGGGGTCGCCTTTGACAATGGCAACGTGTTCGCAATTATCGAGGGTATGGCGGTAAGCATAAATTTTGAAATGACCAAACTGAGTGGGTAACTCAGCAATACTTTCCCTGATGACAAGGCGGTCATGTTGCAGGCGATAACTAATTAAGTCGGCAATACTGATAATTTTTAAATTGTGGTTTCTGGCGTACTCAATCAACTGGGGTAGCCGCGCCATTGAACCATCGGGGTTTTGAATTTCGCAAATTACCCCAGCCGGGTAAAGTCCAGCCAAGCGAGACAAATCTACAGCCGCTTCTGTATGTCCAGCGCGTTTGAGAACACCGCCAGCTTTGGCACGAATCGGGAAAATATGCCCAGGACGACGTAAATCTAAAGGTGTGGTGGCGGGGTTGAGGGCGACTTGAATTGTCTTGGCGCGGTCTTCGGCAGAAATCCCGGTGCTAACGCCTAAATGGGGGCCAGCATCAATACTAACAGTGAAGGCCGTTTGGTTAGTGTCCGTAATGTTAGTGACCATTAACGGTAAATCTAGCTCGTCTAAGCGATCGCCTGTCATCGCCAAACAAATCAGCCCTCTAGCTTGCACCGCCATGAAATTAATCATGTCAGGTGTGGCAAATTGAGCCGCACAAATCAAATCACCTTCATTTTCCCGATTTTCGTCATCTACCACCACAATGACACGACCAGCTTTGAGATCCGCCAAAGCAGCATCGATGGAATCAAATTTAAAAGTTGGTTGAGATGCAGCACTATGATCAGTGGTTTCTCCAACTTGCGGCGCTACACTCATTTGCGAGTTTTCGCCTTCAGAGGGAGTGTTATCAGACTGCCATGTAGGTTGAGGCATGGACACAAAAAACTTCCAGTTAGTGATAGTAAATTTTTTTTAACAATTCCTATATTGTGATTGTAACTCCTTTATACGGTGGAGAATACACTAGTACCGCTACGGGGAAGTCAAAATTCACCTTTCGGCTGCGCTCAAGGTAAAAAAGTCAAAAATCTCATATCACAAGCTTTTAACCAAATTTATGCCGCGTTGTACTAGCTATCTTTCGATAACATGGCCTAGCTTCTACCGTTAAAATTAGGGTTCAGCACAAAAGTGCAATCATAGTTAAAAAGTCGTAGTCAAGGGGACAGGAAGATTCACAAAGAATAAATTCAGACTGCTGAGGTAACAAAGGACAAATGACAAATGACAAATGACCCTTGACCTTTGACCATTGACTGATAAATTAATCAAAAGCGGATAAGGATTTCAAAATCATGGGCAATTTTAGGCGCGTACCCGTTGGGATTGTTGGCGCGTCAGGCTACGGTGGAGTACAGCTAGTTCGATTACTGATGGAACATCCAGAGGTGGAACTAGTTTATTTAGGCGGTGAAAGCAGTGCGGGCAAATCTTTTGGGGATTTGTACCCACATTTGGCTCATCTAGTGAATTTGCCAATTGAGGCGGTAGAGCCAGAGGTAATTGCTCATCGCTGTGAGGTTGTATTTTTGTCTCTGCCAAATGGTCTGGCTTGCCAAATTACACCGCAATTATTAGAAAAAGGCTGTAAGGTACTGGATCTGAGTGCGGATTATCGGTTTAGTGATTTGGCAACTTACACCAGTTGGTATGGACAAGAAAGAAGCGATCGCACTGCGGCGGCGACGGCTGTTTATGGTTTACCGGAACTGTACCGCGATCGCATTGCCGAAGCCCAATTAATTGGTTGTCCTGGCTGTTATCCCACCGCCAGCTTGTTAGCATTGTCACCACTGTTAAAACAAGGCTTGATTGTGCCAGAAACCGCCATTATCGATGCCAAGTCTGGCACATCCGGCGGTGGACGGCAAGCCAAAGTCAATTTATTACTGGCAGAAGCCGATAATTCCCTAGCTGCTTATGGTGTTGTGCGTCACCGTCACACCCCAGAAATTGAGCAGATTTGTAGCGAATTAGCTGGTCATGAAGTGACTGTACAATTTACACCCCACCTCATCCCAATGGTGCGCGGCATTTTGGCGACTGTCTACGCTACACTGCGCGACCCCGGCTTGGCGAGAGATGATTTAATTACAATTTACAATGCTTTTTACCGTAATTCCCCTTGGGTAAAAATCTGTGCCAGTGGTGTTTATCCCCAAACCAAGTGGGCTTGTGGTAGCAATCTTTGTTACATCGGTGTAGAAGCTGACCCGCGTACAGGTCGGGTAATTGTGATGTCAGCAATTGACAACCTAATTAAAGGCCAAGCGGGTCAAGCAATTCAGTGTTTGAACTTAATGATGGGTTGGGATGAAACCTTGGGGTTGCCCAAGTTGGGATTTTATCCTTGAAGTATGAAGTCAGAAGTGTGAAGTAGGAAATTTCAGACTTCAGACTTCAGACTTTATTTCACCGTACCAGCATAAATGGCGCGATCGCCTAATTCATCTTCAATTCTCAGTAAACGGTTGTACTTAGCTACACGTTCGCTGCGGCACAGAGAACCTGTTTTAATTTGACCAGCGCGGGTAGCTACTGCGAGGTCAGCAATTGTTGTGTCTTCGGTTTCACCGGAACGATGGCTGATCACCGACCTGAAACCGTTACGTGTTGCCATGTCAATTGTTTCTAAGGTTTCGGTCAAAGAACCAATTTGGTTGAGTTTAATCAACACGGCGTTACCAGCTTTAGTTTCAATACCTTTCCGCAAGCGGGTAGCATTAGTGACAAACAAGTCATCCCCTACCAATTGTACCCGTGAGCCAATTTTCTCGGTCAGCAATTGCCAGTTAGACCAGTCTTCTTCGTGCAACCCATCTTCAATTGACACGATTGGGTATTGGTCAACTAATTGTCCTAAATAATTGATGAACTCAACGGGAGAGTGGGGTTTACCATCGTAAACATACTGACCATCTTTGTAAAATTCGCTGGCTGCCACATCTAACGCCAAAGCGACTTGTTCCCCTGGCTTGTAACCTGCTTTTTCAATCGCCGCTACCAGCAATTCTAAAGCGACTTGGTTGGACTCTAGGTTAGGCGCAAAACCGCCTTCATCACCCACTCCAGTCAGCAAGCCTTTGTCATCCAAAACTTTGCTGAGAGTGGCAAATACTTCTGCACCCCAACGTAAAGCTTCTTTAAAAGAAGATGCACCAATGGGGACAATCATAAACTCTTGAAAATCCACGTTGTTCGCTGCATGTGCGCCACCATTAATCACATTCATCAACGGGACTGGTAATAAATTCGCCAAAGGGCCGCCTAAATAGCGATAAAGGGGAATACCCAAAGATTCCGCACCGGCTTTAGCTGCTGCGAGGGAAACAGCCAAAATCGCATTTGCGCCTAAATTAGCTTTGTTTGGTGAACCATCTACCGCAATCATTGTGCGATCGATTAATTCTTGGTTCAACGCATCCAAATTTAACAACTTGGGAGTTAAGATTTCTTTGACGTTCTGTACTGCCTTGAGAACACCTTTACCACCGTAGCGGCTTTTATCATTGTCCCGCAGTTCGTGAGCTTCAAAAGTTCCTGTAGAGGCTCCACTGGGAACCTGTGCTAGTCCCACAGCACCATTTAGCAAATGCACCTCGGCTTCAACGGTGGGTCTACCCCGTGAATCGAGAATTTCCCGTGCGACAATTGCCTCAATGGCTGTATCTACAATGTTACTCATCTGTGCTTTGTCCTTTATTCGAGTGCGTTCTTAGAGTTGAGCGCCTTAAGTCCAGTGGATTAACCTAACCGTTAGCATAGGCTGTTCAGCGACCTGATGGGCTGAGATTAAAGAAGATTTCCAGATATAGTTAAAGTGCTGAGTGCTGAGTCACCGAAGTTTGCTCAACGGGGGGAACCCCCGCACGCAACTTCTCGCTGAGTGCTGAGTATCAAGTCAGTTATTTCAGAGTTCCGCGCAATCAACATTGTTCTAATCTTGCGGTAAATCCCTTTAGGATATGCGAACTTTGGATTTTGGATTATTTCTGAGTCAAAAGTCAACAGTAAGCCATGTAGAGTGCTGAGTTGAAAGTGCTGAGTAAACATTCTTCCCCTGCACCCTTCACCCCTGTCACCTATTCCGCCGGAAGTTTTTCGATGAAAGCGATCGCTCTTGCTGCCAACAATGATAATTTTAAGGATTGGGAACCCTTAAAAATCGAAGTTTATGAACGCAGCCGACGATAAAACGATTGTTCGTGAGTATTTCAATTCCACAGGGTTTGACCGATGGAAGCGGATTTATGGTGATGGCGAAGTCAATAAAGTCCAGCTAGACATCCGCTACGGTCATCAACAAACCGTGGATAAAGTTATCGGCTGGCTGAAAAATGATGGCAATTTATCTGAGCTATCAATCTGTGATGCTGGCTGCGGTGTAGGTAGTCTGAGCATTCCCTTGGCAACGGAAGGGGCTAAGGTTTTTGCCAGCGATATTTCTGAAAAAATGGTGGAAGAAGGCAAGCAAAGAGCCATACAAGCTTTAGGAAACGCCTCCAATCCCACTTTTGCTGTCCAAGATTTAGAATCTTTGACAGGCAATTACCACACCGTAATTTGCTTGGATGTGCTTATCCACTACCCCCAAGACAAAGCCGATGAAATGATTTCTCACCTTTGTTCTTTGGCAGAATCACGGATAATCATCAGTTTTGCCCCCAAAACTTGCGCCCTCAGTTTACTCAAGAAAATTGGTAGTTTCTTCCCCGGTGCAAGTAAAACAACTCGCGCTTATCTGCACCGCGAAGCTGATGTAGTCAAGATTATCGAGAAAAATGGCTTTACAGTCCAGCGTCAAGAAATGACTAAAACTCGCTTCTATTTCTCTCGCTTACTGGAAGCTACACGCAAGTAAGTGCTGAGTGCTGAGTGCTGAGGAGAAAAGTAGGTTGGGTGGAGCGATAGCGAAACCCAACAAAGTATGCGCGGATGTTCGATTTCTTTCCTACACCGACTTTTTTTCTATTTTTTCCCTTTAACTGAACTGTATTGACTTATAGACTGGAACGTTGATGAAAGTGAAGTTAAAATCACAAGCAAAGCCTAAATTTAAAATCGAGTTATGAAAACTGCTGAAAAATTGGCGGCGGGTTGGTTACTGACACTCGGATTCATGTTTTTGACACTTTCAGTCTCTGCGGTAATGGAAAAAAATACGATGCTAAGACCTTTGCCGTCAGGGAATGATGCAGATTCAGGACATGATTTTGTGAATAAAGAAGCTCTTTTTATGCTGGATACGACAGCAAGACAAGGTTTTATATTTGGTGTGCCAACAATGGTGTTGGGTGGTTGGTTGAGTTTATCTTTATACCGCCGGAGTAAGACTGAACAAAAAGCACTTCAACAACAAGCAAGCGATCGCCTACAATCAATTTTCTATCAAATGTTACAGCAAAATCATGGCAGAGTTACTGTTTTGGGTTTTGCAATGCAGTCACAGTTACCGGCATCTGTGGCGCGGGAATTTTTAGACGAAAAAGCTAAAGAATTCAATGCGAATTTTAAAGTCAACGAAGAAGGTTCTGTATCATATCATTTTGATGTTTAAATCTGTTGCCAAGTAATTCTGATGACGCAGATTTTTTTGAGTATAGCTGCCGTTTTAGCTGGGTTAGCCGTTGCGGCTGGGGCTTTTGCTTCCCATGCTTTGCGAGATCATATTAGTGAGCGATCGCTGTCTATTTTTGAAACTGGCGCTCGCTACCAAATGTACCATGCTCTAGCACTTTTAGTAGTTGCTCTCCTCATTAGTCGCCTCGAATCACCTCCAACTACTTTAATTGCTAGTGGCTGGCTATTTATTATCGGTATTGCGATTTTCTCTGGCAGTTTATACGCCTTGAGCGTAACTGGTGTGAAATATTTAGGCGCAATTACACCATTTGGCGGTGTCGCCTTTATCGCTGGCTGGGCTGCTTTGGCTATTGCAGCTTGGAATTTGAAATTCTGAAGTTTTTCAACACCAAGAGACACAGAGTTCTATGAGTAGTAATTTGCCAAGGATTTCTAAAAGATTTTTCGTGTTTATTGAAGACTTTTAGATCCCCCTAAATCCCCCTTAAAAAGGGGGGTTAGGGGGGATCGAAATGCTACTAGGCAACTTGAGTAATACCAAATTAAAAAATGATTGCGACAGATTGATGGCTCAAAAGCTTACCGATCAACCCTTATCCAATCCAAAATCTAAAATCTAAAATCCAAAATGGTATAAGACTTGTGTGTACACTGTAGCTTTTTA
Organism: Anabaena sp. FACHB-83; assembly: GCF_014697485.1. Classification (NCBI taxonomy): domain Bacteria; kingdom Bacillati; phylum Cyanobacteriota; class Cyanophyceae; order Nostocales; family Nostocaceae; genus Anabaena; species Anabaena sp. FACHB-83. Next base: position 153,095 of record NZ_JACJRY010000012.1, on the reverse strand, counting down.
AAGTGAGGCTCAAGGAGATTAAAACAAATATTTCATGTTTCTCACACTTCCTCTAAGCTACCCTCTAAAATATCGGTAATTTTGCGGGTCTCTACCAATGACAAGGCGCTGGTCACAAATCTGGGAACGGTTGCGGCAATCTTTCTCTGTTGAGGAAAGTCTTAATACCACAATTGACACTAGCAAAACATTTTTAGATGCGGCAAAAACTCTTCAAGAAAATGGTGCAAATTTAGAAGTTTTAAAACCTCTACTGCAAAATTCATCTTCTTTATTAGATGTGTTGTGTTCACCGTTGGCGCAGGTGATAGGCGCGGGTTTACCGTTTGTACCGATGGGCATTGCTTTGCTGAAATTGTGTCGCCAAAACAGCCAGGAACAACCAACGCTAGAAGATTGTGTATTTATAGTTAGTCAAATTGCTTATTTAGAAAGCGTTAAAGAAATTTTATCTTCCGATATCAATGTAAATTGGGATGCTCATCTTCAGAGCGATGCAGCAGTCCGCCAAGAACTACAAAAACTCAATGATATTGAATTAAATTATGAAAATGCCAGTAAAACAATCAACTGTTTTCATCAATCAGAGTTAGCACAGGTATTTAATCAAGTATTATTGGCAAGGTTAGCATCTGCAAATATATCTGATGCGGAAATTTTGATGGAGCGAGTGGCTTGGAATACTCAACGCTATTTAGTCAAAGCTTGGATAGAATCAGGTGATGTTACCAAAAATGTGATTGAAGTTTCTTTTGGTGAATGGCAAAAAACACAGCAGAAATTTCAAAGTATTGATGAATATTTAAAGAGTCAGATTGCCACTAAACCAGAAGAAAAGGTTTTTAACGAAGACTTTTCTTTTAAAGATATTTATGTACCATTAAAAGCCAGAAATGTAGATAAAAATGGCAAATTAGATACTAAAACAGAACCTTTTGATTTAGAAACCTGGGCTAAAACTCTTATCCTTACTACCAGCCCGAATACACAACGCCAAGTGATGTTTATTCAAGGCGGGCCGGGGAGAGGTAAAAGTGTTTTTTGTCGGATGTTTGCTGATTGGGTGCGGCAGCATTTACACCCTCTATGGACACCAATTTTAATTCGGCTGCGTGATATTGATGAATTTCAACCAAGTTTAGAAGAAACTCTACGCTCCCGAATTAAAGCAGATTTCGCGCAAAGTGATGATGGCTGGCTAACAGATAGAAATACCAGATTTTTATTTATGTTAGATGGCTTTGATGAATTGCGAATTGAGCGTGGCAATAACCAAAGTGTAGAAAGATTTCTGCGCCAAGTCGGTACATTTCAAAATGACTACCAAGATAATAAAGCGGGTCATCGAGTCATTATTACAGGTAGACAGATGGCTTTGCATGGCATTGACCGCTTACCGCCGAATTTGGAACGGGTGGAAATTGCCGAAATGGATGTTGAATTACAACAACAATGGTTTGAGAAATGGTACAGGATATTTCCGACCAATGAAACATTAAACTTTATGGATTTCCTGCAAATTTCTTTAGATCAAACAACATCTACGCAGGTTTCACAAAATAAAAAATCCTGTCCCCGGCAAATTACGGAGTTAGCCAAAGAGCCACTGTTGCTGTATATGCTGACAGCAATGCACCGAGATAACACCTTAGATATTAAGAAATTTGAGCAAGCCACAGAGACAGAAGCAAAAATATTAGTTTACGAACAAGCATTAAATTGGGTACTAACTAAACAGCGTGCAGACTCACGTCACCCTTATTTAAATTATGAACTGACTCGACAACACCCAGAAGCATTACGCCGCATTTTAGCCGAAGCCGCGGTGTGTGTAGTGCAGTCCGGGGGAGAAAGTGCTTCGATGCAGATGGTAAAAGCACGCTTACAGCAAGATGATGAAGCCAAAGAACTCATTGCTAAAGCTGAAAAAAAACTAGGAGAGGAAGCACTAACAACAGCATTATGTGCTTTTTATCTCAAGCCTAATGAAATTGGCGGTGTTGAGTTTTTTCATAAAAGTTTTAGTGAGTTTTTCTGTGCTAAACGCATCAAGCAAAGCTTGGAAGAATGGACAAAACTGTGTACACGCGTCAGAGATTTTAATGTTGATGAGCAGACAATGGACTGGGAAATTTATGATTTACTCGGTTATGGCGGACTCACACCAGAAATTGTCGAATATCTTATGGGTTTGTTAATTCCCAGTGATGAATTTCGCCCAGTGGAGTTATTTAAACGGTTGGAAAATTTTTATTGGCGTTGGTGCGAAGGCGAATTTATTGATGCACCGCCAGAAAACTTTCCCCAGAAAAAGATGCGGTTACTACAAGAGCAAGGAATTAAGCAAGGTCAGCGTCAGGTTGATATTTATGCTGGGTTAAATGTGATGATTTTGCTTTTGGAGTTACACCGCTATGCTCAAGGGCGGGATGAGTTGAAAGAGGAAATGATTTTCTATCCATCTGGTCAACCAGAAGAAGATAGTTGGATAAACCAGTTACTTCCGGTCATCAATTACAGTGAAGCCATTGAGCTTGGCAATTTTACAAATCTAGTAGGACAATTTCTCAGCCGCGCAGACCTCAGTGGCGCAGACCTCAGTGGCGCATACCTCAGCGACGCAGACCTCAGTGGCGCAGACCTCAGTGGCGCAAACCTCAGCCGCACAGACCTCAGTGGCGCAGACCTCAGTGGCGCAGACCTTAGTCGCGCATACCTCATTGGCACAGACCTCATTGGCGCAAAGCTCAGTGGCGCATACCTCAGTGGCGCATACCTCGGTGGTGCAGACCTCGGTGGTGCAGACCTCAGTGGCGCAGACCTCAGTGGCGCAGACCTCGGTGGTGCAGACCTCAGTAATGAGATATTTGGAGATATGAGGTGGGATGAAAATACAAACTGGGAGAATGTGCAAGGGTTGGATACAGCAAGGAATGTACCAGAAGCCTTAAAGCAACAGTTGGGGTTGAGTTGAGAATCAATTCGCAATTCGCAATTCGCAATTACAAAAGGCGTAGGTTGGGTGGAATGAAATGGAACCCAACATTTCAAGAACTCGGTATTGTTGGGTTTCGCTATCGCTCCACCCAACCTACATTTATTTTTCAATTTCGTGGGCGAGTATCAAATACTCTCACGCCAGTCTCAAACACTCGTGGACGAGTATCAAATACTCTCGCGTCAGTCCCAAATACTCGTGGACGAGTATCAAACACTCTCGTGCCAGTCTCAAACACTCGTGAATGAGTATCAAAAACTCTCGCGTCAGTCTCAAACACTCGTGAGCGAGTCTCAAATACTCTCGCGTGAGTCTCAAACACTCGTGAGCGAGTCTCAAATACTCTCGCGCCAGTCTCAAACACTCGTGAGCGAGTCTCAAATACTCTCGCGTGAGTATTAAACACTCGTGGATGAGTCTCAAATACTCGTGAGCGAGTTTCAAACACTTTGCGTTTCCTATTGTTGCAGTAGAAAATCCATATATAGGACTCATATTTGATTTGGGAAAAAAATCAGTACACTCAGATCAGGCTTCTTTCCTACTCCCGACTCCCCATTCCCTATTCCCTACCTACACAAATAAATTCAGAAATCAAACCGGATTCCTATAGTACCGATTCTTTATGGTACTAAACTGAAATCTGGAGTGAAGAGGAAAATGTTGATGAGATTGTTAATTAGTACATTAGTTGCCAGTGTTAGCCTTGGGGTATCTGCATTACCTGTCCCCGCACAACAGCCAGTGTCGGAAACTCAAGTCGCAGCGATGGTAGAAGCATTACGAAAAGCTGCACCCAAAACAGGTAAAGTCAACGATGGACTGTATAGCGACTGGCAAGTGCAACCTGGTACAGTCAAAGCTTGGTCGAAATTTTGCCTAAAAAAAGAAATTACACCCACACAGTTTGAAAATAATCAAGCAACTGCTCGTCAAATTATTTCTTGCATCACCCGCCGGGAGTTAGACAAACAATTACGCGCTACTAAAAATAACGAAACTGCGGCGGTTAATGGTGTCGCCTGTTGGTGGATGACTGGTAACTATACTGGTTGCAATAGTGGTTTTACTGCTGCTTACGTCCGAAAAGTGGTGGCGTTTTATCAGGAGCAACGTAATAAACCCTCTGCGACTTAATCATCAGAGTTATAAATCAAGGGGTAAAATCAAGTCAAAAGTTAAAAGTCAAAAATTTTCTGACTTTTGAATTTTGGCTTCCCTGTAAGGGTGTAGGTTTTCAAAACCCTGACACCCCTCTTTTTTGTATCATTCCTCATAAATAGCGTTTCTCTTAATATATTATTAGTGCAATGATCTGGCATTGATATATAGATAAATATCAATACTTATCCTTGATAAATTAAGATGGTAAGTTCTGACAAAGAAATGCCAAAATAAGCGAAAATGCTTATTGAAAGTGAATTAGATTTTAAATTCACGGTTGAGCAGAGTCTAAGGAAAATTATGTTCTCAACCATCTCCTGTTTAGGGAGAATTGAGGAGTATGCAGAATTTTGCATACTTCAATTGTTGTATATGCAATTGATTTTCTGTTGAGAACAAAAACCAATTAAATACACATCATAAATAGTGAATTTTTAGAAAACAAATTACATTCAACTCTCACACCACAGGCAATTATCGTGTTAGAAGCATGTATACTCGCAACCATTTTTTGCGGATTTTTCGGCATAATTTTCAAAAAAAATTTGGTAATGAAAATCATCTCGATGGATGTGATGAGTACGGGGGTGATTGCTTATTACGTGCTGATTGCTTCACGGGATGGTTTGTTTACGCCGATTCTTTCTGATGTTAAACAAAGGGCTTATGCTGATCCGGTGCCGCAAGCTGTAATTTTAACTGCGATCGTCATTGGCTTTTCGATTCAAGCCTTAATGCTGGTTGGTGTCATGAAACTAGCACGGGATAACCCAACGTTGGAAAGTAATGAAATCGAGAATAACAACACCCCATGAATACCATAACGATCGCCTGGATTGGCTTACCATTTTTTATTGGGTTCGTGATTTATCTCCTACCCAAACTAGACCGCTATCTCGCCTTGGCTATGGCTTTGGCTTCGGCGGTATATGCGTTACAGCTATTTATCACACCGCCCATAACTCTCAAGTTACTAGATAATTTTGGCGTAACTTTAACAGTAGACGAGTTAAGCGGCTACTTTATTTTGACCAATGCTTTGGTAACAGCCGCCGTCATTCTTTATTGTTGGCAAAGCGACAAGACAGCTTTTTTTTACGCCCAGACAATCATTTTGCATGGTAGTGTCAATGCTGCCTTTGTCGGTTCAGATTTGATTAGTTTATACGTAGCCCTAGAGGTAAGTGGCATTGCAGCGTTTCTGTTGATTGCTTATCCCCGCACTGATCGTTCGATTTGGGTAGGCTTGCGCTATTTGTTTGTCAGTAATGTGGCAATGCTGTTTTATCTCATCGGTGCGGTGTTAGTCTATCAGGCGGATCATTCCTTTAGTTTTACAGGTTTACGAGTCGCACCACCAGAAGCACTGGCTCTGATTTTTTTGGGACTCTTGACAAAGGGCGGAATTTTTGTATCAGGCTTGTGGTTGCCATTGACTCACTCGGAATCAGAAACGCCAGTCTCGGCATTGATGTCGGGAGTTGTGGTGAAAGCAGCCGTCTATCCCTTGGTGCGATGTGCGCTGATGGTGGCAGAAGTTGACCCGATAGTGAGAATATTTGGGGTTGGCACTGCACTTTTGGGCGTGTCCTATGCCGTCTTTGAAAAAGATACTAAGCGAATGCTGGCGTTTCACACAGTTTCCCAGTTGGGTTTTATTCTGGCAGCGCCAATTGTCGGTGGGTTTTATGCCCTGACACACGGACTGGTGAAATCGGCACTGTTTTTGATTACAGGTAGCTTACCCAGTCGTAACTTCAAGGAATTGCAAAATCGACCAATCAATACGGCGGTGTGGATTGCTTTAGTAATCGCTAGTTTCTCGATTTCTGGCTTTCCCTTGTTGTCTGGGTTTGGGGCGAAGGTATTGACCACAAAAAATCTCTTACCTTGGCAAGCGATCGCTATGAATATAGCCGCCCTCGGAACAGCAATCTCCTTTGCCAAATTCATCTTTCTGCCCTTTGGGGGAGAAGGCAAGACAAAAGCCAGTTTTTGGGCAGCGATGAGTTTATTAATTGGTGGGCTGTTTATTGCCAACATTGCCTATTACGAGGCTTACACCGTTGATAACATCATCAAACCCCTCTTAACCATTGGGATTGGTTGGTTAGCTTACCTGCTAATTTTTAAACATTTAGTAATTAAGCTACCGCGTGTACTGGAGCAATTTGATCACCTGATTGGTGTGATGAGTTTAGTGTTAATGCTGCTGTTCTGGAAGGGATTTGCATGGTTGCCTATCTAAATCTGATATTGCGATTGGCTATTTGGTTTTTGCTGACTGCTAACTTTAGTGTGGCAAATATCATTATTGGCATCAGCATCGCCCTGTTACTGCCCGGTTTGCCTAAAGTCTCAGGCACTTTAAAAGATTGGCTACGTGTGCTATGGGAAATCATCGTCGCCATTCCCCAAGCTTATATTGAAGCCTTGGAAATTATCTTCCGTCCCCATAACTACGAAGAAGTAACACTCGAACAAGTCAAACCACGCCGCACTCCCGGATTGATATTCCTCGATATCTTTTTGATTACCTTTACACCCAAAACAATTGTGTTGAAATATCACGAAGCAGGCTGGTATGAAGTCCACTGGGTTAGACGGAGGAAACAGACATGATTTTGAATCTGCTACTGTTTGCCATGATGGCGGCACTACTCATCCCCATGTATGAAGCTTGGCAAGATGATGATATTTGGCAAAAAATGTTGGCATTTGCCAGTATTTCCACCAAAGCAGCCATCATGATTTTAGTTGTATCTGTCTTGCGGGATGATTGGATGATTGGTGTGGTGGGTGTAATTATCCTGAGTGTGGGAAATGCGGCCTTGATGCTGTTAGCCCAAGTCATCAAACGGATGAGTGATGTTTTGCAAGAGTGAATTATGATCATCAACGCACTGAGTTATTTCTGTATTGGTTTAGGCGTTTTCTTTTGGTTTTGGGGGACTTTTCCCTTGTTGGGCGATCGCTCGGTATTATTCAAACTGCATGGTCTGACAGTAGCAGATACCCTCGGCTCGATGAGTATCATTGTCGGATTGTTACTGAAGATACCCAGTGAGTGGCCCCTACTGCTCCTGGCGTTCATTTCCCTAGCAATGTGGAATACTATGCTGGGATATGTTTTGGCTTACTGTTCCAGTAGTGAGGAAAGCCATGACTGATAACTATATCTATGTGATCATTCCTCTGCTGCCCTTGGCTGCGTCTATGGTGATCTTTCAATCCAATCCCTACCATGCCTTGGTAATGCGGGGAATCTTGGGAGCGATCGCTGCATTTGTATATACCATTTTAGGGGCGGCAGATGTGGCCTTAACCGAGGCGCTGGTGGGGACAATGTTGGCGATTACCTTATATGCGATCGCAGTCCGTTCATCACTAGTTCTGCGTCTGGGATTACTTCAAGAAGATGAAAATGCAGACTTTAAGCCACTGATTGAGAGTTTCCGCGCAATTTTTAGCAAACGTTATTATCTGCGTCTGGAACTAGTGCCATACACAGATATAGAAACCTTAAATCAGGCGTTAAATCACAAAGAAGTCCATGCGATTTGTCTACCACAGGCAAAACATGATCCTCAAGATGAAGAAACGCAACCATATCACACCATCACCAGAATCCGCCGCATTTATGACATCATACACACTCAACTGAAATCACCAATTACCAGTTTGAGCTATGTCAGTACATCACCAACCAACACACCAGATTTAAAAACACCTGTTTTGGGAGAGCATTCATGATGAAATGGCTCTACATTATTGCCGGAATCGCTTTGTTTGGCAAATTTCTGTTTATTGCTAATCCTACCTTGGATTTACCAGATATCTCAATCTTGGAAGTGGTTGTTAAAGATAGTGGCATACCAAATGCCGTGTCAGGGATTATTTTTCGCAATCGTCTATATGACACTATTTTTGAAGTGGTGGTATTTACAATCGCCATCATGGGGGCTAATTTTTTACTGGCGAATGAGAAACCATCCACCACAATCTATCGTTTCACCGATCAACCATCAATTGTATTGGCCAGATTGGGTGCGACTATCGCGGCTTTAGTCAGTATCGAACTAGGGATTCGCGGACATCTCAGCCCTGGTGGTGGTTTTGCCGCCGGGGTGGCTGGTGGCACAGCAATTGGCTTAGTGGCAATTACCTCATCCCCAGAGTGGATGCAAGCAATTTACCAACGCTGGCAAGCTGCTACATGGGAGAAAATTTCGGTATTAGTTTTTGTGGTTTTGGCAGTGATTAATTTGTCTGGAGTGGAATTACCGCACGGGGAGATGGGCGCACTGATTAGTGGCGGTTTTATTCCCCTACTCAATCTCTTAGTTGCAGTTAAAGTTGCTTTGGGTTCCTGGGCGGTGATTTTGATTTTTATTCGTTATCGGGGATTGTTGTAATAAAAAATTTCAGACAATCACAGAGACAGCGACTTTCATCCTAGTGAGGTATGTTCTTCTAGTCTCCAGCTTCTATTACCTATATGCTTGTACGGCACATATCAATAGTGCAGTAATGTAGCATTGATATACAAATTTATATCAATGCTACATTATGGAAAATAAGACTAAAATTTTTAATTAAAAAATAACTTGAATTAGCATACGACGAGATAGACGCACTGATTAGTGGTAGTTTTATCCCCATACTCAAAAATACATAGTAAACTTGCGATCGCATACTTGCCCACCGGCGCAGGGAAACTACTGTCCTGATGTCCAACTTCGTAGCTTAGTTAGTGCAGGTTTAGAAGGTGTGGACAAATTGAGTCTGTATTGGAACATTGGGACATAGGAACCATTACCCTCGCGGACGGTAACGAGAAAAGCTGTTTTATTGCGTGGGTCTTTGCTGATTTTATCAATGTAACCAGACTGTATTTGTTTTATGTCTAAAGGTTTTGCTTGTTTAAATCCTGGTTTTGAAATACAAACAATAGGACTTCCATCTTGATACCTACCTGAGTAGAACCAATATGTTTGCACTTTGGTTTGAAATTGGGATTTATAGAAAACAGTAAACCTGTCAAATTCATTTAATTGCTGATTTTGTTTACAGTTATTGTCAATGTATATTTCTTGAGCAACAGTTGGATAACTGGAGAATAAAGCTATTATTAAACTGAGAGTAAGTCCAGAGAATAGTTTTGTTTTAGACATAAATTTATTAATCAAAAGTTTCCTCTAAGAATCATACTGCTTTAACTGCAAACTTCTTTAACAGCATCTCCAAACGACTGGTAAATTCTGAGGAGCGATCGCTCAGAAATAATCTGGCTGTGAAAAAATGGTAGAAAGCACCCTGAAGGTTGCGGATGATGGGAGTTTAATTTTGTTTGCGGTGGGTTAGCGATCGCCTAACCCATCGCGGCTAAGATTAAAACTTAAAATTTATTCTTCGTCATCGTCACATTCTTCGTCGTCTTCTTCGTCTTCGTCTGAGCCAAATATTTCATCTATGAGTTCTTGAGCGCGTTCGTTGGAAATATTCAACGCTTCTTGTAACTCCGAAATATAATTTTGTTCTTCATCAGGTACTTCTTGATCAATACCTACTACCAAAATGGCGGTGATGTATGCAGCTTCCCGATAACCTCTGTTGGGTAATGATTCAATTGCTTTGACAATTAATTCTTCTGGATCTTCTTCTTCTAGGAGGCTGGTTAAGGTTTCGCCTAATTCGTCAAAGTCTTCTTCCTCATAATCTTCAAATTGGGCAATTTCGCCCAGCATTTCGCTCAAGGCATATTCTTCTGCGTTAGAAATACCTTCACCATCAGATGCGGCGGAGAATAGTCCGATCAGAGCGATCGCAACTTCTGGTTCTAAAGCCACTGAACTGGCGCTACGGCCTTTAGGCAAACGTCTAGACATAAAAATCCTATAAAAGTTTGATACTGTGTCAAAAAGCAATCTCTAAGGCTGAAAATCGCTTCCACATTAGCATTCCCAAAAAAATACGAAAAAACACAGATGCTTTAGTTTTTTTTGTAAACTTTTTTATATAGTAGAAAGCAGAAGGCAAAAGTATTACTATGCCTAGCATTTAAGCTTTCACATTGTCCTAAAATATCTGACTACGCCTATATATAGAGGTTTTCACTCCAGTGAGGTACATTTCTCTAGCCTAAGCGCCTGTCTTTCCTATCCATCTCATATCATGTTCGCTTAATCACAGCGAGTTAATAAACCTAATGTAATCAATGGTTTCTCTTACTATCAAACATGGATATTTATGGCGAGTTCTGGGACGAGCTGCTGAACATAACAGATTTGTGTTTGTCCCGGTTTTAGGCGAATTATACGATGGAATAAACATTAGACCTTATCGTAGACCAGAAGAAACTCCCACATTTCCGCTAACAGACTACATAGACAATCAATTACCAAAAATTATCAACCGTTGTCGTCACAAATGCGGCAAAATCGCTGATGCTGTATGGGTGCGTGGTAGAATTCCGCCAATATTTGGCTTTACACCTTTAAGTTTGCCATTTGCGGACTATAAATACGCACTACTAGAGCAAACATTCATGGCTTGTCAGCAATCTTCTGTCAATCATGACTGGGTAGCATATCCATTTGTTTGTGAAGACTATGATTTAAGTGTTGGGTTACGGTTTATTCCAGATACTTCATTAACGGAAGTATATCAATCTATTGCCAAGGCATTTTGGGAATTACTGCTGCTGGAACCTAATCATGTTCAGCCGTTTTGTGATGGTTACATACATTACAATGAATTGGATGATGAAGAATGGTTACTTGTAGCTTTAAAAAATAGGCGCTGTATTATCGATTTTTCGGATTCTATTGATTTTTGATTGGTTAGGAAATAATTAAAAATTTCGCCAAAATAATTATATTTAATTGGAATGAAAAATAATGAATTTCTCATTTCAGACTGATGCAGACACTGTACGATTATTTCAAATAGTTGTCTGGTGTCTCAAAAAATACTTCTTCTATACAGATGATTTAGCTGTAGAATTTATCAACAGCTACTATAAAAAAAATTTAAACATACATGATGATGACTTTTATCACCATGAAATGCCGTTTAGAGTGGCGCTAAGAGTTCATTATTTTGAAGTTTTGCAGGGAGAAGCTAATAAATTTCAGGATTGGGTTAGAGAATATGATTATAATTATACTCCTAGAGAAGTCATCGATTACTTTCAACAACATTATTTTGTGAATAAGTAATATCAATTCGTAGGTTGGGTGGAGCGATAGCGTAACCCAACAAAGGCTGGATGATGTTGATTTTTATTTTTCCACCCAACCTAAATTTATGGTAAGAATTTTTTGAATTGCTATAAAGAATATTAGAGTAAAAAGGATGGCGATCGCGCTCCAATATCCTCCAAGATAAAAAGCTTTTTGTGCTTGCTACATAAAAGCTAATTACCATATCAAATTTCCTTGGGAAAAATCTTTTTCTCTGTCTGAGATCCGTCTTCATTTTCTCTGATGAAAGTGTGAAATTCAAGCTCAAGTACATCACTTTTCTTCTTAAATCTCATAATTTCCCATATTGTCGGATCTTCTTGTAATTTAGTCTGTATTATCATCACATACTTAGCTTTATCTAGAGCATTATCAATACGCTCAATAATAAAATTATTTCCATTATTCCAAAATGTTGTTATTATTGTTAAGGTTTTTAAAGACTCACTGTCTTGAACTCTAATTCTTGTATCAGATACTAAAGATGGGTCAATGTTTAAATATTCAATAGCATGATTATATTCTGGAATACTGTTCCATATTAATTGTTCACCTTCTTCTAACAAACTAGTATCAAAATATTCTTCAGGTGACATTTCAACTATATGCCACTGCAAATCGTTGATGAGTTTATAGTCTATAAATATATTTAGGGTCATAGTTATACCACTTCATAGCGATCGCGTAACCCAACACAGTCTGGATAATATTGAGTTTTGTTACCCCATCCAATATACTGAATGTGTTCATCGAACTTAAAGTGAACTTTACCACCACATCCCTTTATCTATTAATCTATTATTCTTAAATGTCAGAGTCACATCAGGTTTGGGAAAGCCTTTTTTCCACTTATAACGGGTGATTATTGTGCCAGAACCCGATTGACTTCCACCAGATTCTGTTCCCGGTGAACCAATGATTTTTGCAACTTCTTCGTAGGTCATTCCATATTTTACTGCTTCATACTCAGCTTGTGTAATTTCCGGTTCTTGTAGGATAGAAATTTCTGGGAAAATTGATGTGATAAAACGAAATACTCCCCATCCAACTGTTAAGGGAAAGCTGAGAGCAATGAAAACTATCACTACACCAACCCAGGAATTAGAACTTCTCGGTTGTGACTTTAAATTTGATGATTTTGCAAAGATAGGAACAGGATTAGAAGGTTTTTCAGCTATTTGTGCAACTTTTAATTGTTGCGTAATTTGATTTTCTATTAGTAAGACATCCTCGTATTTAAGCTCCCAACGCTCTATGAATTGATTGAGCTTATGACGAGTTATTTCACTTAAAGTAGATTCACGTTGGATGTTATGTAAAAAAATCTGCTTATATTGTTCTAAATTGTTTTGATAGTTTTTATAGGCTTCTAAGACTGCAATTTCAATATAATTAGCTTCAACTTGAGAGATTCCTAGTTGACTCGATAATTCATCAAGATAGCGGCGATCTGGTGGAAAGATATTGCCATCAGTCAAAACTCTTTCAACTTCTTTTTGATATCTTCGTTGTGGATCACGAATCCCAGCTTTAACAAGCAAAATTTTGAAGCCCTCTTTGACTGCATAAATTTCTGGCTTCATTGCCGGGACAGTTTCTTGTACTCTTTGTTTAGCATAGTTGTGTAATTCATCTACTGCGATCGCTCCATCGCTGTTGGAATCCGCAGCCCCGGTTTCAATTCCTTCTACTAAATACTGGGTATAGATTGATAGTTCTGTGCCTTTTTGCTCAAAAGAGTATTGAGTAGAAGTTGAGGAAGTCAGTACAACTCGCCCTTCACCTCCTAACTGATTGTTCACATTGATTGAACCATCATCCTTAGCTAACAAGTTCTCTGCAAAGGCTCCGCTAAAGCAGCAGTCAAGAATAATGACTTGATGTCGTGAGCGACTGTTGCTCATGATATCATGCACAAAAGTTGCAGGAACAGCCGTAGCTTTAACTAATTCTCCTTGAGATGTTTTGCGGGTGAGACGAGTAGCAAAGTAAAGTTTTCCACTAGAGTCTTTAATCCCATGACCAGAAAAAAAGAGTAACACTAAATCATCTCGTTTACGGTTAGCAAAAAGGTTCTCAATTGCTTCCTGCATTGCTAATGGTTCAGGGTTAATAAGTGGTTGCACACTATCAAAATTCCCCATTTCAGGATGCAGTAGAACCCTCTGTACAGTTTCCACATCTTTTGTCGCAGCAGGTAAGGGATTTAACCCTTGTGTGTATTCACTTACACCAATTAGTAAAGCTAATTTTGACATTTTAGCTACTTACCCTGTTACAAATGTTTGAGATGGCTCAATTTTTACTACTAATTTTTGACGACTATCAGCTTTAAACCTAAGTTTCCTCCATTTATTTCTACTTCTGGCGCATAACTTTTTCCAGATACAGCATTGAAACTCAATAAGATGCACCGCAAAAGAATTAAATCTAGAAATGCTTCTTTTCTCTACCTCCTGGCATATCAGCCAATACAGTTTAGATAAGAACCCTAAATTACAACAAAAGCAACAAATAATGACGAATGACTCAATAAAAAACGAAAAAATGATTCTGGAGGGGGTTTGGGGACGCAACCGTCCCCCAATCGGGGGCGTGGGGGAGAATCCCCCAAATCTTTCTCATTGTCTTATCAGCAATAATTGTTGAAAAAAAAGGTGGGAAATACCCACCTCAATCTTTCATTTAAATATTCACTTAATTAACGCGATGTGCAACTTATTCTTGAAACCCCTCTCCAAACCTCTCCCCGTTGGCGTTAGCCTGCCGTTAGGCAAGCGGAGAGAGGCTTTGAATCTTGCTCCCCTTCCCTTGTAGGGAAGGGGTTGGGGGTTAGGTTTGAGAGAAAGTTGCACACGGCGTTTAATTACTCCCATTCGATGGTTCCAGGTGGCTTGGATGTGATGTCGTAAACTACACGATTCACACCTTTGACTTCGTTCACAATCCGGTTAGAAATTACTTCCAACACATCATAGGGGAGACGCGCCCAATCTGCGGTCATACCATCTTCACTGGTGACGATTCGCAAAACTATGGGAAAGGCGTAAGTTCTTTGATCTCCCATCACGCCAACGCTGCGAATGGGTAACAAGACAGCAAAGGCTTGCCAAACTTCGTTGTACAATCCACGTTGATTGATTTCTTGGCGCACAATTAAATCAGCATCGCGGAGAATATTCAACCTTTCGGCGGTGACTTCACCGATGATGCGAATTGCTAAACCAGGGCCGGGGAAAGGTTGGCGCTGGACGATTTCTTCTGGTAAACCAATAGAACGACCAACTTTGCGGACTTCATCTTTAAAAAGTTTCCGCAGGGGTTCGACTAGTTTAAATCGCAAATCTTTGGGTAAACCGCCGACGTTATGATGGCTTTTAATTTTGACTGCTACCCGTTCGCCTGTTTGGGGGTCAACGTTGGTATCGGCAGATTCGATGACATCTGGATACAGTGTACCTTGAGCTAAGTAATCAAAGGGGCCGAGGCGCTTTGATGCTTCTTCAAAGGTACTAATAAATTCATGACCGATGCGACGGCGTTTTTCTTCGGGATCTGTTACACCTGCAATGGTATCTAAGAAGCGATCGCGGGCATTGACATATTCTACAGGGATATGAAACTGCTCTTGAAACAATTTCACTAACCTTTCTGGCTCATATTTCCGCATAAAGCCTTGGTCGATAAATACACAAGTCAATTGATCACCGATCGCTTTATGCAATAAAAAAGCTAGAGTAGAAGAATCAACACCGCCAGATAATGCTAAAAGTACCCGTTTATCACCAACTTTAGCGCGAATTTCTCTGATTGCTTCTTCCACAAAAGCGGCAGTTGTCCAAGTTGGTTCGCATTCGCAGATATGATAAACAAAGTTGCGAATTAAGGCTAAACCACCAATGGAATGTACAACTTCGGGGTGGAACTGCACACCATAAAGTTTCTTTTCGTGGTCAGCAACAGCCGCACAGGGAGTATTTTCTGTATGTGCCAAGATTTCAAACCCAGTTGGCATTTTCACCACGGAGTCGCCGTGACTCATCCACATGGTTGTGCCGTCTTCGACGTTGGTTAATAAGTCGGTGGGATCATCTATATATAATGAGGCTTTGCCATACTCACCGCGATCGGCTTTCGCCACTTCCCCGCCGAGTTGGTTTACCATTAACTGCATCCCATAACATACACCCAGAATTGGAATGCCTAAATGCCAAATTTCTGGGTCACAGTGGGGAGCTTTTTCGCTGTAAACTGAACTCGGCCCGCCAGAAAGAATAATGCCTTTGGGGTTAAGTTGCCGCAATTGTTCGGCTGTGGTGCGATAAGACAGAACTTCAGAATATACCTGAGTTTCACGAATGCGTCGGGCTATCAGTTCAGAATACTGAGAGCCAAAGTCTAAAATAATAATCATTTGACGCTCAAGCTGCCTCAATTCTTCTACTGGTTGAGGTGCTTGTTCGGTTAGTAGAGTCACCGCTGTATTCATGATGGGGAAGTGTGAATGAAGTAGTAGATGGTTGCACTGTGGTTTGACAAAAATACCACTTATCGCCGGAGTTACTTAGATGAGAATTGCGCTGATTGCTGAAAGCTGGACAGTACTTGGTTTAGACTCTGCTTTCTGGCACTCAGCACTTTACTATCTCTGCCTTCTGAGGCTGGTAAATGGTAAAGGAAACCCCTACAAACGCGGGTTATAAAGCGTTTGCTCGGTCATTCAATCTGACATGGTATTAGAAGGAATAAATTACCCTAGAGTGGTTACTGAAAAAGCTATTTATTTAGATTATTAATGATTATTCATATTAAGTTAACATAATTTTGCGATTAAGAAACAAGCAGTTTTACTCTTTACGATAATTTTGCGATCGCGATCAAAGAGAATTGAGCCGCATTTTGGTACTGTCGTACTTCGGTTATTATGGGCTTGCATGTATTCTTGAGAACGAGTATCTATGGTTTGAGCGATCGCACCATAAACTTGATTTACCCAATCACTACCACTGACAGTATCCAATTCTCGCAGATATTTCAGGGCTGCTTCTGCCGTGGGACTATGAAATACTGCTTGTATATCTGATGACTGCATTCCCGCCAAAGCACAGTGGGCTGCTAAAATTTCCCGCCGTCCATCTGCCAAATGATGATGGGTGTGAAAAATTCCTCCCGCCAATTTCAGCAACTTGCCGTGATAACCAAACAATAAGATTTCTTTAACGCCTAAAGCATCCGCCTCGACTAACATCGGCCCCAACCAGTTAGCCGTTTTTACCAATTGTTCGGGATTAATCCCGATTTTTTGCGCCAAATCTAAACCGTTCTCGCCAATGCAAAATACCAAACTCTCAAAGCGACTGGCTTTTTGTTGTAATTCTGCCCGAAACGCGGTTAACTGATCAGGTGAACTTAAAGGTTGGGAAATGCCGGTTGTTCCTAATAGCGATAGTCCTTCAACGACACCAAAGGCAGCATTAGAAGTGCGGACAGCCAGCGATCGCCCTTCGGGTAAAATAATCGTGACTGTGATTTTTTCCCCAGGTGCTAACATCCGTTGCAAGTTTGCTTGCAATAAATTTTGGGCATAACGATAAATCGCAGGTTGATCATCTGCATCCAGAATTTTGCCAATTCCTTCCCCACCTTTAATTGTGACTGCTTGTGCTGTTTCGCCACCCCAAGCCACCATTGCCCAAATTGGTGTATCCCGCGTCAAGTCAAGATTATCACCAGGGTCACTACGAGTAATGCCTAAAGCCAAATTTTCCGATAACCCCGCCACTTGTTCTATCGGGATTTCCGCGATTTGCGCTGGTGTAATTAAGTCAACCGCCACAGTTTGCCAAGACTGATTTTGGCGTAACCAATGTAACGCCGCCATCGCCGCCGCACAAGCAAACACAGGTAAAGTGTATCCAGCTTTAGTCATTGGTCATTAGTTCATAGTGCTGAGTGCATCAATTTTGGATTTTAGATTATGAAAATCTTTCAATCTAAAATTGGCAATCCAAAATCTAAAATTCTTCTGCCCCCCTGTCGCCAAGCGTTCGCGCAGCGTCTCCGTCAGGAGAAGTCGAGGTGCTACTCCCCCAAATCTTTCACACCCCCACTTCCACCAACAAAGCTTGCATTGCTTCCCAAGAGATGCCTTTTTCGATGTAACGGGGTGCTTCAGGATTATACGGGCTGGCGATGCGATCGATACTGAGAATTGTGGCCTCGTCTAAGAGTACGGGGACATCAGGATCAAAAGCGGTGGGACGCATTAAAGAACTAGAAAAACCTTTGAAGACTGCAATTTTGTCTTGTTCATCGCCTATTTCTACCGTAATCAATAAAACTTCTTGGGGGCGTTTGCTGGTGTATTGTTCTAGGCGCTTGCCAATGGAATTATTCATCAAATTGGAACTTTGTCTTGGAGTTAATTACTGAGGTGTTGCTGAACGTCCTTGTTTGCCCAGCTTAATCAGAACAAAGTAGCTTAAGTAAAGTACATAAATTACTAAACAGGTAATACCCAGAAAACCGAGGAATGCAGGTTTGCTGTTGTGATGGAAGTAGTCTTTAAAGATTAAAGGGGCTTCAAACCAGACTCGACAATAGGGACTTTTAATGGCTGTTTCGGAAAAGGCACAACCGATAAAAGGAACAAAGGCGATCGCACCCAGTAAACTATAAACTGTTACAGCCCAGCGCCAAGAAGTAAAAACTAGCTTTAATAAGCCACTCTGTTGATACTCAATTTCATCATTGAGATCCACCCAAAACCACAGAGAAATCGGAATCAGAATACGCGCTATCAACCCAGAAACAAAGCTGACTGGATACTCAGCAATCATTAAATAAATTGTAATTGCAAACAAACTTGCCACTCGCCAGTAAATCATTAACAGGCGTTGTATTCCTTCTGCCCTTTGAACAAATGCCCAAATCAGCAGAATTAAGGGGATAATCAGTGTAAATAATACTGCCAGTCGATAATCAGCCCAGACATAAGGGCGAAACCACACATCTTCCATTATCTTTGCCAGACGCTCAATAAAAAGTTTGCATGAAGAACAGATATTTAATAATAACGGATACTTCTGCAAATATTGGAAATGACTATAAGACTCTCATCAGGCAGTAGTTACGGAAAAATATTTAAATAGAGGATTCATAATTTGATTTGGGAAAAAAATCAGCACACCCAGAGCAGGCTTCTTTCCTACTCCCTACTCCCTACTCCCCATTCCCTACTCCCTGCTTACACAACTAGATTCAGGAATCAAACCGTATTCTTATAGCTCAATAATATTGATGTCTGGTTACTCACTTCATCCTTCATCGGGGTGAAATGTGCTTGTGTGGAGGTAAAAAAACAAGCAACTTGTGTATCCTTTACTTTTGTAACTTGTACTAACTGACAACTTGTGATTTGGGATGAGTTAAAAAACATACCCTAAAAAGGATCAAGCACAAAGTCACAGTAAATAGATTTTGGTTGCTTGCTTGATTGGATGAATAAAAATTTACCCACTCAATGTCTATTCATCGTAAACTCGACACTCAACTGCATCTGGGTTGTTGTCGCAGTACTGTTCTAGAGAATTTTTGGGCTTATTTTGGCGCTGGTGAGAGGCTTCAGCTTGCAGTTCTTCAACTGCATCCCAAGCGGCTGCACATTCAGCAGAATTGCTACCTGATATGTCGCAGACAGCACGAGCTTGTTCTACTTCTGCTTGAATTTGTTCTTCAAGATCAACTTTTGCTTTGGTTTCGCTCATAGCTTTCGTTTTGCTGTGTGTTGTTAATACTAGTATAGAAAAGTTCAAAAATTTCTATTTTCTGTACTATCATTCATCATTCTACCTAATTAGTTGAGCCACTTAGTATCTATGGCCGCCTGATGATAGATAACCACGGTATATTGGGATATTCAGGCTGTATTTTTATTTCTAAATTACTGATTGAGGCTGGGAGTAGGGAGTGGGGAGCTCACAAGTGTAGGTTTTTAACAGAGTGATGAGTAGCGACTCTAAAAATCACGATTTAATCAGAGTTCCACCCCCCTCACACCCTTACACCCCTACACCCTAAATCAAGGTTTTTGGGGCATAACGTAAAAAACCTACACCTGTCAGGGAGTGGGGAGTAGATTTGTTTGTAATTCATTTAGGAATGCTATATCTTTTAAGATTTTATAGAGTCAGTACTGCGAAGGTGCATCTATAAACTATATTTATTGCATGATTCATTGTATGTAATGGTTATTGATGAATATCTGTCTTTAAAGGCTGCTAACAGGAGGTAAGCAGGGCGGTGAGGCAGTCTGTGAGACGCTTTACCTTGTCAAAACCTGGGGCTAAAAGCACGATGAAAAAGGAAGAGATGAAATTTCATGGCAGATCAAATGCAGTGGGCTAATGCCCTATCAACCCGTCCTTCTCTAGAAGCCGCTATTACAGATGCGGTGCAGAAAACTACGTCTTCGTTAACAGCACCGGCGGATTTAGGGCTGGTATTTATTTCATCTGCTTTTGCTAGTGAATATTCTCGGCTTTTACCTTTGTTGGCAGAAAAACTGTCTGTACCCGTCATGATTGGTTGTAGCGGTGGTGGGGTAATTGGAACTACATCAGATGGGGAAACTCAAGAGATAGAAGCAGAAGCAGCTTTAAGTTTAACATTGGCACATTTACCGGGGGTGAATCTCCGCGTTTTTCATATTTTGGCGGATGAATTGCCCGATTTGGACAGTTCTCCAGATGCTTGGGTGAATTTAATTGGTGTGGAACCATCCGCCAAACCACAGTTTATCCTGTTGTCTAGTTCTTTTTCTTCCGGTATTAATGAATTATTGCAAGGATTAGACTTTGCTTATCCCGGTTCGGTGATTGTGGGGGGACAAGCTAGTGGTGGCGGTATGGGTGGGAGACAGGCGCTGTTTTGTAACGATCGCCTCTACCGTGAAGGCACTGTCGGCTTGGCTTTAACTGGTAATATTGTGTTAGAAACCATTGTGGCTCAAGGCTGTCGCCCCATTGGGAACCCAATGCAAGTTACCAAAGCCGAACGCAACATTATTTTAGAACTAGATGAAAAAGTGCCTTTGGTGGTGTTGCGTGATTTAATTAATAGCCTGAGTGATCAAGAACGCACTTTAGCCCAACATTCTTTATTTGTTGGCGTGGCGATGGATGAATTTAAAATGTCTTTGCAGCAAGGAGACTTTTTAATTCGCAGTATTTTAGGAGTAGATCCCACCGGTGGCGCGATCGCAATTGGCGATCGCGTCCGGTCTGGTCAACGGTTACAATTTCATTTACGTGATGCCGAAGCTTCCGCCGAAGACTTAGAATTTCTCTTGGAAAAATATCAAAACCAAGAACAGCCTTCATCCTCAGCAATTGCCGCATTAATGTTTGCTTGCGTCGGTCGAGGCGAAGGACTTTATGGTAAACCTAATTTTGACTCCTCACTATTTAGGCGTTACTTCCAAAATATCCCCATCGGCGGCTTTTTCTGCGGTGGCGAAATTGGCCCTGTAGGCGGTAATACTTTCCTACATGGTTACACTTCTGTATTCGGCATTTGTCGTCAGTCTGAGTTTTAAGTGCTGAGTGCTGTAGTCTGAGTAGGAGTAGACAAGGTAGAGGGGGTAGACAAGGTAGAAAAATTGCTCCCTTCCCTTGTCTGCCTTGTCCCCCTTGTCCCCCTTGTCCCCTTGTCCCCCTTGTCCCCTTGTCCCCTAACTCTTCTACTTCTCCAACAACAAAGTACTGTTGTTATCAATAAAGTGGGGAGTACCACAACGAGCGATCGCACTGTAAGTTTGAATATAGTGACGGACATTTTGCGGAAATTGGGGGTAGTCAAATACAGCATCCCCATCGGCAATTTTTGACCAAAAGTCACGTAAACTGGGAGCTATGACTTGCGCCTGCTCTGATGGTAAGTTTAACGGTGGATGAGTGAGAAATTTCATCAAAAAAGGAAAAGAGCGATCGCCCATCCATTGTTTTGATAAATGCTGCAAATTGGGAAAATCCGGTACAGATTCCACCCGATGCGATAATACTTGCAACCATTCTCTGCCGTAGTTATCTTGGCGAAACTCAAAAACTCGATAAGGATGAGGATAACTCACTAAAGAGCCGGTAGTAATATCGTAAACTCCATCTGAACAAGCAATATCCTGAACATGCAGATGCCCTGTAAATACTAACTTGACGTGATATTGACGCAGCAGTTTTAACAGTTGCGGCGCATTTTGCAGCATATAGCGGTTCCCCATCGGATGGCGCGTCTGCTGGGGTATATGTTCAACTACATTGTGATGCACCATCACCAACACTAACTCTTCTGTTGCTGTTGCTAAAACATTTTCTAACCAAGTTAGTTGTTGCTGATCTAAACGTCCTAGCTGCTTACCTTCTGCATCAAAAAAATTGGAATTTAACCCAATTAACCGCACTCCCGGTAACACTTGATGAGTGTAGTAAATTTGCTCAGGATTGTCATAGCCAAACTTGCGGTAATAATTGGGAAAATCAGCAAAACTAATGGATTGCTCATCTGCCATGATTACAGGTACATCATGATTACCCGGAACCACATAAACCGGAAATGGCAACTTAGATAAGCGTTGTTGTAACCAAAGATGATTTTCTGGTTCACCATGCTGGGTTAAATCGCCTGGAAGCAACAGAAAATCTAAATCAAGTTGTGTTAAATGTTCGATGACACTTTCAAAAGCTGGGATACTAACTTCCACCAAATGAAACCGACTGGGATGATCCCAGATTGTATGGGGAAGTGCAATGTGTAAGTCGCTGACTACAGCAAAGCGAAAATTGAGAGCCATTGATTTGCGGGCAAATTTAAAAATACAGGTTAAAAAAAGCCTTTTCCACAAAGTATAACCTTTGCTTTGTCTACTCGGCAGGAAAATGATTTCTTAACATTTGTAAATACAGCAAAATTCAGAAACCTTAATTCTTTAAGAAGTCGGGGATCTATTTATCCACCAATAATTGAGCATAAATATATTTTTGAGCTTCCAAAAAGTTGAAATTTAAATTTCAATATCAATAATGTGTATAAATCTCTGGAAATTTCGCCTGATTATTTTGATGTTTGTCAAAATTTATCTTGATAATTAGGCTCTATTTAATAATTTTAAAATTGTATAGTGTCTTAATTATTTAACTACTTAATTAAATTTATTATATAATTGTATACTTAATTTTCTATCTGCATATCCTAACGAGGAGTACCAGCTTTGGCACCTGTGAGAGTCCGCCAACACGTTAACCCATTAGCCCGCAAATATCGTACACCAGTTAATCCCTTAGAGTGGGAAAAGGTTTATGCACAACCAAACCAACCACTACATTTAGATATTGGCTGTGCTAGAGGTAGATTTGTGTTGCAAATGGCGCAGGTAGAACCTAACTGGAATTTTCTTGGTTTAGAGATTCGGGAACCATTGGTAGTGGAAGCGAATCAGTTGCGTTCTGAGTTGGGTTTAAGCAACCTGCATTATTTGTACTGCAATGCGAACAACTCCTTAGAACCTCTGTTATCTGGTTTAGCACCCGGAATTTTACAAAGGGTGACAATTCAGTTTCCTGATCCTTGGTTTAAAACTCGTCATGCTAAACGGCGTGTAGTCCAACCAGAACTAGTGGCAGAATTAGCGGCATATTTAGCAGTGGGTGGAGTGGTATTTCTGCAATCAGATATGAAGTTTATCGCCGTGGAAATGTGCGATCGCTTTGCGGAAAACTCAGCCTTTACAAAAATCGGTACAGATGAATGGTTAGCCGAAAATCCCCTACCAGTCCCCACAGAACGAGAAATTGCTACTCAAAATAAAGGTGAACCAGTTTATCGCGCTTTGTTTGTTAAACAAGGGTGATATGTAGTTGGAAGAAGGCAGAAGGCAGTGGTTCGGCTACTTCGGCTGCGCTCAGTACAAGTTCGCTCACCAACCAGGCAGTCCCGATGAAACTTGTTTCATCGGGACTGCCTTAGAGGATGTCTGAAAACTTTTTGGTGTTGTATTTTAGACTTGTAGATCCCCCTAAATCCCCCTTAAAAAGGGGGACTTTGAAGCATTTCCCCCCTTTTTAAGGGGGGTTAGGGGGGATCAAGAAGTGCTAATAATCACAACCAACCACTTTTCAAACACCCTCTTACAACTCCTGCCTTCTCAAAGCTTCACTCCTCCTTGTTGCAACTGCTTAAATGGATCAAGTAGAAAATCGATGATTCGGCGTTGGCGGATAACGACTTCGGCTGTGGCTGTATCACCAGGACGCACGGGTATACATTTATTCGCAGCAGGTAAACAAGTTTGTTTGAGGGCAATATCTAAGTTATAAGCTGCAACTTTGCCATTGGGTGTGTCTATTTCTGTAGTAGTAGGAGAAATTTTAATTAGCTCACCTGAGATTACGCCATAATCTTGAAATGGATAAGCATCAAATTTTAGCTTCACTGGTAATCCTGTGTGCAAAGAACCACTTTCTGTTGTGGCCATTGTGGCGCGAATGATAAAAGGTGAATTTGCAGGTGCTATCTCTGCTAACATTGTGCCAGATTGGACAACGGCTCCAGGTTTTTGGATTGGTAGTTGAAATAAAATTCCGTTACTAGTAGCTTTGATTTCTCTTTGTTGTAATTGAAATTGCCAAGCTGTAATTTGGCTTTTAGTTTGAGCGATATCTGATTGTAAAGATGTAATTTCGGTTTCGATATTTTTTTCCTGTTCGGCAATTCTTAAAATGGCTAGTTTACCAGAACGAGTTAAAGTTTGATAACTACTTTCTTGTTCTTTGAGGCGTAACTGGGCTTGTTCAATTTCGGCATTTGCTTGACGAATATTCCGTTCATAACTACTTTGTTGTTCAGTTAAACGTAATTTTGCCTGTTGAATATCTGCCTTTGTTTGTTCATACAGTTTTATTCGTTCTTGAAGAGCATCTTCTTTTTCGACAACGTTAACTTCCGCCGCAATTCCGTCTTTAAAGGCTTTTTGATAACGCTCTAGTTCACGTTGGGCGATCGCCAAGCTAACTTCCGCTAACTTTTTCGCTTTTTCGTTTTGGATAATAGTTTGCTTCGCTTGATTTAATTGCGCTATACCTGCTGCTTTTTGTAAATTAAAAGTATTAGTAGATAGTTGAAGATTTTGGCGAAATTGCTCAATTTGTGCTTGTTTTTCTAATTGTTGTGATTGATTTTGTTGCTCTTGGGTAGCTAAAGAAACCAAAAGTTGATTTTTAGCGGAATTTAACTGCGTCAGTCGATTTAACTGTCCTTCTAATTTATCTTGAGCTTGTTGTAATTCTGATTTGACTAATTCCGAATCTAATATTAATAAAGTTTGCCCAGCTTTGACTGTATCTCCTTCTTGAACACGAATTTCTGCAACCGTACCCGCAACAGCCGCATCGAGTTTAACCGTTTTATCTTGAGTTTCTACTCTACCTCTCGCTGTCCCAGTTTCATCAATTTTAGCAAACACTGTCCAAGGCAAAATTATCGAGACAAACACAACTAAAAAATATAATATTCCTCGCGTCCAAACTTGGGGTAAGTTATCAAGAGTTTCTCTGGTAACATCAGACCAATCATCAGTTTTTGGTAATACAGCTTCATCGATAAGTTCTGGTTCAGATATATCTTTTGAGTGTGATACTTTACCATTCAATGTATTTGTCATAATTTTTCCTAGAGGTTAGAGATTAGGGGCTAGAGATGAAGAGAAGAGATAATCAAAAAATCGCAAATTATCTATGACTTACGCAATAAATCTCTCAAAATCTTATAACTTCGTGTCCTTTGCGTCCTTTGCGGTTAGTTTTTTCATAATCTTGCGTAAATTATGATTACCAATGACCAATAAC
Organism: Anabaena sp. FACHB-83; assembly: GCF_014697485.1. NCBI lineage: Bacteria > Bacillati > Cyanobacteriota > Cyanophyceae > Nostocales > Nostocaceae > Anabaena > Anabaena sp. FACHB-83. Next base: position 127,794 of record NZ_JACJRY010000012.1, on the reverse strand, counting down.
TAACTATTAATTTGCATTTGCTGTTGATTTAAATAGAAATAATGTCCTCGTTTAGCCATTAGTTCTGCATGAGTGCCACTTTCAATTAATAGCCCTCGATCTAGGACTAAAATTAAATCTGCATTCCGCACTGTAGAAAGGCGGTGGGCGATAACTAATGTTGTTCTGCCTTTGAGGATTTTATTTAAATTCTGTTGAATAATTCTTTCCGATTCAGTATCTAGATGGGAGGTAGCTTCGTCTAAAATCAATAGCTGTGGATTACCTAACAAAGCTCTAGCGATCGCAATTCGTTGTCGCTGTCCACCAGATAACAAGCCGCCACCTTCACCTATTTGGGTTTCATATCCCAAGGGTAGCTTTTTAATAAACTCATCCGCACCAGCTAATTTAGCAGCTTCGATTAATTCTGCTAAGGTAGCTCCTGGATATCCTAAACTAATATTCTCTCGAATTGTGCCACCAAATAAAAAGGTATCTTGGTCAACTACTCCCACACAAGAACGTAGAGAACGTAAGGAAATGCTAGTAATATCTTGTCCATCAATTAAGACTTTGCCATCAGTAGGCGGATATAACCCTAAAACTAACTTAGAAATAGTAGTTTTACCTGAACCACTCCGCCCTACTAAAGCTACCATCTGCCCTGGTTTGATTTCAAATGAGAGATTTTCTAAAATATTCACATCACTATCTGGATGATAGCGAAAGGTCACATTTTCAAACCGGATACTACCTTGGAGTTGAGGAATATTTTGCCTTAATTGATGTTGTAAATCTTCTTCTGGCTCCGCATCTAAAACATCATTAATCCGTTCTACAGCAATCACGACTTCTTGCAATTGATTCCACAAAACCGTTAATCTTTGAAATGGGGTAATAATATTGACTAAAAGCAAATTAAATGCAACCAACTGCCCAATCGTTAATTGATTTTGAATTACTAAGTGCGCCCCAAACCAGAGCAAAGCGGTAGTTACCAAGGCTTGAATTGTATTACTAATAATTTGCAGTCGATTACTAATAACTTGACTGGCAAAGTTGGTTTTTACTTCTTGGTTTAATAACTCTTCCCAATGCCAACGCACATTTTGTTCCACTGCTGTGGCTTTGACTGTTCGCACACCAGTTAAGGCTTCAATTAAGTAACTGCTTTCCTTGGCGACAGAATTAAAGATTTCCCGCGAAATTCTCTGCAAAAATGGTGTAGCGATTAATGCTAATAAGGCGAATGGTGGCACAATAATTAATACTAGCAAAGCCATACGCCAGCTATACCAAAACATCAAGCCGACATAAATAAAGACGGTGAATAAATCTAAGAGTATAGATAATGCTTCACCAGAAAGAAATCTTTGAATTTTGCGGTTTTCTTGAATGCGGGAGACAATATCGCCCACATAACGCGACTCGAAAAAACTCAAAGGTAGTCGCAATGTATGGCGAATAAAACCAACAATTAATACTAAGTCAATTTTGTTGGCTGTATGGTCTAAGAGATATTGACGCAACCCCATCATGGCGACACGGAACAAGTTAAACATCAGCAACCCTAAACCCACGGCTGTTAATGTCAGTTCCGATCGCTGGACAACCACACGGTCTAAAATTAACTGGGTAAATAACGGGGTAATCAGCCCAAAGATTTGGATAAATACAGAAGCAATCAACACCTCAACTATCACCAGCGAGTGAGGTTTCATTAATCCAAAAAATTGCCAAAAAGGTGTAGAGGCTTCTTTGGCATCTTTAAAAGCGGCTGTTGGTTGCAACAGCAAAGCATAACCAGTCCAGTTAGCTTTAAATTCGCTGTGGCTGAGGGTTTTTTGACCGATGGCGGGGTCGCCAATAATCACATCGTTGGGAGTAATTTCGTAAACCACTATATAATGTTTGCCTTCCCAATGAGCGATCGCAGGTAATTTTTGCTTGGCTAACTGATTAAAACTAGCTTTCACCGGTCTAGTGTTAAAACCGAGGCTTTCCGCCGCCATGACTAATCCTCGCAACGATGCACCGTTGCGGTCAACATTGGCGATATCTCGTAAACGATTCACACTAAAACGTTTACCCCAATAACGCGACACCATCACTAAGCAAGCAGCACCACAGTCAGAAGCACTTTGTTGAGCAAAAAACGGATAGCGTCGAGTTACCCTCTGCCATAAATGTCCGACTCGTTGGCTAGGGTTGGGAAAGTAAGCTTTACTAATCTTTTTGCTGTCTGGAGGTTCAATAGGCGGCGCAACAATATCTATTTGATGATGTGGATGCACCTCAGATGTCTGAAGAGAAGAAGTATCCGCGCTGTTTGGTTGTGGCGAACGGGATAAGGCTTTAGTCCAGAGATGATCCCGCATTTGGGGGTATTTCGCCATTAATGACTGCAACACATCACCAGGAATAAAACATAGTTGCAAATTAACAGAAGCTCTGGCGGAATATGGTGTGAGGTTAGCTTCTGGAAATAAGGTAAATTCCCCGAAAGAAGTTCCTGTTTCTAATGTGGCAATTAATTCATCAACATCATCTAGTAGCCTGACTTTACCTGTCACCACAATATAGATACCAAGTTCTACATTTGCGCCTTGCCAGAATTTACCAACTTTTGGATTTAGGGATTTAGCTTGTTGAAGACAGTACTGAAATTCTTCTACCGATAGGGAACAGCCCAAAGTCTCGTTGAGTTGTTCGGGAGTGATCAACTGAACGGATAGATTATGCACCATAGATATCTACATTTCTTCCTAATTTTGTGAACTTCATCGGCGAAAAGTCGCTATCATCGGTTAATCTTGCCGATCGCAAATCTTTAATCAAAATTTTGGCACCATGAGTTTGCTGAGGTTGGGTTGCTTCAGCATTTTGGGATTTTGGTAATGTAGATAACCCCATTTGTTTGAGGAGTCGCTTAATATGGCGATCGCTAATTTCCATCCCTAATTCTTTGGCGAGATGTTTTTGCAGCCAGTTAACTGTCCAGCGCCGAAAAGAATAGCCATAGTCGCGGGGACTATTACTCACAAGTTCTCTCAATCGCTCTAAATACTGCTCATTCACTGCTTTTGGGCGACCAATAGGGAAATCTTGCCATTGATGCGCCATACCGATTCGCGCAATGTGCATCCAATGTCGTGCTGTAGCTGCACAACATCCCAAAATTTGACAAATTTCCGTTTGTGACTTTCCTTCATCTGTCAACAACATAATTTCAATGCGCTGACGATAGGAATCAGATAAATCTTTTTGTAAATTTTCTTGCAGTAGTTTGCGTTGAAACTTTGTTAAATACTTACCTGTAGGAGCTTGCGCCCTGTCAATGTCATATTGTGCTTGGTTGTACGACATAACGGTAAAAATGCACTACAAATGGTATGTCTGTTGTTATTTACCCAATGCAGATTAGACAGCAGGTAAATGACAATCAGCAGTGCAGATTAAATTGCACCGGGCTATAAATACATATACAAAAAATTAATTTCCGTAAAAACAATTAAATATTTTTCTCGATGGAATATTTATTCAACGATGAAGTCTATGTGATATCTCTGGTGCGGGTGTTCAGGCGATCGCATCTGCAAACAAAATTTTTTGGGACATCAACTAAAACATTTATGTCCCAAAAATTGATTAAATTAACCGTTTGAATTAACCTCAGCATCAACATATTTATAGCTGTATTAGCTTGCTAGACTTAGCTTTGCCAGATTTCCCGATTGAACGCCGACACTTTTTCAGCAGATAATTCCGCAGTTAAACAGCTTCGATATTTAGATATAAAAATTATTTTTGTATCTCTATTATTTACAAACTGATATTAATATGATACTCAAGTATAATTTTTACTAATGTGTACATGCGTTACAGCACGCCTATACTAATAAAGTACAAATAAAAACTCTTTAGTTTATCCTAAAACCTTTCTAGATGAAGATACAATTGATCAGTTATTTATAAAAAAGTCTCCACTCTCCCTTGTCCACCTTGTCTCCCTTATCTCCTAACCACCTACAGAATCAAGCTGAAGCTGATATGTAACTTGCTGCGTTTGCTGCTTCAGCCATTCCGCAAATAAATATGCCACAATTTGTTGGCGCAATTGAGCATTTAACTCTGGCTGAATAATTTCCTCTACCAAAATCAAGTGAATTCCTCTTGATGTAAAAATTGGTTTGAGAAGTTGGGGAGGCTGAACTGTAAAAATAGCCGCAGATATTTCTGGTAATAAATCTCGGCGACGAACTAACCCACGATATCCACAAGCACGCCGTAATTCGATATTTTCGATATATTGGTGAGCCACTTCATAAAAGCTAACTTCACCTTCTTTAATAGCGTAATAAAGTTCTAATGCTAAATCTTCATCTTCTAAAATTACTTCGTACATAATCACACCAGCATAGTCGAGTTGGTGTGCAAAAAAGTATTCTTCAACTTTATTTTCAAACAGGTGTGATGCTAACTTACCAAAAATGAGACTACTATAAGTAATTTTTTCAAAATCATCAAGAGACAGATAATTTTTTTCTAGCCATTGCCATGTTTCAGCCGCACTATCAAGGTTGTTAGCTAATCTAATTTTATCTGCTGCTTGTTGCAATTCCTCTGTTTCTACCTTAATTCCATTTTTTAAAGCAACAGCTTTCACAATATGATCAGCCGTAATTTGTTCAATAATTTCTGGCAGCTTACAAGATAGTTTTAGTTGATGTAAAATATCTTGACTGGTAATTAAGATAGAGTCTGTCATTTTAAATAGGGATATATAAAAGTTTTATTTGATATGTGAATGAAAGAGACAAGGGAGGAAAGGGAGACAAGGTGGACAAGGTAGAGATGTTTGTAAATTGCTATAGGAGTCCTCTTTGATTGATAAATTTGTAAAGGTGCAGTATGGCAGTTTACCCTGACAAATAGAATTACCAATCATTGAGAACTGCCATAGCTTAGTTGTTATCTTAAACTAATACCTTATCAGCCGATCGCTTTAATGCAGACAAGGATTCACTTTGGAAGTTAGGTGCGGCTTTAGGTTGTAATTGTTGCTTTTGTTCTTCCAGTTCTGCTAAACGCAAATTACTCCAATTCACCAGGCCAGGATTTCCCAAACTAGGCGCTATCTTAGCTAGGTGTTGAACAACTGAGATAGCTTCTGGTTCGATTTGTAGAGAAGCCAGATAACAATCACTAGCTAATTCTAATTCACCCATTTTTTCATGACATTGACCAGCCATAAACCAAGCCACTGGAGTTCCTGGAGGGCCTAATCTTGTAGCTGAACGATAGGATTTAGCGGCTTCTTCGAGTTTGCCACGTTTGGTTAACACTTCCGCCAATTCTAAATGATATCTCGGTTCAAGAGGCTCTAGCTGGACTATCAGACGTACTCGTTCTTCTGCTAAATCGAGATCCTTTAGCCATATCGACTCTTTAGAACGGCTTTCCATACACAAGCTGAGATTTTCCCGTGCAACAATTTTTTGCAATTCATTTTCAGGTTTTAAACTTCTGGCGTAAGACTCGCATAAATCCATTTCTTCAACTACTTTCTGTTTATCTCTGCGTAAAAATGGCACAAAAGAAACAGAACGATAGTACATACTCATCAACAAGTTATATTCAAACTCGTTTAGTGAAGGTCTTAATATTTCAATGTCCTTGGTAACTTCTTCACGCCAAAACTCAGCCGCAGCTAAATCTCCAAATATTTTGGAATACTCAACTACCATTTGTAAGCCAGCGTTGATTTTTACCTTACTTCCCGATGGCGCATGGGTAGCGATCGCGGCAATTTCTTGAATATAATCAAAGGTGCGATCGTCAAAGTGAGTAATCAAGCTAGAAAGCGCCCTACACCATGCAAGAGTAGCAAGTTCCACATTACTAGCAATTTCATCATTAGATATTTCTGGGATATACTCTTTTACGACTCGATGAAAGCACAAGCTTCGCAACAAGTTCATCACCCGTAATTTGGTGATATTGGGTAGTTCTTGATAATTAGATAAATACTCACAAAGCTTTTCCCAACGCTCAGTGCGTAATTCTTTTGCTAACTCTAGTGGATGATTAACATGATATTGATACATCCCAGTTTCTTTGACCAGAGATTCTCGAAAGAAAGGTGAGACATTAACTTGAACAGTATAAGGAAGTGTGGTGTTATTAATTAAACTGTTATAACTAAATTCAATTCCATAATGATGAGGTTTACCGCCATTGAGAGGGCCTAAATCAAAATATTGTCGATTTAACCAAGCAATAGGTGAACTATTAAGAGTTAGCATAATATCTCTCCTGATGTTTATTATTATGTAGTTATTGCACCACTACAAAAATCAAGCCACAATTTGACAAGTAGCTAGACATGAGATAAATCACAGTGACATTCGTTTAGAAAATTAACTATGTCACTGTGAAAAGTTGCTTTTAAAATAGTTCTGAAATCCGCAACCAAGATTGTGTATTTCAGAACTATTTTGGAAATTTTTCCTATCTTACGCTAAGAAAGAAGACCATTTAGCAACTGCAAAAGCAACACCACCACGTACAGTTGTGAAAGCTGTAAACTCTGGAGAATCTTTTGCAGATTTAGACTTTAAGTCAACGATTTCATCAGCAGCTTTTTCAGATTTCAGTTGATTAATTTTAATTTCAGCCATGATAATAAACCTCAAGATTCAAGTTGTTTTGACGAAGAAACTTTGTTTTGTCTCTTCCTATTAACATCATGCTTTCTTGAATCTTGGAATGCAAGGGAAAGTCCGGTATGAATTGGGACAAAAATATCGCATTTTCTGGAGCTAAAATCAAAAATATAAGTCAATATTTACTCATAGTTTAGGCTGGAGCAGAAGAACTAGAAGCTATTCTGTAGACACATCTAGCATTTCTAAATCATTCCTGAACCAAAAGATCCCCGACTTTTCCAAGAAGTCGGGGATCTGAGCTTCGATAAGTTGCATCTTCATCAAGAAACAGTATTACTGGTGCAGTATATCGGCAGAATAGAAGTAATTATGTCTCTTTTTTCTCCCTTCTCTTGTCTTTAGCTGATTCTCATTAGGGACTTGCAAGCAAAAAATCTCCCATTATCTGCTAAGTTAGGTGGACATAATTTTTAGAATACGCATTTCGACTCCGCTCAATGCTCAATAATAAAAAATTAAGCATCAAGGTAGAAACTTCACCTCATGCTTTATCTAAATGCTTTATCTAACAAGGCAAAAATTTTCCAAATAAGAATTCAGAACTCAGAAGTCAGCCGCTAGAACGAATTTCTCACAAAATCGTCTTTGAGTATCTGAAATATTAAGTTTCAAACCTTGCTCTTGGTAGGCAAAATTAGTATTAAATTGTGATTCCTTGTGAAATGACTCCTGCATTCTGACTAGTACAGTTCGGCGTAAATAAACCGACCACACTTCGACCACTTTGGCTGCGCTCAGTACAAGTACGCTCAGTGACCATCAGGAATTGCTAAAAGGCTTGTGGTATCAATATTCTTTCTTTTGCCTTTTGACCTTTTACTTTTGCCTTATTGTACTAGTGCATTTCGTCGTATTCTGGCGCTTCGACTCTTCTAGCTTCTTGACGAGAAGGCGGAAGAAATTCAGCGCGTCGTACAGGAACCAAAGGCGGAGTTGAACCTTGATAGGGATGAATTACCTGCACTGTGCGAGTCGGACGGTTACGCGGCCCAAATAAAGCCAATACCCCAGCAACTACAATACCGCCACCAACAGTTAATGTCGCACCGCCCACAGCCCAAACAATTGGTGAAGTCCACCAAGCGTTTTGAGGTTGTAATACTTCCGATGCAACTTTTTGGCTATTTTGCTGTGCTAATAACAACTGTTGGGCGTTTTGATTGTCCAATAGTCGTTGATTTGCCCCTTTTAGCTGTTCATTATCGGTTCTTAAACGATTTAATTCAGCTTTTAACTGCTCAAACTCTGCCCGTAGCTCAGGGTTAGACGCGGTAGGTGGCTGAGTATTCGGATAAGGTTGTCCGTAGTTAGATGGATACTGCACAGGTGGCTGTAGTTGGGGTGCAACTACAGTGGGCATTTGGGGGGTAACAGTAAAGTTAGGTTGTAAGGGATTATTTGTTCCCTTGAGCAAAACAAGCGCCGCCAGCCCAGCCACAGCGACTCCACCGATAAATGCCATGCTTTCACTCATCGCTTTTGTCCCTCAGCTGCGACGTAATTATTTTGTGACTGACACACTCTCACACTCATAATCTTTTACTTACTAAAATTCACCTAAACACTTAAAGTATAAGCGACAGTACCAGCTAGTTTTTTTACAGCCTGCAATCTGCTGTTAATATTCAAGACCATAAAGGTCAAATTGTCTACTAAACCAGGGTAAAAAAACTATACTGTTATACATTCTTAATCTACTTTTTCTAAGGTGGCAAGAAAGTTATGTGTTAAGAGTTAAGGGTCATTTGTTCTTACCTGACTCTCCCTACTGCTGATTAACTGCGTAGAGCAGCTTTCAGACTTTGACAAAATTGAGCGATCGCATCTAGTCCCTCTTCAGGAGTGCCTTCTGCTAAACGTTTGACAAAAGCACTACCAACAATTGCGGCATCTGCTCCCCAATTTCTGACCTGAAGGGCTTGTTCAATATGAGAAATTCCAAAACCAACCCCGATGGGTTTATTAGTAACATTACGAATTTGCCCTAGTAAATCAGATACTCGTGTTTCCATTTGCGATCGCATCCCAGTTACACCAGTCACACTCACCAAATAAATAAATCCTTGGGAAGCACGGGCGATCGCTTCGATTCTATCAGCCGAACTAGTAGGCGCTACCAATAAAGTTAAATCAATCCCGATCTCACCCGCAGGTTTGAGCAAGCCAGCCGCTTCTTCTAGAGGTAAATCAGGTACTACCAATCCGGCTACCCCAGCTGCTGCAATTTGCTGGAGAAAGTTTTCAATACCCCGGTGCAGAATTGGGTTGTAATAAGTAAACAAAATAATTGGCGCTTGCAAGCTGGGGGTAATATCTTGCAACATTTCCAGAACACCTTCTAACTTGGTTCCCTGTTGCAAAGCGCGGGTAGCAGCCGCCTGAATCACTGGCCCATCCGCCAGAGGATCAGAATAAGGTACACCCAATTCAATCAAGTCAGCACCGCTACTATCTAATATTTTCAAAGCGGAGGCGGTGGTTGCTAAATCTGGATCACCAGCAGTAATAAACGGAATCAGAGCGCACTCTTGATTCCGTTTTAAGGTTTCAAAGCGATCGGAAATGGCGGTCATTAGTCAAAAATCAAAAGTCAAGGGTCAACAGTCAAAAGCAATGACTATTGACTATTGACTCATAAAACGATCACTTTAAACCTGAGATTGCTTTTCTTGTTCAACCTCGGCTTGAAGTTTGGCTAGTTCTTCTGGCGTAAGTTCTTCCAACCGCTTTTGGAAAAACGCTTGTTCATAGTCTTCCCTTTGCTGATGGTAGGTCATATTTTTATTCACAGCGCGGTAAACATAAGTGCTTACCCAACCAACCAAGCCAATCACCACTAGCACAGCTTGGCTCCATATCCCAGCTTGTTGAGCATCTAAGCCCACAAGTTGTAATCCCACATAAGCCAAGCCACCAGCAATAAAAATGCCTAAACCAATTCCAAGAGCGTCGATGCGTCGCATGAGAGTTATGACCTACCAATCTTGTTAAGCTTCAATTTTGCGCGGTTGTGGTCGCAGGTTCACAAAGGGCGACAGAACCAACAAACCGGGAAAGAAGAAGAAAACCAAAAAGTACATAAAAGCACGCTCAATAGAAGTAGCCACATACCATCGCAGCTTCATGTAAAACATTACAGCCACAGGAAGGACTAATAAATAAGCGCCAGCCAAAATCAGATACAGCAGGGCTACGATCATAGGTTTTCTCTCTTTGTAGACAAGGCCATTTGGTGCATCTGTTTTTCATCATAGGCTGAAGAGTCCTATTTTATGTAACTTTCCAAAAATTCTGCACTTTTACTAGACAAATTTTCGGATAGTGCTACAATAGCAAAGCCAGTGTCTGATGTGTGTACTTGTAACACCAAGGTAAAGATGCTTGTCTAAGTGAGAAATTGCCAAAAAACATTGCGATCGCTCAAAATAGACAAAATTTTTAAATCTAGTTGCACAAAACGCACATTGATGGTGGAATAGATGAGGAGGTGTTTGCTGCCCTCCAAAAAAACAAGTGGCTCCTAAGTAAACTTGGGGGTGTGGCGGAATGGCAGACGCTACGGACTTAGAAAACTGAGCCTTGATGAAGAAATTCTTCAAGTGTCAGCTCTCAAACTCAGGGAAACCTAAATCTGTTTCCAGACAAGGCAATCCTGAGCCAAGCCTAAAATTAAGTACTGAGTTGAAAAACTCAAAGTTTTAGGAAGGTGCAGAGACTCGACGGGAGCTACCCTAACGTAAAGGCGAGGGTAAAGGGAGAGTCCAATTCTCAAAACCAAAAGGTAGTAGTGAAAGCTGCAAGAGAATGAAAATCCGTTGACCTTAAACGGTCGTGAGGGTTCAAGTCCCTCCACCCCCACTAAAAAAAGTTAAATGAGGCCTGCTTAAGTAATACTAAGCAGGCTTAACTGTATATATACAATTCGGACTTAGGCAATAAGGGACTTTTATAGTAGGAGGCGGGAGGAAATGTATCTAAAATCCTGATATCCCACAACCTTTCACCCTTACACCCAATCTCCACAGAAAATTTTTGTACGTAAGTACTGTGAAATAACCAATAACCGTAATTTTCCTGAAATATTGAGCTTTGTAAATTTAATTTTGAAGAAGACTTCAGTAAATTCATCAAAACTCATTCAAAAAATTACCTTATCTTTGAAAAATTGATTGATACTGATGGCTATCACAGGTAATCTAATGAATAATAGATACATTAACTTCATTGGTCTTGAGAACTTCCATGACCACTCACAGTCTGTTTACTGATTTAGAAGAACAAAATTTTGTTAAACCCAATTCTCAGCTATTGAATCTCCAACTTGGGCAAGAAAAAATATATAGCTTCTTCATGGAAATTGTGAATGAAAAGTCTCCAGAAGAAGTTTTGCGAGAATTTAAAAGATTATTTTTTGACTTTCTAGAATCAGGTAGTTTAAATACAGTACCTCTCATTCGGAAAATTCTCTCAGCCAACAATGAACAGGAATTTCGGAATACTATTAAGCGTTGTTGCTATATCATAGTTAATAACTGGGCATCTAAAAGAAAATATGAATCTATTCAAGAATTAATTAACTTATTAGTTAATTATGATATTCCATGTAAAAAAAGTAGTTATACCAGTTTACATACATATAAAAGCTGGCTCAAAAACTTTGTTAAGAGTGAAGACTATCAAGAATTAAAATTATTTGCCCATAAACACGATCACAAAGGTAAAGCTCACTGGAGCAATCGGTATGCAGCTTATTTATTAGTTGCCCAATCTTTAGATGTTAATAACCCCAAAGAGCAACAAGAGGCAGCTAGGCAACTTTCTAAGCAAATGAAGGACAATTTCAAATTTGAACTAGCAATGTATATTGCCCGTTCTCAGTCCTCGGCTTCTAGTACTACACGCTATGTCAACCCTAGCATCTTGGGCGATAATGTTTTACGCCTGATTAAAATGATTATCGTGAAAAAGGGGTTATTTAGTTATGAAAATTTAGCCCATATATTTATTAAACAAACACAGGAGCAAACATTTCAAGATTTTAAAGAAAGCATACGTAAGTATTTGTTTTTCTCTGTTAAAAATTTGGAGTTAGTAAAAATATTAAATCAGCAATTAAAAGAAAATTTAGCTGATTGGAAGCCAGAATATGATGAAGAGATTTTAGATAAAAACTTATTTTTACGAAGCTGTAATCGGTTGATTGACTGTCTAACTACAGAAAATGGTCGAGAGCCTTCACAATTATTTACTTTATTACTTTCTCAAGGTCATCCATTAACTTTAGTAATCATTCTCCTCAAAATAATTTTAATTTGTCAGAATTCTCGCAGCCATTTAGAAATTAGAATTGCTCATTTAATTCGTTATTATGAAAAATTACCTAAAGATGAGTGCAAATGGGTCATTCATTTTCTAGAAATTTTTAATATCACTTTTGCTATCTATGCTGAAAACATTGAATATAACTTGATTAAAGTTGAAGAAGACAAACAAAACTCTCCAGGCAAATCTAAGATAGATACTTACCATGTGTTTTCCCAATTAAGGGAAAACATTTATCAATAGGTGGTAAAAAGATTGTTGGCTGGTAAATACTATGTTTGAGTGCAACTGACTGAATATTAGTGGGTAAACATAGCGATCGCAGGTAAAAGCTGATATGATTCACTTTTAATTAAGATAGAGCATCCTAAGTAAATTAATACCAAAGGAAAGACCTTACGACCGTAGCGAGTCAGAAGCGGTGCCATCAGAGGATTACGGGTTAACACATAAGATAAGCAGCACCATAAGCCAACAGTGCAGTAACAAATACCAAGAATTACGCCTAAGCTGGGAAGATCACTACTAGCAAACAATGGTACATAGATACCAATATTATTACCGCCATTGGCAATAGTCACTGCGGAAACACGATAAGTTTGAGGATCACGCAGGGTAGCCCAAAGAGATTTTTTACGGTGCTTGGTTTTAGTCGCAGAAAAATCAACTGAGACGGTTTGTACGGTTTCAGCTTCTGTTTCTTTAGTTAATAAATGATTAATTCCAATTGCGATGGGTAAAAAACCTAGTAAACCAATCCAAGCTGTGGGTAAAATCAACCCACCCAAAAAACCAGGAAGACTCGCCAAGACTAATACAGTAAAGCCTAAAAATTCACCAAGAATAATATTTTGTGGGCGGAAATGACGATTAACTTTACCAAAGAAAGCTGTCAAATATAAGTTGTCATCAAAAGTAGTTGCGATCGCAGCAGAGATGCCAATAATTATGGTACTAGTTAGCCAATTCATAGTTGTTGCGTCAGGTAATGTAACACTCCAAAATCTGGAGGATTTATTAGCAATGCCCATCAATCAAACTTGATGTGTTATTTCAGCTAGGTACCTTAGCCGCCTATGTCATAAATATTATGGCTAACCACTAAATAGGAGCAAATATTCTTTTTTGTTAAATCAATAAAAAAAGATTATTGATAGTTGTAGAGACGTTGTATACAACGTCTTTACTTGGTGTAGGAGTGTGAATGGGTGAGGTGTAGCTGGAGAAAATCAACCGCCGATGCAAGAGGATGCACACAGATGCACGCCGATAAATTTTTACAACGCTCAGTCCTGAGTGCTGAGTGCTGAGTGCTGAGTAAGAAGAAAGAGGAAGGAAGTACTTTTGCACTATGGTAAAAGCACCGCCCGATGTTAAGCGGAATCCTATTACTGAGAGAAGGTTAATACACCACCCCTGGCGATGCACTGAGCTTGTCGAAGTGTGGGTGGTCTTTTTAACTCAGCACTCAGCACTTTTAACTCAGCACTCTTCATTTGAGTAGACTAGGAAACGCCATACTGTAGCCTTCACCGAATTAAAACCTTGTTTGATACTCAATCACGGCGCGACTATCATCTTCTAAGTTAGTAGAAGCGCGTATCCGTAATTCATCGTTAATGCGGTAATTTATCCCCCACTGAAAGGGGTCATTGGCAGTTAAAATCTTGATGCTAGAAATCGAAAACTTTGTAGAAATATCCACACCAGCTTCAGCCGCTAATTCTAATGTAGAACTACTTCTCCCAGCTTCGGGATTATCAGAAATTACAGTTGGGAAGATGCGAAATTCACTCAAACCAAAAGCATTGGCAATTTGATTAAATGTTGTTTGAAAGTTATTAAATACGGCGGAACCTGCAATATTAATTAAGCCTAATGTACTATCAGCACGTCCTTGAGTATCAATAAACCCACCGCCTAATAAAGCGACAATTTCGGTTTGACTGCGTGAGGGACTGCTGGTGAGTTCGAGATTTTCGTTGAGTTTACTAGCAGGCCCTTGGACTCTTGCTTCCACGCGCACACTTTCTAATGAACCTAAGCCGCCGATGGAATTGCTTCTGCTAACATCTGATGTTTGCACTGCATCTAGGACTTTGGCAAATAACCGCACATCTAAAATGGGATCACGGGGTGAGTCAGTCCGAAATGTGGCTGTATTTTTATAGCCACCCACTAAGTTAAATTGGGTGGTAAATAAATTCACGCCACCCTTTTGCAGCCGAATTGTACCATTAGGTATAGGCTGATTTAAAGCGCCATTAACTTTTAAATTACCTGTAGCACTAAAGCTCAGAATTGGCGGACGAATAATTTGGATATTACTACCTAATGTTAATTCGAGATTATTTAATCTAGCGACATTAGCATTATTTCTCGCTTCGGGTTTATCTTGTTTATTAGCTTTGACAGCATCACCATTTGTCGCTTCATTAGTGTTAGTTGATTCTGCTAATAAAACCTGACCATCAGATAAGCGAATTTGACCGCCAATCAGGGGATTTAAGGCTGAACCTGTAATTTGTAAATTACCACTGGCACCACCTTTATATAATCCTTTGAGATTTAAATTTAATTTTTCTAAATTAACTGTCAGGGGATTACTTGCGACTTCTCCATTATTAAAGACAGGAATTTCCCCAGCCGCGTTTACTTGACCCCGACTAAATCTGCCTTCAACACCTTCTACAACAATGCGGTCAAAATTGAAATTTATCTTGCCTGTGACTTGCCTAATTTTACCGGGTAAAGCTTGGGAGGCAAAAGTGGCATCTTTGACGCTGGCAATTCCGGTTAACTCTGGGCGTTGTCTGGTTCCCCGGACTGTTAAATCAATTTCACCTTCGCCTTTTTCAAAGGCTATTTGATCTGTTAACAGATTTAGTAGTGCTAATCCTTCATTGCGGACTTTGACATCTAAACTAATTTCATTACTGGCGGGGGCGGTAGTTGCAAAGGGTAATTGATAAGGAATGCTGCCACTAATATTAACTGGTTCTGGCCCGGCAACAGAGACATTACTACCAAAGTTCAAGCGACCATTGATATAGCTAAAGCTGGCGGTAGCTGCTTCTACTGGCTTTTGATTCAGGGTTCCATCGGTAATTTCTAATTCGCCTTGGGCTTGAGGGTTGGTGATTCCACCTGCTAAGGCGGCGGAACCGTTCAAATTACCTGTGATATCAATTGGAAGTTTGACAAAGTTATTAATTAAGGCGATGGGAAAATTATTAACTCGTAACTGACCTGATTGGTCTTTACCGCCGACATTACCTGTGAAAGCTAAGAGACTATTATCTAACTCTATGCGTAACGGGCGTAACTGCAAGACACCATTTTCAAAGCTACCTTGGGCAATGATTTGTTTGGCATTGTAGTAGCGATTGCCTTCGCTTTCTTTACCCCAGGTAAAGTTCTGTCCGTTAATATTAAACTGTACTGATAACCCGTTGGCTGTGGCTGTATCTAAGGCAATATCGCCGTTAAAGGTTCCCTGCAAGTCTGCCAGTTCTGGTAATAAATTGTTATCCCGCCGTTGTTGTTGCTGTTGTGCGAGTTCTGCTTCAATTTCGTAAAAGCGGCGCAGTTGATCAAATAAAGATCGATTGGGTAAACCGCGAGAGTTGGTAGTTAAATCGGCGGCTGTGCCGTAAGCTGGTTCTGATAAACCACGCTGAAAGTCTTGGATTTCAAATATTTGGGCAACGGCTAATACATCTTGGATTTTGCCTTGGCTGATGTTGATTTTGCCTTGGAGTTGCGGCCCTTTGGGACTTTGACCCAAACTCCCCGCAAAGGCATAAATACTGTTACCTTTGACAAATTTACTACTGGTGAGTGTGGCTTTACCATTGGCAAAGCTGAATTGGGCTGTTAATTCGTTGCCTTGAATGCGTCCAATTTTTGGAGATGCGATCGCTAAATTACCATTGGCGGCAAATGTTTGTTGATTAACTTGCAAGTCGCCACTAATTAA
The DNA here is from genome assembly GCF_014697485.1 of Anabaena sp. FACHB-83. Classification (NCBI taxonomy): domain Bacteria; kingdom Bacillati; phylum Cyanobacteriota; class Cyanophyceae; order Nostocales; family Nostocaceae; genus Anabaena; species Anabaena sp. FACHB-83. The sequence goes on along the minus strand of NZ_JACJRY010000012.1, from coordinate 111,783 downwards.
CCCAGCTACTGTACCTGTACCTAAACGCAAAGCTGGTGGTACAGGTACATTCAAGATTTGTAAGGGGAATTTCTGCACATTCAAGGCGATGTTATTGCCTTGAAATTGTCCTTTGGCTGAGGCATCTTGCCACTGTATAAAAAAGGATTGGGGGCGATTCTTGCCGTCTAAATTGAAGGCGATGCGGTCTCGATTGCCCATTAAATTTAAGTTCAAGCCGCGCCCTTGGGCAGAATCAATGCTACCTGTTAACAGTGATTCAAAAGCAATGTTTTGTACTACCAAGTCCCGTAAGGCAATTTTACCGTTGACGTTTGGTAAGGGTAACTTGCCTGTAACTCTGCCGTCAAAATCTACCTTACCTTTCAATGCCACTTGATTAGGCAAATTAATTGGTAACTGTTGCAAATTATAGTCCTGGGCTTGGACATTCAAATTTAAGGCGGTAATTTCTGGAATGCCTGCTTTCTTGGCGTTGGCTGTGATGTCTCCGGTGACATTTAAACCAGGGGCGGTGAGTTGATTAATTGCTAGTTTCTCACCATTCCAAGCGATCGCAGCTGTTAATGGTCGTTCTAAACCCGGCAAACCTTGGGATAACTGCACCTTACCAGAGGCATTGACATTCGCTAAAGTTGCCGAACCCAGCGCCCCAGCAACTTGTAATCTACCGCCCAATTGCCCCCGCAATTGCTGATTCAACTTGGTTAACTGCACATCAGCCGCATCCAAGATGGCTTGATAACGTCCTTGATTCACCTGAATATTCGTGGCGGTAATTGTCCCCCCGGCAATATTCAACTTGCCTTGACCACTAGCTTGAATGGTTTGGGGTTGGAAGGATGTCACCGAACCAGCCACGTTTAATTGACCTGTTAAATTGCCTTGGAATTGGGGCGGGATGGCTGCTAATTTTTGCAAGGGTACATTATTCGCTGCGACTTGTGCCTGATAACGACCGTCAGCCACGCGAATATTAGATGCAGTGATTGTCCCTCCTGCCACATTCAACTTAGCTTGACCACTAGCTTGAATGGTTTGGGGTTGGAAGGATGTCACCGAACCAGCCACGTTTAATTGACCTGTTAAATCTCCTTGAAATTGGGGCGGGACTTTGGTTAAGCGTTGAACTGGTACATTGTTAGCTTGAATCTGCGCTTGATAACGACCGTTATTAACTTTGATATTTGCGGCATTAATTGTCCCCCCAGCAACCGTTAACTTGGCTTGACCACTGGCTTGGATAGTTTGGGGTTGGAAGGATGTCACCGAACCAGCCACATTAAATTGACCAGCTAACCGACCGCGAATTGGTGAAGTTTTGGGTGTGAGTTCTTGGACAGCCAAATTATTTGCCACTAACTGCGCTTGATAATTGCCATTGGCAAGTTGAATATTAGTAGCTGTAACTATCCCACCAGCAACGCTAAAGTTAGCTTTGCCACTCCCACGCAGCGTTTTTAAGCTGAGGTTATCTCGGTTCCCTGCAATTTGGAAGGTTCCCGCCAAGCGCCCTTGCAAAGCTGGGGGTGCTTGTTTGAGAATACGTCCTACGTTGATATTATTGGCAACTAATTGGGCGGCAAAGTTTTGGTTTTGGAGTTGGACACTGGCAATGGCAATTGTCCCACCCGCAATCTGCACTGCTGCCCCTTGACTCCGAATTGATGTCAGTTGAAATGGCCCGCTAGTCCCAGCTAAAATCAACCGCCCGTTAAATTCTGCCCCATCCAAGGAAACGTTTTGCAGTTGATTTTTATTTACAAAGGGTTCTAACTCTACAGCATCACCTGTGACGACGGCTTGCCAACGTTCTTTGGCATAAGTACCCACCGCCCGGACTACCCCGCGACCAACTTTCAGGGCGACATTTTGGAAGTAGATAGTACGGTCACTAGCAATAATCAATTCCCCTCTACCTGGGTAGGTGGCTTGGGGTACTTGCCACTGTACCGCCGTTCTCACGTTGGTAGGCGTACCTGTAACTTGGGCGGTGGCGGCGACTCTGCCAATGCGGAAAGTCGGGCTGGAATTGTAGATTTTAGCGATCGCATCTCCCGCTAAATTCTTGGCAGTAAAAGCCAAATTCAATCTTGGACTTTTACCCACCGATATTTGACCGCCCCCAATAATTGCCCCACCTACCGTAGTTTCGCCTTGAACATCTCGCAAGGTTAACAAGGCATCATTCGCCGAAAATTCAAACTTACTCGTAATACTTTTAAAGTTAATTTTATCAATCCGAGCCGTGTTAATTGTGGCAACCGCACCAGAGAGAATCGGGTTTGTTGCTTTGCCTGTAATTTGGATATCCGCTTTCAGTTGTCCCGTTACAGGTACAGGTAATTTCAACTTGAGTGTACTTTGGGCATTGGCGACACTCACTGTTTTAATTCGCCCAGTTAACTGAAGGCCTGTTTTACTATCAATAATGCCGTTGGCAACTACAGGAATTTTGCCGTAGTTGGTATTGAGGTTATCCAGCCAGATTTCTGTCCCTTTGAAGTAAATATCCCCTTCTGTATTACTTAATAGTTGGGGGACACGGGGAATTTGCAGCGTCACTTTTTCTAAATCAGCACTGCCATACAATAAAGGAGTTTGCTCCGGCACAAGTTTAACTTGCAAGTCGCCATTCACTTTCCCTGCTTGCAAATTCAGGGGTAACTTGACCAAACTCGTAACTGTCGAAGCGAGTAAATCTTGTCCATGCAACCTGATGTCAGCCACTAGCGTTTTTGGGCGGAATTGTCCTTTAACTGCCACATTCCCACCGCTTTCTGCTTGTCCCGCCACATAAAAATTCACCAGTTGGTTATTCTCCAACAGTTGGGCAGAACCGTTAAGCTGGGCAAATGTCACCACCCCATTTTTCTGTTGACCGAGTAGGTTCACTTTGCCATTCCGCAACCGCAGATGAGCTAAATCCGTTTTAATTAATCCGCTTTTACCAGGTGGTGCAATGGTGGTTGTAATCCAACGTCCTTGACCGTCCTGTTCAATGTAGACATCAGGGTTAACTAAGGTGACATCCAACTTCAACTGACGGTTAAAAATTAATTGCCACAAATTAAAACCCACTTCGACAGCCGCCACTGCTGCTTTATCGGGGTCTGTAGGTGTGGCAGGAATTTCCGAAGCCCCAAAATTGACACCTGTGAGGGAAAAATTGGTTACTTTCCCCAATTTGACGGGACGGTTAATTGTATTGGTAAGGCTTTGTTCTGCTAACGGTGCTAACTCTTTTTGGATAAAACTTTGTAACCGCCAAATCCCTAGAATCAGTCCTACTAACAAGACTCCTAACAACGGAATGCCAGCCCGACTTAAAATCAGCAACCACATCCGCACACGGGTACGGGATTTAATTTGACGTTCTGGATGGCGAGAGTTAGTCATGTGGTTTCACTCTATACTTGCTGAACCTAGGGGGAACGTGACTGGCACTAACAGCATATTTGTTCACTATGCCAAATTCCAGGAACCAAACTAATTTTAGACCTGGGAATTTGCAAGACCTTGGTCAACTCATTTTATTCATAGGAGTTGGGGGTATATTCAATTAAATTTCCGACGATCTGGAAAGTTGGGTGAATAAATAGAGTTCAAGGCTGAGGGAATCTACAGAGAAAGAAGTTACAAAATCCCTGTCCATCAAAATCATTTACCCACATCAACCAATTTGTTATCACTTAGATTTTAAAGGTATTAAGAGTTTCATTTATTTAAGCAATTTCACTATAAAGAAAATTAATTTTTTTGACTGTAAGCCGAAAAATCTCAAATATTGCCTGCTACTATTTATACTATATTTTTAGCGATTCATAAAGATGTAGTAAAGACTGTCAGTACGGAGACAGATGATCAACTTCAAAGCCTGTTACTATCGTTAACTGGTCTGCTAGTATAACTAACGCTAATGCAAATGCGGTTAGAGTATATGTTATCTGGATGAGGTACATTTCTCTAGCCTCTAGCCCCTCTCCCCTTAAAAATTGTTACCATCTTCTACCTTTATAAAATGCCTTCAGATTCCGCAAAGTTTCGCAACCGTGGCAGACATTGACGCTGATAAAAGCTACTCAGGGTAGGAACAGGTAAGCCAAATTCCTCTGAGAGTTCTTTCCAGCTAACTTCCGGTGGTAAGCGTTTGAGAATTAATACCTGGCAGTTTACGTCTGGGCGACCTTTAACGTAAGTACCCCGTAATTCGCCATCTGCATCTATTTTTGCCCATATTTCCACGTTTTCGAGAATCGGCGGTACTTGGGGTGTAGCTTGGAGATTATCAGTTAAATCAACAATTTCTCCATTTCCACCTTGCCAAGACTGGCGCACTTGCAGAGGAACTGTTAAGGCTTGTTCTCGATGATAGTTGAGGTAAAAGTCTTGGAGTCTGCGTTTGAGATAGGCATTTAGCCAAGTTACTACAGTCCCATAGCTGGGGTCATAGGTTTGACCTGTTAAGCCATCACAAATGTTACGACAGAAATATAACCAAGTTTGTTGCAATGCGTCTTGATAATAGGGAGTACTTTCTCGCCAAAGTCTACCGGAAGTTAAACGGATGATTTTGGTCAGCAGCTTTTGACGCTGTGGACTTCCAGGGGGATAACCGCAGGCTTGAATGACTAAGTTGCGTAACTCTTCATCGAGTTCCATGATGGCAATTTTGACGAAAAAATAGCAAGAATATACTAAGTATTGCTTACAATTACATCCAAATATTAACCTGATGTTATGAATTGGCCATCTTAATGGATATAAGATTCCATATTTATTTAGCTTCTCAAATCAATGTTTTAGGTGGGGTTGCTTAAAAAAGCAATCATTTCCGCACACCAAGCCAGCCAAGCCTTTTCCGTCTGAATACCACAACGGAGAGTGACATATTGAAATTTCAATTCATCTGGTAATTCTTGGGGTTGAAGAAAGAACTTTTTCTCAATTTCTTGATAGACTGCTAACCTTTGTTGATGTTGACTTTGGTGAGTTTCGAGTTTTGTCAGAATAATTTCACGGTTTACTAAATACCCAGCATATAGCTTGATAAGTAAATCACTTTTAAATGGGGTTGCTGTTTCGGCTGTCGCAATCCATTCACATAATTGCTGTTTACCTAAGTCTGTGACTGAGTAAATTTTTTTATCTGGGCGATTTTCTTGCAAGACTTTTTCTGCTTGTAGCCAGCCTTGTTCTTCTAAGCGATTTAACTCTCGATAAATCTGCTGAAAGCTGGCTTCCCAAAAAAAACCTACTGAACCTTCTACAGATTTATCAAACCTTTTAGCCAAGTCGTAACCGCTACAAGGGCTATTGATCAACACTGACAAAATTGCGTGGGCTAAAGCCATAGTTTTTTGTTGACATATTCACATAGTTGAATATATCATGTTGATTATATTCAACTATGTGAATAATAACTTAGTTGAATAATTACAACATTCAGAGAATTTAGCCATGACAACAATCATGCCAGGACGCTTCACCGCCGAAGTAGACTCACCATTTGTAGTTTTCTTGATTGGGATGCGTGTTAACCAATTTTGGTCTTTTTCTAAATGGCTACCGGTGGCGCAAGCAATGACTCCAATGCTAAAAACCTTAAAAGAGCATCCCGAAAAAGGCTTTTTGGGTGGAGAACAGTTTTTTCAGGTGTCTCCCTTATCGGCGTTGATGGTGTCATACTGGCGATCGCTTGCAGATTTAGAAAATTTTGCTCGCAATCCTTCGGATCTGCATTTACCCGCTTGGCAACGCTTCAACAAAGCCGTTGGTAACGATGGCAGTGTGGGGATTTGGCACGAAACTTACATCATCGAACCCGGACACTACGAAGCAATTTACGGCAATATGCCAGCTTTTGGTTTAGCTGCGGCGACAAAACTTGTTCCCATCACCAAACGCACTGATACAGCCAGAGCCAGAGTCGAAAGAGTCAAACAATTTTAAATGGAAAAAGTTCTGAAAGGACAAAATTTTACCTTGATCTGCACAATGATGGCGACAGATAGAAAGCCAAAAATTAATTCTTGGTAACTCTGTCACCATCCCTCATGGAATCTAGGAGCCTAAATCTATGACAAGCTTTCGCTCAGAAGATGTACAGCAAATTCTTCAGCGAGCAATGGCTGATCAGCAAAAAGACGAATTTTCGGAACAGCAGTTACAAGAAATGGCGGCAGAATTAGGTATTTCATTTATTAGCCTGCAAACAGCCCAACAACAATGGCAGCAGGAAAAAGAAATCATCAAACGGCGACAAAGGTCTAATGCTCACCGCTTACAAAAAATCAAACCACATCTGATTAGTTATCTTGTGGTGAATCTGTTTTTAATTGTGTTGAATTTAACAACTAGCCCTAGTTACTTCTGGGCAATTTACCCGCTATTGGGTTGGGGATTAGGTCTTGGTCTACATATTATCAGCATTTACCTGCAAAAAGATTAGAAATTGGGGAGTGGGGAGTAGGACAAATCAAGAGTTTGGGGGATGTGGAAGCTCACAAGTGTAAAAATTGTGATTAAAATAATTTAGCTTCCTCATCACTCAATTTTTAGAAATTGGTTTTATAATGCTCAACATTCGCTGTGAAGCTGTGTTAGACTACCCGGCAATAGCTGAGGTAAATAGATTAGCCTTTGGACAAGAAAATGAGGCTAATCTAATAGATAAAATTCGTCTTTCCGACCGCTATATTCCAGAACTTTCATTAGTGGCGGAAATAGATAATCTTCTAGTTGGTCACATTTTATTTAGCTATATTGACCTAGTAAATACAGAAAAAATCAAAGTAATTGGTTTAGCACCGTTGGCAGTTCATCCCCAATTTCAAAGACGAGGAATTGGCAGCGCCTTAATAGCAGCAGGGTTAAAAATAGCCGATGACAGAGGAGAAGTTTTAGTAATTGTATTAGGTCATCCCCACTTTTATCATCGCTTTGGTTTTCAGACTTCTGTTATTTATCAAATCAAGTCTCCTTTTCCCGTACCGGATGATGTTTTTATGGTGAAACCACTGCAAAACTATCAGCCCAAGTATACGGGAAAGGTTGTTTATCCAGCTACTTTTGATGAGGTTTAGACTCATCACTAAGCAGAATACTTGAAAAGTAAAAGACTTTAAATCTGTCCGATAAAGTCACGTTTAGCAAGTTCTAAACAGCAGTTACCAAAAATCACCTCCCATAGGTGCAGAACCAACTATAAAATCAAAGTTGCCTTCACCCTTGCTATTTTTAAGTGTTTCGAGAATTTTTTTTGAGTTATCGTAGGGGCCACTAACAAAGCATGGTTTTCCGTTACGTCCACATTCAATGCGTATTTTTCCATCCCAGTTTCCGACGTGTGAGCGTGATTTTTCAAAGTCTTTGTGTGGTTTAAATCCTAAATTTTCGGCATATTCGCAAGTACTAAATATTATTCCAGCCGCAACTTCAAGCGGAATCTCTTTTGGTGTTTGGGGAAATGGCTCGAATAATAGTTCGACAAAGTTTTTAAATTCTTGTCGGTCTAATGTACGTGGTGGGATTGTATCTTTAATACCCAGGCACCAAACATCTAAAAGATAGCTACAAACCGTGATTTGATTGTATCGAGCTTCTCTGGCAATCACTACTAATCCTAAGCCACGCTCAATATCATCATTTTTCTTTGCTGGGATAATTTTGGTTAACAGATTTTTGATAACATTCTCTGATGAGTTGTGAGGCAATAGTTGGAGCAAATTTTCGCTGGCTAAACACTGGTATACAGGGTTTAGTTCTCCTGAAGCTAATCTATCTAATGTAGTTTGCTGCGCTTGATTTTGAATTGCGGCATTAACCTCTGAAACTTTAATCCCTAATTTTCGGGCTATTTGTTTGGGTGTTAAATTCAATGCCCTTAAATCGTTGATTTCTTGTTGATGTATTTCTGACATAAATTACTACTTTCTACAAACACCCTATGCAGAAATATTAAATCAAATATTGCTTTTATAATTTTAAGTTAGTCAAAAAAGTACACAAAGCATTACCAAATAATTGCTCACTATCGGCTTATTATCGCTTTCATCACCATACTTCAACCCATCCATTTAACCCAATCAGTAGCCACTGCGTTACTTTGGTTCTCAAAACAACCCAGTGGCTTGAATTCATAGAATTTTAGATTCTAGATTAAATGTAAAGTCTCAAGTTGTTTTACCTTTGACAGTCTTATTCCAGCCTGCCAATAAATTAGGATAATTTGCTGGTGTGGGGAACATCTTTTGTAAGCCGTCTTGACGTACTGTGGCTGATTCTTTGGTTAAGTTCCACAGCGTTTCATAGAAAAAGAAAGAGACACCAGCAAAGTTGCGATCGCGTACTTTTTGTACCTGGGTTTGAATTTGGTCAATGGGGACATTTTTGTTCTTCAATCCAGTTATAATTCCAATACTCACAGGTATGTGACTACGCGCCGCTTTCACCTCTGGATATTCTAATTCTTTGATAAATACATTCAAATCATCTCGATATATCTGCAACACCAATTCTTCCACTAGCCCCAGACGTTCCCATTTTTGCCAGTCGGCTAAAAAGTATTCGTAAGAAAAACGCTGAGGATTAGGTGCAACAGATACTAAGCAGTTCTTTTTCGTGGTTTTAATCGCTGTAAATACCCGCTTCATAAAATCGGTGATTTTATTGGCTCGCCAGCGCACCCATTCTGGATCTTTAGAATTTTTCGAGGGTGCTTTGCCACCATGTTCTTTTTTATAAAGTGCCACTGTATAAGCATCGTAGCCTAATTCTGAAGGCAAGCCAAAATGGTCATCAAATTGAATCCCATCAATGTCGTAGTTACGCACAATTTCCACGATTAAATCTTGAATAAATTTCTGAACATCTGGGTGGAAGGGATTTAACCAAACTCGATCATGTATACCTTCTTTGACAATTTTTGTACCATTGCTGCGACTTGTGAGCCACTGGGGACGGTTTTTGGCTAATAAAGAATCAGCAGGAGCCATAAAGCCAAATTCAAACCAAGGAATCACCGTTAGCCCTTGTTTATGTCCTGTATCAACAATTTCTTTGAGCATATCGCGCCCTTGCAACCCTGGTGTGGGATCAAGCGATCGCCCAATAACTTTCGCGGCTACTTTGCTGGGATATAATGTATATCCCCAATTCCACACCGCCGGATAAACAGTATTGAAGTTTAATTCATCCAGCTTTTGTAGAGCATTCTTGAGACGGTTGCGTTCAAACAACACATCACTATCAATATTAGTTAACCATACTCCCCTTAATTCTGAATTTGCTGGCAGGTTTTGTGCTGCAATGGGAAACGAAAGTAGGAATGTAGCGATCGCGCTGAGAACAACCATAACGCCAAAGAAAGCTTGTTTGCGACTTTGACCCACATTCCAAACCACTACCTCAACACACCGCTTGAGAAATCTTTTCATATTTGGTTACAAACAACAGAAAATATGGACAATTGACTGGCATACCCCAACAGAAGTTGCTTACTCATCTGCTAAAACAAAGTACAAAGTGCTGATTATAAACCAGTTACACCCCTACACCCTTAAACCCTTACACCCATTTTTAACAGACAACCTTCGTGCCTCAGTCCTATCTTGCTTTCATGACATTGTAACTATAGTTACACAAAGCCTTATCTATCATCTGTATACAAATCTTAATTTTTTTCCCTAATCTTGGAGGTTTAGGAGTATGCTATTTATTATCAGCAAAAAATTCCACTTATTCCTAACTCCAAAAATGTAATATAAATAACTCTTAATTAAGTAACTTCACTATAATAACTATCTATTTTGAATATCAAATGCAGGGTATGTAATGAATACTACCAGTAATTCCCCAGAAAACTTAGGAAATAATGCAGCCGCAGCAGAGAGGTTAGCAAGAGCAATTAAGGTTGCTGCTGGAGAATTTTCTTTGATACTAGTCTGTTGTGACTCTATCTCTAAACGACAGCAGATATTAAAATTTGTCAAAGAATTGTCATCGGTAGCTATCCAAGAACTTATCTTGTCCCCTACAGATGAAACACTTTATACGACAATCACTAATAATATTGGTCTTTCTCATCCTCAAGCTTTGATGGTGCATGGTTTAGAATCAGTCGTAGCCATTCCGCAACTGCTAATTAGTACGAATCTGATGCGTGATGAGTTTCGCAAAAATCTGCATTTCCCCGTAGTACTGTGGGTTAACGATGAAGTTCTCAGTCAGCTTGTTTGGTTAGCACCAGATTTAAAAAACTGGGCGGCTACTACTATTAGATTTGATGTTAATAACCCTAAATTAGTTGAAAATCAAGTTTTATGGGCTTAACAAAGCCGAGTATTGCATGAGTTATTCTGCAAAAATTTGTTCTCGCAAAAACTCACTTTTTTCTTGAGATAAACGATAAATTCCCGGTTCCGCTTTGCCAATTAAATGACCTTGTACATAACTAATATCTAATTTTCTCAATTGACATAATTTCACTGGCGAAGTCTTATCTAATCCCTCAACAATAATACTGGCAGGATTGAGTGGATTGGTAGATGAAACTATCTGTTGAACAAAATTGATAATCACACTCACTGGTTCACGATGCAGAATTTCTCGATCAATTTTGACATAAGGCGGGTTAAGTCCAGCTAATCGAGAAACTGAAGCATAACCTACACCAAAATCATCAATTCCAAATTTAATTTTTAATTCTTGGACATATTTAGATAATCTCAATTTAAATGTATCTAATGGCGATAGCAGTTTGACTCCATCCTGATACATAGGTAAATCAGCTTTTTCGGAAATTTCCAAAATTAGTTTTCTCGCTGGAATTTGATTGCTTTTTCCTTCCTTGACAATTTCACGCACAGTTTCAAAATAAGCTGTTCGCATCAAAGATTCTGGATATACATTCACAGACAAAGGTAGTATCTCATAGGCTCTATTTTGTTTGGCTTCTATCAATGCTTTTCTGTAGCTATCAGCCGCTAATCTGAGGAGAAATTTATCTAACTCTATGGTAAACTTACGCCCCCACAACTCAGCAGCATAAAATAAATCTACAGGCGCAGTTAAACTATCTGGATCACGGGCTAAAGCCTCCCAGCCACTAATTGAAAATGTGTCTAAATCAAGAATCGGCTCAAAATAGATAATAATTTTAGCTAGGCGATCGCAGAAAAGACTAAATCTTTTCTCATAAAAAGAAATTGGGACAAATCCATATACTTTCTTTAAGTTATCCAGAATGGATGCTTCTACTCTGGCGGATTGGAGATAGAATTTTTGACTAGATAAGTAGAAACTAGAGATAATCGTACAGTAAGCATCACTGAGTAAGTAAGAATCTCGCAGTAAACCACAGACTAAAATAAATTCATTATCTAATGTATCTAAAGGTATTAATATAAAGGCTTTAGATACTGATGCTTGTTCATCATAGTGGATTCTAAAAATTCCATGATGGTCTGAAGTAAATATAGAGTTAATCGGAAGATTAGCCAGGATTTTATTTTTAATAATCTCAGCATAATCATCATCATCAATAACTTCGCTAAAATGACTCTGTGCTTTAATATCCCAAACATTTTGATGGTTAGCACGACTCATGACAAACACTAAGTCTGCATCGGAAGTTAATCTGATGATTTCTAGAATAAAATTTTGAATTACAGGAGTTTCTTCTTTATATTTAGATAAAAGTCTCTCCGAAAATTCGTCTAATTTAGTAATTAACCTACTAATAAATGACTCAAACGGCTGTAATAGACTGGGGATAGGATTATAGTACCTATCATTGTTGAGTTTACTGGAATATTCTAACTTAATTTCTCCGATTTTAATTTTACTATGAGTTGTTCCTAAAACATGGGGAGGATGACATTTAGCTTTTGCTAAAATAATTTCAAAACCCTTATCTCGCATGACAATAATTTTAGGATTGAGATTCGGTAAGAATTCTTGTATCTTACAACTAGCATATTCATGGAGTTCTAAGATTGATATTTGTCCATCTCTATTCAAATCCCCGGCTCCTGTTTCGATACCTTCTATTAAATAACGAGTATAAACAGATAGTTCCGCCCCTTCTTGTTCAAAAGAATATTCAGTACAACTAGAAGATGCAAGCACAACACGCCCTTCTGAACCTAGTTGTCCTTGTAAATCAATAGAATTATCATTTTTTGCAAATAAAATTGGGTCGAATGCTCCACTAAAACAGCAGTCTAAGATAATTACCTGACGTTTGGCTCGACTACGTTTCATTACTTCATGAATAAAACTAGCTGGAACTGCTGTAGACCTAACTAATTCTCCTTTGGAGTTTTTCTTGGTTGCGCGGGTTGCAAAATATAAGTTACCCGCATCATCTTTAATACCATGACCAGAAAAATACAAAAGAATTAAATCTTCTTTTGTTCGTTCTGAGAAAAGTGCTTCAATTTCATATTGCATTATCTGAGGATCAGGATTTTTTAAGCTTTTTAACTCATGAAAATCTCCCATCTCAGGATCTTGTAAAACTCGACGTAATGCTTCAATATCTTTCCCTGCTGCTGGAAGAGGATTTAATCCAGGTTCGTATTCATCAACACCGATTAGTAATCCTATTTTTGCCATATTAATGCCACTATGACGAGTGTTAGCAAGAAGAATGAAAATGCTTACTCAATTGTTGTTCGCAGTCATTTTCTTTGTCTGTTACAAGTTCTGAATTAGCTTGAATAGCTATTGATATTTATCTCCGGCGAAATAATAAATTAGATGCTTATATGTCAGCTTTATCTAAGTAATTACCCTTGGATAGCGGGGGTAAAACGACAATATTACTTACTAAAAATTGGTATCAAAGGATTCTGTAACAAATGTTTACGTTGGCTGATGTAAACGTTAAAAAAGAAAATTATATTAGCAACTCAAAAATACTGATATTAAAAAATACGTTTTTAGCTTCTCTATACTAGATTTCAGCTAAATCTTGGTCATGTTAGCTCAAGTATAAAATCTTGCTATTTCAGCCCGGTAAAAATTTTTTGCGTTTTTGTGCGAAACAAAAAACATCCAGCTAATCAGCAACACCTAGAAGTGTTTCTCATTTTGTGAAATTTGGATAAAGATTAAGGAACAAAGTATTACTATCCCTGCGTCTCTGCTTATGTCTGCTTTTGATGACAGACCTTTAGAAAATTCCAAGTTTATAAGTAGATGGATAAAATTCGCATTTCGACTCCGCTCAATGCTCAATAAGCTGATGAGAATAAGGTTAATCATATTGGTCACAGAGCTTTGCCGAATTGTTGAACTTGGTAATCTCAAGCTAGGTTTAATTTAGTACTTCTACTTATAATTTGGAAACTGAGTATTTTGTTGTCATTAATTACTAAATTTTTGGTTCTTAATTCTTTAAATATTCACAAAGAAGGCATTTTATTTAGGAAAGATATGCGAAAAAATCAACATATTGCCAATCAAGCGAGAATTTTGACAGCCTTAGTTTTGACTAGTATTTTGTCTGTTGGTAGTGGGCTAACGTTGATTAAAAGTGCCACAGCAAATCCAGCTAGTTTTTCGGCAAAAACTACAAATGAAGTTTACGCAAATAAAAATCAATCTAATAACTTACCCACGTTAGTTACTAATGCAGTTCTTCAAGATGTGGTGAGCAGAAATGGTGGCTCTAGGAGAGACCTGCAAGTTATTAATTATAGTCGTAAGACTTGGCGTAATGGTTGTTTGGATCTACCACGACCGAATGAATTTTGCACTCAAGCATTAGTTCCTGGCTGGTTGGTTGTGGTATCGAATGGTGAGCAGAAATGGACTTATCACACTAATAATAATGGGCGTTCTTTGCGTTTAGCTTCAGAAACTAATTCATCACAGAAAAAATTGCCGAAAAAAGTGAGGGATGGAGTTTTACAAGAGGCGCAAGCAGTTTCAGGCTTATCAGTGCGATCGCTATCTATCCTCAATTTTACCGCCAAAAATTGGGCAGATGGTTGCGATCGCTCCACCCCTCCTTATCCTTGTGACCCCATATCAGTTAATGGTTGGCAAGTAACCGTAGGCGCAGCAAATCAGCGTTGGGTGTTTTTCTCAGATAACGATGGTTCGCGCGTCAAGCTGGCTTCAAGTGAAAACCAAACTAACACAGCTCAATCAATTCCCATTCCCGCCAATGAATTACCTCCACCATTAGATCAAGGTGTAGTCTTCCGCCAAATTTCTAGCGGTGGTTTTGCTGGGAGAACCTACCAAACAGTATTACTCAATGATGGTCGCGTGATTCGAGTGCGTATTGGTGATGCGAATGATTCTGAACGCAGTGTCAAGCAAACTTCACGCCGACAACTGCAACAATTTCAAAATTTACTCAAACGTACCCGCAAGGAATTTAACAACCGCAGTTATCCCGCACCCACAGGTGCAGCAGATTTTATTACCTATACTCTTACCAGCAGACAGGGTACTGTGCAGTATAACGATATTTCTCAAAGCAACTTGCCTCAAGATTTACAGCCAGTAATTAAAGCTTGGAATCAACTGTTGGCTAATAGTCAATAGTCCAGGACTGTGTAAGCAGGGAGCAGGGGAAAAAAAATACCTTCTCTCGAAAATTGGATAATTTGTTTTCTTTATTTTCTACAAGTCCCCAACCTCAATCTAACTCCCGCCGTCCTTCTAAGGCTCTGGCTAAGGTTACTTCGTCGGCGTATTCTAAATCTCCGCCTACAGGTAAGCCAAAGGCAATGCGTGTCACTTTTGTAAAAGGTTTCAGTAGTTGACCTATATATAGTGTGGTGGTTTCCCCTTCTACGCTGGGACTAATTGCTAAAATCACTTCCTGGGGTTTTTGCTGACTCACCCGCCGCACTAAGGGTTGGAGATTCAATTGTTCGGGGCCAATTCCATCCATCGGCGAAATTACTCCACCCAAAACATGATATTTACCTTTGTATTCGCGGGTTTTTTCCAGTGCAATTACATCGCGGGAATCAGCAACAACGCAGATAGTTTGATTGTCGCGGTTGGGGTTGCGGCAAATTTCACAAACTGGTTCCGCAGATAAGTGAAAGCAGACTGAACATAAACCTACTTGCTTTTTGGCATCAACTAAAGCCTGCGCCAGAGCTTCTACTTCTGCTTCTGGGCGCTTTAAAATGTGCAGAGCCAGTCGCTGGGCTGATTTGGGGCCAACTCCTGGTAGGCGTTGCAACTGCTCAATTAACCGTGCTAAGGGGCGTGCGTAAACCGTGGTCTTATCTCCAGAATTGCTCAACCTTAACTATGATGACATAGGGTGAAAGGGAGTAGGGGGAAGTGTGGGGAGTGTGGGGAGTGGGGGGAGTGTGGGGAGTGTGGGGAGTGTGGGGAGTGTGGGGAGTGGGGGGAGTGTGGGGAGTGTGGGAAGTGTGGGGAGTGTGGGGAGTGGGGGGAATGACCAAGGACAAATGACTATTGACTCTTGACCATTGATTTTTGACACAACAATGGTTGAGCCGATCGCAATACTGCTTCTAATAAACCAGGAAATAACAATTCTAAATCTTCGCGCCGCAACTGATTAATGTGCTGGGTTCCTTCTTTATGGGTCAGGACTACTCCTGACTCTCTCAGAATCTTAAAGTGGTTGGACATGGTAGACTTGGCGATCGCAAAATCAAAATCCGCGCAGCATTGCTCCCCTTTACTTGCTAATAATCTCACAATCTCTAGCCGCACTGGGTCGCCCAAGGCATACAACACCGCCGGTAATGATATGTCTTTTCTGTCTGGATGATATAAAAATCTCATACTTGTATTATCTCTTAAACTAGCGTATATTTTAATTATTCGATAAAATCGAATAAACGAATTAAAACAGGAAGGCAATTATGTCATCCGTTACAAATGTTACAGAAGCCACATTCAAGCCAGAAGTTTTAGAAAGTGAGGTTCCAGTTTTAGTAGATTTTTGGGCTCCTTGGTGTGGCCCTTGTCGGATGGTTGCGCCAGTAGTCGATGAAGTTGCCAATGAATACGAAGGACAGATAAAAGTAGTGAAGGTGAACACCGATCAAAATCCTACTGTTGCCAGTCATTATGGAATTCGCACCATACCCACACTCATGATTTTTAAGGATGGGCGACAAGTAGATACGATGGTTGGTGCAGTGCCAAAATCTACATTAACTAAGACTTTAGCACAGCATATTCCACAGGAATAAGAGGGAGGAGTGTGGTGATGTAGGGAGTTGTGGGTGTGTGGTGTGTAAGGGTGTAGGGGTGTAAAGGTGTACGTTACTCACTACTCACTACTCATCACTCATTACTCCCACTTCGCTCAGTGTACGAAAAGCACTTCACCTGTAGAGGGGAAGCAATATGGATTTGAAATTAGATAATAAATCAGCGTTGGTTAGTGGTTCGACCACAGGTATTGGTTTTGCGATCGCCCAAACTTTAGCACAAGAAGGCGCAGCAGTAATTGTCAATGGTCGCAGTGAACAACGAGTCACCCAGGCGATTGACAAGATTAAGCAAACCACTCCTGATGCGAAAGTTACGGGTATTGTTGCCGATTTAGCAACACCAGCCGGAGTCGAGCAAGTTTTTGCTCAAGTTCCGCAAGTTGATATCCTGATTAATAATTTGGGAATTTACGAACCGAAAGCATTTTTTGAAATTACTGACGAAGATTGGCTGCATATATTGGAAGTAAACGTACTTAGCGGAGTGCGTTTAAGTCGTAAATATCTGCAAAAAATGTTGGCGCAAAACTGGGGAAGAGTGATTTTTATCTCCAGCGAGTCTGGTGTTCAAATTCCTGTAGAAATGATTCACTATGGGGTGACGAAAACGGCTCAAATTTCTCTCGCCAGGGGTTTAGCAGAACTGACCGTTGGTACAGCCGTGACAGTAAATTCTGTGCTACCAGGGCCTACACGTTCAGAAGGCGTTGAGGAATTTATTACCCAAATGGGGAAAGAAAAGGGAATCAGCGCCAGTGAAGTTGAGGCGGAATTTTTTCAAAAAGTACGTCCCAGTTCTCTTATCCAACGCTTTGCAACTAACGAAGAAGTCGCCACACTTGTAGCTTACCTTTCCAGTCCTCTGGCTTCCGCAACTAATGGCGCGGCTGTCCGGGTTGATGGTGGTGTCATTCGGTCAATTTAGTGCTGAGTAATATAGCAGGGGAGAAGTGACAGGGTAAAAAGTCTGTTGCTATCTAAGTTTGATTATTTACCGATGTCCTAAGTATCAAGACTGACATCAATTTACTGCTGTCTTCTTCTGTCGATAGATATTTAAGTCCAATAGGTAAATATTTATCAATAGTTAAATCTGCCAGTCAGCAGGTAGCCAAATATATAATGCCTGTAACCTATCTTTCAGGGGAAAATCTCATGAATCAAATCGCTCAAACAAAAGCTTTAGATGTACCTACCGCTATTCTTCAGCGTCGTTCGATCAAAACTTTTAAAACAGATCCCATTGCGCCAGAATTACTCAAGCAACTGGTAGAGTTAACTGTAGCCGCACCCAGTAGCTTTAACATTCAAGACTGGCGGATTATTTTGGTGCAAGATGAAGCGCAAAAAGCAGCTTTAGCTGCTGCATCTTGGAATCAAAAGCAAGTTATTGAAGCACCTGTAACTTTTGTGTTTGCAGCTGATGTTACGGCTGGCGAACAAGATTTGACTCCAATTTTAGACCAGGGATTGCAAACTGGGGCTTGGAATGAAGGTACTGTCAACTACTTTAGAAATTCCATTCCACAGTTCCAAGCTGGTTTAGGAGACAAGCGCCGGGAATACGCCATCAAAGATGCGATTATTGCTTCTACTCATTTAGTATTAGCAGCTGAAAGCTTGGGGTTATCCACCTGCTTTATGAATGGCTGGATTGAAGACAAAGTAAAAGAAGTAATTGGTGCAACAGATGATCCAAATTTAGCGATCGCTGTTATCGTTCCTGTAGGTTATGCCGCAGAACCTCGCTTAAATCCCGGCCGCTTACCATTTTCTTACAACGTGTTCGTAGATAGAGTCGGTAATCCATATCAAGGTTAGAAAATAGGGGTGCAAGGGTGTGTGGGTTGTAGGGGAGTGTGGGTATAAGGGTGTGTGGGTGTAGGGGTAGAATTCTGACTCAGCAAC
This sequence comes from Anabaena sp. FACHB-83, assembly GCF_014697485.1. NCBI lineage: Bacteria > Bacillati > Cyanobacteriota > Cyanophyceae > Nostocales > Nostocaceae > Anabaena > Anabaena sp. FACHB-83. The sequence goes on along the minus strand of NZ_JACJRY010000012.1, from coordinate 93,646 downwards.
GCCAGCCCGCTCAAGTCGGAAGACTCGCCCACGCGGCTGGCTCCTCAGCACTCACACTTCGACTGCGCTCAGTGTACAGCACTCAGCACTCAGCACTCAGCACTCAGCACTTAAATGGGGAATCAAATTTATGATTGAGCTTTACTATTGGACAACGCCCAACGGTCATAAAATCACGATATTTCTGGAAGAAGCGGAAATACCTTATAAAATTGTGCCTATTAATATCGGTGCTGGGGATCAGTTTCAACCAGATTTTCTCAAGATTTCTCCTAACAATCGTATCCCGGCGATTATTGACCATGAACCAGCAGATGGCGGTGCGCCAGTCTCTATTTTTGAATCTGGGGCAATTTTGCTGTATTTAGCTGAAAAAACCGGGAAATTGATTCCTGCTGATTTCAGAAAACGAGTAGAAGTGCTGCAATGGTTGTTTTGGCAAATGGCAGGTTTGGGGCCAATGGCGGGACAGAATCATCACTTTAGCAGCTATGCTCCCGAAAAAATTGAGTATGCAATTAACCGTTATGTCAACGAAACGGGACGCTTATACGCGGTGCTAAATAAGCAACTGGCAGATAGAGAATTTATCGCTGGTGAATATTCTATTGCAGATATCGCCGCCTATCCTTGGATTGTGCCTTACGAACGCCAAAGCCAAAAACTAGAAGATTTCCCCAATATCAAACGCTGGTTTGAAACTATTAAAGCTCGTCCCGCCACAGTTCGCGCCTACGAAAAAGCCGAAGCTTTCAAAAATCAAGCTTTAGATGTGGAAAAATCCCGCAGTTTGTTATTCAATCAATCAGCAAACACAGTTGCAAATTAAATTATTGAGGGGTGTATGGGTTTATGTAAGGGAAAATCCCCGCTATCAACCCTTTACACCCATCTCAGCACTCAGCACTCAGCACTCAGCACTTTATACAGGAGAACTAAGTGGGTAGGTTAATAGGGCAAACAGATAAAACACCTGTTTCTTTGGGATTGTTGGGTGCTGCTGCTTTTATGGTAATTGCCGATGTGCGAGTGATAGATCCGCTACTGCATATTATTGCCAAGGAATTTAATGTTGGTGTGGGTAGCGCGGCGGTGATTGTTTCAGCTTATACCATTCCTTATGGATTATTCCAGTTAGTTTACGGGCCGTTGGGCGATCGCATCGGTAAATTAAAAGTGATTACAGGCGCATTAACAGCCTTTGCTGTGGGGACAGCCCTTTGTGCCTTTGTCTCGAATATTGCCCTACTTACCTTATTGCGGTTTCTCACCGGGATGTTTGCTGCGGGGATTATTCCTATCACCTTGGCATATATCGGGGATAATTTTCCCTACACAGAACGTCAAGCCGCCATTGGTAAATATTTGAGTGCATTGGTATTGGGTCAAATTCTGGGCGGTAGTTTAGGCGGGATATTTGGCGAGTATATTAGCTGGCGCGATATCTTTTTAGTATTTGGGATTGTTTCTTTAGCGATCGCTGGTTTACTATGGCGAGGAACACGTAATTTTCGAGATGGAAATCGTTCTACAGAGCGATTTAGTCTAGCAACATTCAAGCCATATTACCAATTACTCACTCAACCCACTGCCCGGAAGGTAATTACCGCCGTATTTATTGAAGGCTTTTGCTTGATGGGAGCATTTGCTTACTGTGGTGCATTTTTGCGCGAGCGATACGGCTTACCTTATGTAACTATTGGGTTTATGTTGAGTAGTTTTGGTTTGGGTGGACTAGTTTATAGCCGCAGTGTGAAGTGGTTAGTACAGCGACTAGGCGAAGTTGGACTGATGGGAGTTGGTGGCTGGTTAATGTGCATTTGCTTTTTAGCGATCGCATTATTACACAATTGGCTATTATTTATTCCCTTCTGCACCCTGATGGGATTAGCTTTTTATATGATGCACAGCACCCTGCAAACCCAAGCCACCGAACTCGCACCAGAAGCACGGGGTACAGCCGTTTCGTTGTTTGCTTTTAACTTATTTATCGGTCAGGGAATTGGTGCAGCCGTATTTGGTAGGGTGGTAGATAACTTTGGCTATGTACCTTGCTTTATCATTGCCGGAATTGTCCTCGCCTTACTCGCAACTTGGTTATTTACAAAAGGCAAAACTAATCAAGAAGAGGCAAGAGGTTAGTATTTTTACGCAAAATTTGCACTTCGACTGCGCTCAGTGTACAGCAATCAACACTCACACTTCGGTGACTTCGACTGCGCTCAATGTACAACACTCAACACTCAGTATGTCGAGTAGCAACACACATCAATGATAGGGCTGCTTGTGGTGAATCGGGATTGATCCCCGACAAAAATTGAGCAAAGCGATACTTCCATTCCGACTGGCCGTAATTACCCTCAAACGTTTCTGCACCCAAATGATGATTGTGTGGGTAAGTTTTGACAGTAAACCCAAGGGGTTCTAAAGTTCTGTGAAACATTTCTGCTGTGACTCCATCTCCCGGACGGTGATGAACCTCGGTGGCTAGTCCCCAGTTTTGTTCTGCGGCGGAAGCATGACCACCGCGTTTAATTAATCGATAAAGTCCTAAACGAAACTGCCATAACCACATACCCAAGCCTTGAAAATCCCAAGCACTGCGATGAGGGTCATGGTCGGTGATTAAAATTCCCCCAGGACGAACTAGACGCGCCGCTTCTGCTAACACCACATCCATGTGATCACAATGATGCAAAGTAGCATTTACCGCCACAATATCAGCAAAACCAGAAACAAACGGCAAGTTATGGGCATCTGCTAACACCGGGGTATAGCCAAGACTTTGTGCCATTTCCAGTCCGCCATAACTCACATCCACACCAATAAGTAATTTTGGTTTACCCCCAAGTGTGGCAAAGAGATTACCAGGGCCGCAACCGATATCTACTACAATTTTGTCATCCCAACTGCCCGTAGCGGCTTGCCAACGAGATTTGAATATATCGTTACGGTGACAAGCTTCAAAGTAGTTTTTTGCCCATTCAGGATGCCCAAAATAATAACTATTGGCTTCTATTGCTAGGGTTTTTTGGGAGATGCGATAAGTTAAAATACTTTGTGCATCTAAGTCAGCATTAATGTTAGATGCCAGGTAAGGTTTGAGGGTGGAATATTCAACAGTTTTGATAACTATTACCTCCTTTTTACGTAATAAATTAGGCAAATTGCTCAACAAAAACTTAGCCGAGATATTTATTTGGCTGCAATTTTTGTATTCTGTACAATCCGATTTACCTGGGCTGAACGCTGAACTTTAAGTTGTTGAGATTACTTACTTCTTTTTACTTAACTTATCCTGTTTTTTCTACGTAAGTCTTCCGTAAAATCCCGCAATTGCCAGTTTTCATTATTTCTGCGGAAGGTTCATGAATTTAAGATTGAGGATTTTTTAAATTAAACAAAGTTGAGGAAAAGTACGTATTATAATTTGATGCTAAATCTTATACATATTTTGAGTTTATGGGTGTAAATTCGGGCATATCAGCAATTTTACAATTTTATGAGATGCAATTATCTGGGAGAATAACTTAAAGCAGATTTCAAATTCTTGAAGCTGTTGTAAACCCAATTATGATGAATTAGTAATGCCCAAAGTTCAGGTTAACGGAATTGACATATTTTACGAAGTTAAAGGTACTGGCGAACCTGTATTGTTGATTGCTGGGTTTATGTGCGATCGCACTTATTGGTCGCTACTACTACCACACTTAGGTTCTCAGTATCAAGTTATTCGTTTTGATAACCGAGGTATCGGTCAAAGTTTCATTCCCAATAGTCCTTATAGCACTCAGCAAATGGCTCAAGATGCCGCCGCATTATTAGATATTCTTGGTATCAAACAAGCACATATTATTGGTCATTCAATGGGTGGTCAAATTGCTCAGGAATTAACTTTGTTATATCCTGAAAAAGTTAAAAGTTTAATTTTACTTTCTTCTTTAGCTAAAGGTAATAAGCGATTTAATAGTTTAATTGAAACTTGGGGTAATCTTGCTGGAAAAATAGATTTAATGTTATATGAAAAGCTAATATTGCCTTGGATATTTACTGATGATTTTTACGCTATTCCCGAAATGATAGACCAACTAATTGAATGGGCAATTAACTATCCTTTTGCACCTACCACACAGGGAATATACCATCAAAGCCGCGCCATTATTAATCATGACACGACAGAGAGAATTAAAGATATTCATTGTCCAACATTAGTCATGGTTGGTAAACAAGATATTCTCACGCCTGTAGCCTTTTCAGAACAACTGGCTCAAAATATCCCTCAAGCTGAACTGCAAGTAATTGAACATGGTGGTCATGGTTTTTTAATTGAATCAACAGCAGCAGTTATTCAAGCTATACTCAAGTTTTTAGCGAAATTTCAGCAATAGGATTTCAGAGATTGTTGTATAGTTAATAACTTAAATTACTGATATTCATATTAAATAAATTATGGAAGACCTCAAACAAAAAATAGCCAGTTTCTCTAAAAAAGATTTGGAAGTGCGAAAAAATTGGTACTCGCCAGCAGCCGAAGCGTATAACAAAGCTAGACCTCATTATCCCCAAAATTTTATTGAGCAAGTTATTCAGCTTTCCCAGTTATCACCAGATTGCAAAATTTTGGAAGTAGGATGTGGCCCTGGAACAGCAACAATTTCCTTTGCTCAATTAGGTTTATCAAAGCTTGTCGGCAATTTATCAAAAACACGCGCCCTCTCTCGACCGTTATGAAGATTGGGAAGCCCAACAAAAAGTATTTCAAGAATTTGGCAATATATTAATTGATTCAGGCAAATTTCAAGATATTCAATTTGGGCAAGTGAAATCTGATATTGTTTACAGCACTGATGAATATTTAACGTTGCTCAATACCTATTCTCCTTATATTAAATTAGAGCCAGATATTAAAAAAGCTTTATTTGCTGAACTAAGTCAAATAATTGATCATGATTTTGGTGGGAGTTTGCTACTTTCGTATATTTCGGCTTTTCATATTGGCAGAAAAATTTAAAATTATCAAAACAGAATTCAGTAGTCAGGAGCCAGAGTTTAGAATTGAATTCCGTGCAACACTTCTCCTGCCGGAGACGCTACGCGAACGGCAAGCTCAGTGCATCGCTGGTGGATAAATAAATGGGTTTAAAATCACTAATAATGCTTCAATTTAGTGGTCTTCAATTAGCGAAAAATTGCGCTGTAGTAGTGGGTCAGAATCTTCTACTAATTGATTCTGACTTCTGAATTCTTCTTCAAGCAACTTCTGAGAGTTTCTCTTTCAATCAGAGAGAGAATTTTTTTCACTTAACAACTGCTCTAATTCGGAAATTCGTGCTTGTAAAGGAGCCATCATTGCTTCAACTTCATTCATAGAATAGCGAATGGGAATGTGCTGGGGACAATTCTCACTGATGGCTTCGACATGGAACAGAATTACTCGCTCAATTTCTGCTGGGTAGTTGGGAACTTGGAGTTGCTCAATTAAAACAGCATCACCTTCAATATATTCGGCGGTTCCCCAGATTTTGATCCGTTTTCGATGGCGGTAATCCATTAAAAATAGAAATGCTTTGGCTTCTCCTGATAAGTTACCAACTGTGATATACTGCACGTTTCCAGAAAAGTCAGCAAAGCCCAAGGTTTTGTCATTTATAACTTTGAGAAAGCCAGGCGCTCCGCCACGAAACTGGATATATGGATAGCCATTAGAACTGACTGTTCCTAAATAAAATCCATCAAGATGAGCAATAAATTCTGCAATTTGCGGGGTAATTGAATCATTGGCTGGGCCATTAGCAATGTAGCGTTCGTAAGTTTGCCGCGAACCCCTCTGTAACTGTGCGGCTTGAACTTCTGGCGTAAAGGCAATTTCTCCAAATTTGCGTGGCATAATGCACTCCTAAGTGAACTTTATGAGAGTGGACATCAACTCTTGAGATGGGCAATTTTTTTAGTAGTACAGTTCGGCGGAAGTATATCTCCTTTGACAAAAAAATTCGAGGCTAAAATTCCCAGATTTCCCCTAAATTAAACAAGGTGGCCTTGAAAGGGCGAGGAACCTCAAACCCATATTTTCGGTAAACTAAGCATGAGTGGCAAATTAATTGTATTTGAAGGGGTAGAAGGCTGCGGAAAAACAACACAAATGCAGCTTTGTTGTCAGTGGTTAGAAAGTTTGGGTATTTCAGTAATTGTCACTCGTGAACCTGGGGGAACAGAGTTGGGTGTACATTTGCGGCGTTTATTGTTGGAGAAGTCGGAGGATAAACCAGTAGCAGATGTTACTGAATTGTTATTATACGCGGCCGATCGCGCCCAGCATGTTGAACAAGAACTCAAACCCAATTTAGCCGCCGGAAAATATATATTGTGCGATCGCTACACTGATTCTACCGTTGCTTACCAAGGTTACGGTCGGGGTTTGAATATGAGTTTAATTGAAAAACTCAACGATATTGCCACATCTGGCTTAATTAGTGATTTAACGATTTGGTTAGATGTTGATGTTGAGGTGGGACTTAGCCGCAAACGCGGTGACGCAGCAGGTTTAGACCGCATTGAACAAGAAACCATCGCGTTTCATCGCCGTGTCCAACAAGGATATAGCCAGTTAGCTGCGGCTCACCCATCCCGCATTGTGCGTGTTGATGGTAGTTTGAGCAAAGAAGCTGTCAGCAGTGTGATTCAAGAAATTTTGCGTCAACATTTACCAAAAACAGGGGTTTGAGGTTCCTCACCCTTATAAGGTAATAGTCCATAGTCAAGGGTAATTCACTTTGACTATGGACTATTAATCGTTGATTTCTTGTGTATGTGTAGCCTAATTTGTATGAGGAAAGTACTGATGGTTTAGAGATTTGCAGAAACTCAGTTTATACTCAACACTCAGTACTCAACAATACTGCGAAACATCCTCGCCACATTCATCTGCTAGATAGCATAAGGCGCGGAAACGCAAACTCACGACTTCCTCATATAAAGGGTTGAGTTTGCACATTGGCGGGATGTGTAGGATGGTTTTGCCGAATAACTTGATATCGCGTTCAAAAGGACATTGAGCGGGGATCAGTTTGCACAAACGATGAGCTAATTCGCGATCGCGGACTTCTATATTGTTTAACCACTGCCGCAGGGGTAAGAAAATATCAAAGCCTGACTGAGAATTTGGATGGTGTAACTGGGTTACATAGGTTTTGCTAACCTCTGCCGAATTGAGTGAAACCCAGCTTGCCAGAAAAATCTTCTTTGTGGTATTATCGAATACCTTCATGGTTTAGCCTCTGTGTTATTGAGGTTATTCACCTTTCTGATGAATATATACAACGTGACAACCACACGTACCGGAAAAATCTTGTTCTGACCAAGATACAATAGGACATTAAAGTAACTGTTGAAGTCAGAACTTCTTTCTGTCTACGTTCAGTAAATCGCAATTTTCTCGGAAACGGTAGTGTAGTATTCCGATCTTGTTTATAACTTGACACAGTTTAAATTCTAATGAAGACATCTATCACTGGAGAGAATTTCGTCTAATAGTTATAAAACTTAATATAACAATTGAGATCAGTATTTTTCGCAGATTTAAACATCAGCTACAGCGAGAAAGGGGCAGATAGGCAAAATTTGCCAAGACAGAAAGATGAATATTCGGATATTTCTGCCATAAATAACGCGATCGCTCTAGTGATTGTCAATTAATTTGCAATTTATCTTTCCCGGCTGGTGAGCGATGCCTTAAGACATCCTTTGCACTTCTTCCACAGATAAGCTCAAAGCTTGGGCGACTTGTTCTATGCTTAAACCCATTTGTAAAAGTTGAGGAATAGCATTACGTCTTACTTGTTCTGCTTGTTCAGCACGTTGATGTTCTTGTTCGGCACGTTGGTGTTCTTGTTCTAAGCGTTGAGAAATTTCTGAATAGCTTAAAAAATGCTCTCCGTCGGGGCGATAAAGTTGTAAACCTTCTGGAGATGGTACAAAGCGAATTTTTAACCGAGGACTCACCCAATCTTCCATCTGGGGGATGACATCTAATCCATCTTCACCACGTAACCAACCCTGTAAACTATTACTGTCAGGATCGTAAATGTAATACTCTTCCACACCATAACGGTCATAGAAAAGTAATTTTTTGTCCATTTCAACTTGAGTATTGCTGGGTGAAAGGATTTCAAATACTACCTGGGGAGGAATCCCGCCTTCTTTCCATTGCAGGTAAGATAATCTATCTCCTTTGGGTCTACCAAGAACGACCATGACATCAGGAGCATTGACAATCTTATTGCGTCCTTCAATGGGATACCAAAACAAGTCTCCAGCAACAAATACGTTAGGATCAGACGCAAATAGCCAATCAATATTTTGCTTGATTTCGACAATCCATCGAAACTGTATGGTATTGTTTGCCACTGGTTGTCCGTCACTATCTGGGTAGATAACTTCTGGTTGGGTCTGCGGTTGGATTTGCGTTACCATAGCTTCGCCCTCAGCAGGATGTTTAATTGTGATGCTTTTAAATTAGCAGACACGGGAGGATGTCTGTAGTGAGAATATAGGCAAGCCTCAATTAAAATAGTACTATTGTTCTGGTATTAGGTGAGTAAAAATAGTATTATTAAGAACTGTTTCATACTGCCTCCCACTTATCAGCCTGCCAATATGTCAGATAACAAGTTAGCCGCCGCATCCCTTCTCAATGGACATCTTCCCCAAATCAACCAGAATAGCCAAAATACCATTAGGATTCGGGGTGCGAGGCAGCATAATCTGAAGAATATTGACTTGGAGTTGCCGCGCGATCGCCTGATCGTATTTACTGGTGTATCAGGTTCGGGTAAATCTTCGCTGGCGTTTGATACGATTTTTGCTGAGGGTCAACGGCGTTATGTGGAATCTCTCAGTGCTTACGCCAGACAATTTTTAGGACAGTTAAATAAACCGGATGTGGAAGCCATTGAAGGTTTAAGTCCGGCCATATCTATTGACCAAAAATCAACCTCCCATAACCCCCGTTCCACTGTGGGGACGGTAACGGAAATTTACGACTATTTGCGGCTGTTGTTTGGTCGGGCTGGTGAACCCCATTGTCCAATATGCGATCGCTGTATTGCCCCCCAAACGATCGATGAGATGGTAGACCGCATCATGGACTTACCAGACCGCACCAAGTTTCAAATTCTTGCGCCTGTGGTGCGCGGTAAAAAAGGCACACACCGCAAGCTGTTATCTAGTTTGGCTTCCCAAGGTTTTGTGCGGGTACGGGTTGATGGCGAAGTACGGGAACTGTCAGACTCGATTGAGTTAGATAAAAATATTACCCACACAATTGAAGTTGTCATTGACCGTTTGGTGAAAAAAGACGGTATCCAAGAGCGTTTGGTTGATTCTTTGTCTACGTGTTTAAAGCAATCAGAAGGTATCGCCACTATCTTAATTAGTCCTGCTACAGAGAACCCAGAAGCCAAAGAAGAAGAATTGGTATTTTCCGAAAACTTCGCCTGTCCTGAACATGGCGCGGTGATGGAAGAGTTATCGCCACGGTTGTTCTCGTTCAATTCTCCTTATGGCGCTTGTCCTCACTGTCACGGTATTGGGACTTTAAGAAGATTTTCGGCGGAGTTGGTGATCCCCGATCCTGAAGCACCAGTATACGCTGCGATCGCACCTTGGTCAGAAAAGGAAAATTCTTATTATTTGGAACTGCTATATAGTTTGGGTCAGGCGCACGGTTTTGAATTGCAAACTAATTGGAGTAAGTTGTCAGCAGAACAACAGCAAATTATTTTAAATGGTGAAGAAAATAACAAAGAAAATGCGAAAACTCAATTTAAAGGTGTTTTGCCAATATTACAACGGCAATACGAAGGTGGTTCAGAGTTAGTTAAACAAAAATTAGAACAATATTTAATCGACCAACCTTGTGAAGTTTGCGGTGGAAAACGTTTGAAACCGGAAGCCTTAGCAGTGAAGTTGGGACAATATGGAATTTTAGATTTAACAGGCGTATCGATTAGAGATTGTCGGGAGCGCGTTGAACAGTTAAAATTAAGCGATCGTCAAATGCAAATAGCTGATTTAGTCTTGCGCGAAATCAAAGCTAGATTGCAATTTTTATTAGATGTTGGCTTAGATTATCTCACCCTCGACCGTCCCGCCATGACGCTTTCGGGTGGGGAAGCGCAACGCATTCGCCTCGCCACACAAATCGGTTCTGGCTTAACAGGAGTTCTCTACGTTTTAGACGAACCAAGTATTGGTTTGCATCAACGAGATAACGGTAGATTGCTCAAAACCTTAATTAAATTACGAGATTTAGGTAATACCTTAATTGTAGTTGAGCATGATGAAGAAACCATCCGCGCGGCTGACTATTTAGTTGATATTGGCCCCGGTGCAGGTATTCACGGCGGACATATTATTTCCCAAGGTGATTTACCAGCATTATTAACAGCAGAAAAATCCTTAACAGGTGCATATTTATCAGGTAGAAAAGTCATACAAACACCAGCAGAACGCCGCGAAGGGAATGGACGCAGTTTAATTATTAAAAATGCCCATCGCAACAACTTAAGAAACATCGATGTGGAAATTCCCCTCGGTAAACTTGTGGCTGTAACTGGCGTATCTGGTTCGGGTAAATCAACTTTAATTAACGAATTACTTTACCCTTCACTACAACATCACCTCACCAAAAAAGTCCCTTTACCCAAAGAATTAGAAAAAATTCAAGGCTTAAATGCAGTTGATAAAGCCATTGTCATCGACCAATCTCCCATCGGACGCACACCCCGTTCTAACCCTGCAACTTACACAGGTGTTTTCGATGTCATTCGGGATGTATTTTCGCAAACTGTCGAAGCCAAAGCTAGGGGTTATAAACCGGGACAATTTTCTTTTAATGTTAAAGGTGGACGTTGCGAAGCTTGCAGTGGACAAGGTGTCAACGTCATTGAAATGAATTTTTTACCTGATGTATATGTACAGTGTGAAGTTTGTAAAGGTGCAAGATATAACCGCGACACTTTGCAAGTGAAGTACAAAGATAAGTCTATTTCTGATGTTCTCAATATGACTGTTGAGGAAAGTTTAGACTTTTTCCAAAACATCCCCAAAGCAGTTACAAGGTTACAAACATTAGTTGATGTTGGCTTGGGTTACGTGCAACTAGGACAACCCGCAACCACCTTATCTGGTGGTGAAGCACAGCGCGTCAAATTAGCTACAGAATTATCTCGTCGTGCCACTGGTAAGACACTGTATTTAATTGATGAACCCACAACGGGATTATCTTTTTATGATGTGCATAAATTATTGGATGTGTTGCAAAGATTAGTAGATAAAGGTAATTCAATTTTAGTAATTGAACACAATTTAGATGTCATTCGTTGCGCTGACTGGGTGATAGATTTGGGGCCAGACGGCGGCGACAAAGGCGGTGAAGTCATCGCTTTTGGAACACCGGAAGATGTGGCGAGAAATTCCAAGTCTTATACTGGGCAATATTTACAGCAGGTTTTAAAACAGTATCCGGCTGTAAAGAGATAGTAAGTGCATTATTTTCAATAAAATATTTAATGCTTAACAGTTGTATTACAGTATAAGTGAGTCAGTTGTGCATTATTTAATGTACCCAAACCACCATCTGCTTTTCTTTTAATATGGTCTATGGAGTTAATACGACTGGGGATATAACCACCACAAATTTTACATCGTGGAGTCCCAGGTAAAGCGTCTCTAATAAAAGCTGCTGCTTTTGTTTCCCGCGAAAATTCCTTAGTTTGTATCTCACTTGTATTATTTCTTGCCTTAGTTTTTAAAGAACCAAAACTTTTTTCAGCTATGATTTCTTTTATGATATTTTTCTTATCTATTTCTTGAAGTAGTTTTTCAATAATTCTGATATAAAAATCTTTAACTTTCTCTCTTGCCTTAACTGCATTTCCATGTTTGCTAACAATTTGTGGCACCATATCATCTTGCCAAATTACCCACTCAAAGTCTTTTCTGACTTTTATAAATTGAGAAAAATATTTCGTTTTTTCCAAATACAACATTAAAGTGACAATGCCATAGAATGATCCAATTTTCGGCTTTCCCGCACTAGTGTAAAAATATATGATGGGGTGTAACCCCAGAGATGAAGGATGATTACTATTTATCCTTTGCACTACCTTCTTGCAATTTTTTAGTAGCTCTACAGTTTTGTCTCCTGTTGGATCTTCTCCTAATTGATCATCGACTTCTATATAATTAACCATATTTATAAACTCTAATATGACTTCAAGTTTTTCAGAAGTTGATAGATTGCCTACTATTGGTACATCTAAGGTTTTAATAGGATTTTTTAATTTAGGTTCAAAAATTAGTTGATGTATTTCTTGAGCTAGTTCTTCAATTTCGTTTTGTTTATCTTGTGAGAAGTCCGACCAATACTTATGACCATTACCACTTCTCATAATTGCACGAGCGGCGACACCATTAGGTGTTTTTCGTGCTTTTAATAAACGCATTTCAGTTTCACCAATTGGTGCTGCTTTCTGGTTAATTTTGAAGAAAGATGCTTCTGCTTTTTCTGAATCACCTTCAACCCACTGAAGCTGGATACCTAAAGCTCCTAAGTTTCTTGCTCTATCAAGGAACTTTTGATCTATTTGACTTTGATTTTGTGTTAACGATTGATAATCTTTGTAAGAACCTATACTTACTTTAATTAACTTTCTTACTTCCAAAGCCGCAGATTTTTGCTCTTCTGTAATATCTCCATCATAAAATTCTTTAGAAATTTTACCATCACCATAGTCATCATTTATCCAGGCTATTAAAGAACTAAGACGGTGAGAGCCATCAATTACAAAATAATAACTACTTGAACTTCGCCATAGAATAACAGACGGTATTAAATCGCCATCTAAAAAACTTTCTATAAATTCACATATTTTCTGAGCTTCCCATTCATTAGTTTCTCTTTGAAAATCAGGTTTACGTAGAAATGGATAGAAAAAAGAACTCTTCTCTAAATCCCGAATTGATATCATCGGAATATTTCGTCCTATATTTTGACCTTGTTGTCCTTGTACTTCAAATGCTTCTCTAGGGATAAGTGCGTCTAAACTAACTTTCTGGCTATCTTTTACCATACGAATCTCCTTATTAAAACAGTGGATATTTATACTATATTTAGTAGCTACTTAAAAAAGCAAGTTATGAATTTTTATTCTAAATGTTATATTTCGCAATTTAACTAACTTTAAACCGCAACTATCAAAACCTTCAAATTACCAAATAACATTTATTCCAGATGCAGTTATTTTGGAGTCTCGGCTAATTAAGGGTAAACCCAAATGCTTGGCTGTAGCGGCAATTATTCTATCAGGCATATCAGGAATACTATCTCGTGATATTGTTGCCAATGCTGCGACTACCTCACCTGTAAGATGCGCTAAAATTAACCCACTATTTTCAGCTATTAATGCAGCACTAGCTGAGTCTTCATTTGTGCTGATATACGCCCTTTTTCTTGTAGATAAACAATTTCTACAAGGCAAATTGTCGGAATGTAAATAGAAATTTCACCGCGATCGCATCTTTCAAAGGCCTCATTAGCAGCATTGCTGAGGTTTTGACTATCTTCTAAATACCATATCAAAGCATGAGTATCAGTGACTAAATCATTCATCAAATATCCTCACGGGGAAAATTTGACCACGTTTGTTGTCTTACCTCAGCAATATCTGACTCAGTTATGTTACTACCCTTCCAAATTCCTCTTAAGGAAGTGCGCTTTGGTGGCTGAATTTTGACCAACTCTTGCTCAATTTGAGGTGCAATTTGTTCAATCAAGCGTATTTTATCTACTAACGAAAGTTGCTTTATTAATGCAAGCGCATTTTCCAGGGTAACTGCTTTGTCCATTTTTGCTGTCTTGAGCCATCATTAACAGCTTATCATTCCCATTAAAGGTTGTGTTATTTAGCTAAAACCCTTACACATCATACCCTTGCACCTCTCAACCCAGTCTCCATAGACAGCCTTTGTGCGTAAGACTTGGGATATAAACTTTTGTAACTGAGAAATCTTGATAACTTTCTGGTACAATCTACGGTAACTGGACAGATTTATAGTACTTTATTTAAAAGGTCTCATACTGTTACTGGATAAAAATGTAATTTATTAGTTGTTGTAGGAACTTTGTTTACAAGGTCTCTATAAACTTTGTGGAATGCAGATGCTCATAAAATGAATAGCAAAAATAGGCTTGATCAAAGCCACTATTTTTGTTAGAAAAAATATTTTTAGCCTGATATTTATGAGATATATTCTGTAAATTATATGGTTAAAAAATTGTGAAAATATCATATTTATTCAGAGTTTGGTCATTAGATAAGAATACAAATATAGTTGACAGGATTCATCGGATAATCATTAAATTATAAAGTCGATATTTTGACTAAAGCCAATTATTTGATTACTCAATCACACAAAAATATGCGTTATAACCAACTAGGTGAAAGTGACCTCAAAGTTTCAGAGATTTGCCTTGGTACGATGACTTATGGGCGGCAAAATAGCATTGCAGAAGCCCATCAACAGCTAGAATATGCTATTGCTAATGGTGTTAATTTCATTGATGCGGCGGAAATGTACCCAGTACCACCGCAAGAGGCTACTTATGGTTTGACAGAAACATACATTGGCGAATGGTTGAAAGACCAGCAGCGAGATAAAGTTATCGTTGCAACTAAAATTGCTGGCCCTGGACGTGGTTTTAAATGGTTACGTGGCGGGGCAGATGCCATTGAGCGCGATAATATTAAACAAGCTGTAGATGATAGCCTGAAAAGATTACAAACAGACTATATTGACCTTTATCAAATTCACTGGCCCGACCGATATGTGCCACGTTTCGGTCAGACAATTTTTGACCCCACCCAAGTAAAACCATCTGTGCCGATAGTGGAACAGCTAGAAGCTTTTGCTGATATTATTCAAGCCGGAAAAATTCGTTATCTTGGGTTGAGTAATGAAACTCCTTGGGGCGTTGTGCAGTTTAGTAATGCTGCTAAACAGTTAGGATTGCCAAAAGTGATTTCGATTCAAAATGCTTACAACTTACTCAACAGAGTATTTGATGGAGCTTTGGCTGAAACAGTTTATTACGAAAATGTTGGTTTATTAGCTTATAGTCCTTTAGCTTTTGGTTTTTTAACTGGTAAATATCTCAATGGCAAACCAGAAAATACCAGAATTACCCTATTTGAAAACTTTGGTCAACGCTATCTCAAACCAAAAGTCACCTCGGCAGTTGCAGCTTATGTAGAACTAGCCAAACGTCATCAACTTAGCCCTGCACAATTAGCTTTAGCATTTGTGCGGAGTCGTTGGTTTGTTACTAGCACAATTATTGGTGCAACAACCCTAGAACAACTCAAAGAAAACATAGACAGTGCGAATGTAGTTCTCAGTAAAGAGATTTTGGCAGAGTTGGATGAAATTAACCTTCAACATCCCAACCCAGCACCTTAAAAGTTTTGCATTCTGCTACTTGAACTCCAAAATTTAGCGATTTCCCAGGTAGAACATGACTCTCGCTACAACGTTTGTTGAACAAAATACTATCCGTCGTCGGGGTACTGGCTTAAAAGCTTACAATCCTGAGAAAGTTTTCAAAGGTTATACACTCTTTACACCGTTGACGGGTAATGGAGAAGTATATCTTTTGGACTTGCAAGGGGAAGTGGTACATCAATGGAATTTGCCTTATCCGCCAGGGTTATATGGTTATCTTTTGCCGAATGGCAATTTGTTCTATAACGGTAAGACTCCAGAGATTCCACCGCGTTTTCCTTTGTGGTCGGCGTTTAAAGGTGGCGTAGTTTTAGAAGTAAACCCCAAAGGCGATATTATCTGGGAATATCAGCATCCAGATCATCATCATGATGGGCGAAAACTCCGCAATGGCAATGTAATTTTATTAGCCATTGAAAAGATACCTCAATCTCTGGTTCCTCGCATCAAAGGCGGTATCGCTGGCACAGAAGCCGATGGTGATATCTATGCTGATGTACTTTACGAAGTCACACCCACAGGCGAAATTGTCTGGACTTGGCACGCCTACGAACACCTCGACCCAGAGAAATTTGTCATTACTCCCCAAGACCAACGACATGAATGGACTCACGGTAATACTGTGGGGGAACTGGCTGACGGGAATATTATTGTGAGTTTCCGGAATATTTCTACCGTTGCTATTATCGATCGCCAAACCGGAAATATCATCTGGACTTTGGGTGATGATGTACTGGCACAGCAGCATTTTCCTAACGAATTACCTAACGGCAATATCTTGATTTTTGATAATGGCGCACATCGTCGTCACACAGCGTTGAATTTTTCTCGTGTGATTGAAGTTAACCGCCAAACTCAAGAAATTGTTTGGGAGTATACCGATAGTCCACCACACAACTTCTTCAGTTCCTATATATCAGGAGCGCAACGCCTTGCGAATGGTAATACTTTGATTACCGAAGGTGCTTATGGACGCATCTTTGAGGTGACTGGAGAAGGAGAACTAGTTTGGGAATACGTCAACCCCCATTTTGCTGCTCGTAATGTCCCTGGGGAGAAGTCGTTGGTAGCTCGTGGGGAACAGAATTCAGTCTTTCGCGCCTTCCGTTACGCACCTGAAGAAGTGCCTTGGCTGTAAAGAAGGCAGTGGTTCGACTCCTTTCGACTGCGCTCAAGGCAAGTCGCTCACCAACCGACTGCGGTGGATGGGTTTCCCGGCATAAAGGAGACAGTGCCGTGGGCGGGTCTCCCGACTTGAGGCAACTGTCGTCAAGTGGCGTTAGCGCAGCGTTAGCGACGCAGGAGCTTCACCCGAAGGGCAGGAGGTAAGAAAGTTTTTCTGTCTCTGCCTGACTAACAGATTTGGGATGAAACTGTCCCAAAACCGACTACAAATTCCGATTCACAAAGGAACGTAAACATGGCTGAAGTTAAAATATATAGCGCCGTCGTTTGTCCTTTTGCTCACCGTTCTCGCTTGGTATTGCAAGAAAAGGGAATCGACTTTGATTTGATTGAAATTGACTTGCAGAATAAGCCAGAAGGATTTACAGATATTTCCCCTTATGGCAAAGTACCAGCTTTGGTGCATGGCGATCGCCGCGTTTGGGAATCTGCTGTTATTAATGAATATCTGGATGAAGTATTTCCTAATCCGTCATTGTTACCCAACAATGCCATAGGTAAAGCCCAAGCTCGCATCTGGATTGATTTTGCTAACACTAGATTCGTTCCCGCTTTTTCTAGCCTGTTGAGGAGTCCAGATATCCAAAAACAAGAAGAAGCGAAAAAAGAACTCTACAAACATTTAGAATTCATCGAAAACGAAGCATTTGGGAAGTTGTCGAAAGATGGCCCCTATTGGTTTGGTGAATCTATTAGTTTGGTAGATTTTACCTTCTTCCCTTGGTTCGAGCGTTGGGCTGCACTCAAGAAATATCGTGATTTTCCCCTACCAGCCGAATTCACCCGTCTGAAACAGTGGAAACATGCTCTCAAAGAAAGAGATTCTGTCAAAGCGATCGCTAATTCCAAGGAATTTTACATAGAGCGTTATGCTAGATTTGCGACACCTGTTGCAGTCTAGTCTGGCAATTATTGAGATTGCTAAACTTAGCCAAGCATCCATAATGTAAATACTTATACAAGTTTAAAAAGTATTTACCACAGATACCTGATCTAACTTAAGGCACTTTTCCCTGTTTTTAAAGGGGAAAGTGCTTAGTTTTCTATATTATTATTTTTATTGCTAGTATAATTTTAAATCCGAGTTTTTACTCAAAGCTAAATTCGTAAAATTAAGCATAAGTACGGTGGATAAATGCTGAGATACACAGCACAATAAGATTTATGAAGTTAAGGCAAAGAAGGGTATCAACAGAAATTTCTTATCAGGGAATCTACCTTTTCATAACCTTAAACTTGAGATTGCTTGCAGTAGTTGTTCTTTCCTTATGACTCTTGGCATCTTTGCGTTAGACCAACAAACATCTATGCAGGACTAAGTTAACCACAATTAGATATTGCTGTTGAATATTCATCGCCAACTTCAGTTAACACAATTAATTGAGGAACCAGCAATGATTCGTCGTCTTTTTATCGCTTCAGCTTTGATTTTAGGAAGTTTTGCTGTTACATCTAAAACATTTGCAGCTGATACGGAAAATGTGCCGTTTGGTGGTTCAGTTGTTGCGGCTTGTTCTTTTCCGGGTACACCTGGTAATGGTACTTTAGGCAACCCCACAGCTACTACTTTGAGTAGTGCGTTAGCAGATGGAGGAACCAAAGGAACTGCACAGGTATCATGTACAGGCAGTACTGGGAGTCTCAATATTACAGGTGTTACCCAAACAGCCGGGCCGACTCTCGCTTCTCCTGTATACACTGCAACTGCTGCTGGAGGAACAATTGCTGCCACTTTTACTGCTGGAGTGGCTGGTGCGCCTCAAACGGTGCTTCCTGGTACAACTATTCCTTTAGATGTACACATGCTTGTGGTGAATAGTAGTGCTTTAACAGCAGGAACATACGGCTTTACTGTTAATTTAACAGTCACACCTTAAAGATATTAGCTTGTTTGTTATAACTTGAGTTCTGGTTTAAAGGTAATCCCATAAATCTTGTTTACTCAACTCAAGTTATATCTACCTTATATTACTCAAGAGATTTAGAGAAAAACATCATGATTAGTAATTTGACTATAACAAAATTGGGAGTCTTACTCAAGAATTTCCAGCAGCAACATAGTATGATTATTGCCGCTACTTCTCTGAGTGGTTTGGCATTATCAGCAGGATTTTTTAACCCTAAGACGGCACAAGCACAAGTCCAAATTTCTCCGATGGTAATTACGGCTAAGGCGCACCAAGGACAAGCAGAAGGTGTAATTAATGTCAAAAATATGACTAATGAACCCTTCCGCGCTCGTGTATATGTTCAGCCTTTTACATATCATCGAGATACAGGATTTCAATCTTTGAAATCTAGCCCAACAGACCTTTCCCCTTACTTACAATTTTCACCAGGGGAACTGACAATTCCGGCTGGTGCGACTCGACGCATTCGGTTATTAAGTCAACTGCCACCTAACTTACCAGATGGTGAATATCGAGTGGTGATTTTTACTGAAAATCTCAAAGAAATTCGTGCAGAAGATGTTAATGGCAATGCCATTAGTATCATTGGTAAAGTTGGTTCTACTTTCTATGTTCGTAAAGGGAATGTATCACCTAATTTAATAGTAGATAGCGCCCAATTAAATGCTTCTGCAAAGAAAATTCAACTGTTGGTTAAAAATACAGGTACGGCTTCGGTTTTACCCACAGCTATATGGAATTTAAAAAGAGCAGGAAAAGTGATCAGAAGTGGACAATTACCACCAACAGCTATTGTGGCTCAAAGCGATCGCAATTTTTTCCTCAACCTTGTAGCTCAAAATCAGCCAGAAATTACGCCTGGTCAATATGAACTCAGTGGTGAGCTATTGTGGAGTGAAGGCTTGGCAGAAAAAACGGTTCCTTTCAATGTCAATTTGACTATACCTCAAACTGCGGCATCTGCTCTTCGTTAATCAGGTCAGACTATTTCCTGATAGATTCAGCATTCTTTCTACTTTGTACCTTTGTGTATTTGGAGTTATTAATTCACGAAGGTACAAAGATATAAATATAGCAGAAGGCAGGAGGCAAAGTCTTACTATTCCTGGCATTCAAGCTTTGAAATTTTCCTAACATTTCTGACTACCGCTATAGTTTTGATAGTTGTAATAATTATGCAGATTTGACGCTACAAAATTCTGATAATTATTACTAGACCTCTTGCATAAATCAGATTATGCCTACTAAACAAGCGAATGATCTGTAACTCTTTGCGCCTTTGCGCCTTTGCGTGAGACTTAAAATTCGTGTTTCATAACATTCGTGCAAGAGTTCTACTAATTTTGGTAAGCATTCAGACTTGCTCAAGCTTAGATAATCAATCCTATAAAAAATTAATTTAATTTGTAACTCTTTTAAAATACTGTGTCTTACTTAATATCTAATACTGAACTTTCCCCAGATACTAATTATTTACCATCTGTAAATGCGATCGCTCAACCACAAACTGCTGCATCATTGTCTTCAGCAAGTTCCACTCCAGTAGTTATTAAACCTAGCGCACCCGAAAATTTACCGCCTCAATACTCTCCCATCGACAAAACTTTAACTCCCACAGCAACTATCAAATCCTCCGCTTCGCAGACTCGTGAATCAGAAATACAGCAGTTTGCGCCAGTCGTCGCACCGCCCGAAAGCTTTGCTCCCGAAGCTTCTTTATCTCATCCAGTTAAATTATCAGATGACTCAGAAATACAGTTTGCGCCAGTCATTGCACCGCCAGAAAGCTTTGCTCCTGAAGCTGCTTTATCTCATACAGTTAAATTATCAGACTCTTCATTGCAGACTTCCCCAGAAGAGAAAACAAAAGCGAGAAGCGAACCACCATCGATTAAAGTGCCAATCTCAGAAGAGTTACGGGTTTTTCCCGTGGGGTTAGATGTAGACCAACGTCCCAGCATTAAAAGTGTGTTAATGCGTGGTCGAGAAGATGGTATGCAAGCAATTAATTTTGAGCAATGGTTGATACCTTATGAGGCTGTAGTTAGGGCTTTGCAACTCAATGTCACAACTTTAGCTGATGGTCAATTAGAAATTCGCGCTCCTGGTTTGGTGACTCGAATTAATCCGCAAAAACTCACAAATGATCCGCAATTGGGATTGGTGTTTTCTGTCGCTCAGTTGCAAACTTTGTTAGGAGTCACAGCCAAATTTGATATTAGTGATTATGCTGTGCGCTTAGAACGCCCTTGGTTGCTCAAAGCCACCCAGGTAATTGCACCACCAGAACCCATTGTAGAATTAGCTGGATTACCAGAAGTTCCGGCTCCTGGCTTGACTTTGACCGCCGTTGAGCAAAAATTGAACGTTAGTGGTTCAGCTAGTGGTGCGTCTAATTATCAAGGAGACTTCGCCGCAGTGGGTACAGCTTTGGGTGGTAGTTGGTTCGTACGTGTTAATCAACCTCAGTTTCAAAATCCCACAGCTTGGCAAGTTGCAGAAGCACAATTTCTCCGACAAACAAATCAAGCTGATTATGTGATTGGTTCACAGGCTCCTTTTTGGTTGAGCCAAGGTACTGGTGATTATTGGGGGTTGACCACAATTCAACGCTGGGGATTTCAACCGCCCAAAACTGTTGGTGGTGGTTTATCGCCCAATCAAAGAATGCAGTCTGATCAAATTGGGCGGGTAATTACGGGAAAAGCCGCACCAGGAACTTTAGTGAGACTAACTCAAGGTTTAGGCGATCGCATTATTGCCGAAGTTTTGGTAGATTCTTCGGAAATTTATCGCTTTAATGATGTCAAAGTTGATACGCGATTTTTAGGGGCAACTTATCAACTGTTGCTTTATCCCCAAGGAAGATTAACAGAAACACCAGAAATTAGAAATGTGACATTTTCTACCTTACCCGGACAACTCCCCGCCGGCGCAAGTGCGTTGGTAGTTTCTGGTGGTTTCCGCAGACAATTTGCGGAGGCTAATTCTGTAATTGGGGAGTTTGCTGATTTTCGTGGTGGTGTGGCCCAACGCTGGGGTTTATCTCCTGATTTAACAGTAGGTTTGGGTGGTGTTTACGATCAATCATTTCGCGGTTTGGCAGAAATATTTTATCAACCCCAAAATCTGCCGTTAAAAGTGGCTTTATCGGCTTTGAGTGGCGATCGCTGGGATATTAATACTAATGTCACATTTGATATCTCACCTCAGATTAATACGCGATTTACGAGCGATCGCTATAAAAGCCGATTTGATTTTGATTGGCGAATGTCTCCTTGGTTGACTTTACTTGGTGGTGTCGATAGCAAAGAAGGCGGATTTGGCGGTGTGCAAATTGCTCATAACCGCAAAAATTCTTTTACCTTTGCGCGGATGACTTTCAATACCCAAAGTCATGTACGCTGGAATTTATTGCATCGTTGGGGACAACTAGAGTTAAACAGCAATGGTAACGAAATTGCTTCAGCATCGGAATTAGCTTACTATCTTTCTCCCAAGAAATTTACTCACCAAGGCAACGCCTTATTTTTGGGTTATGAAACTAGTAATATTTTTACTCAAAGCGATCGCCTCGCTACCTTGGGATGGCGCTATCGTTCCCCACAACGCTCTTTGAATGGTAACTATTTTTGGGAAGCACAACTAGCTTATGGTATTGGTTCCCTCGGTTCTGGGATTATTGCAACTTTAGGCACTAATATTCTCCCTGGCTTATTACTCCGGGGACGTTATCAAGGCATTTCCACCACATCCAATGAACCAAGTTTTGGCTTAGAGTTGGTATCTAGTCTCGACTTGCAAAGAGGTATCAAGCCTCACCCCTCTCGCCAAGCGAACAACTTACGTACTCAAGGCGGAATTTGGATTCAGCCATTTTTCGACCGCAACGGTAACGGTAAACGCGATCCCAATGAACCTATATATTTGGATCAGCCAAACTTACTATTTACCATTAACAATCAACCTTTACAGTCTTTTGCACCCACAATTCAAAATGATGGCGCTTTGATTTATTTATCTCCCGGCAAATATCGCCTTGACCTCGATCCGGCTGGCTTTCCAGCCAACTGGCAAACAGCCATTGAAGCTTTAGCCGTGGATGTAGTTGCTGGCAGTTACACACCTGTTATGCTACCCATGATTCGTTCTTTTACTCGCTCAGGCGTGGTTACTGATTCTCGCGGTAAACCAATTCCCGGTGCCAAAGTCGAAGCCATAGAACTAAATTCGGGACAAAAGCGATTCTCCGTTACCAATGGCGCAGGAGTCTATTATTTGCAAGGTTTACAGCAAGGTAACTACAAAATAGAAGTCAATGGCCAGCCGCTTAACACCGAAAATTTACAACTACAAGAAACCTCAGCACCATTTCAAGAACTCAATCTTCAGTGAAATAAACTGGGTTAGCGGTTATGGATCAAAGCTAAAGGCGGAAATATATACAGAAATGAAGTATTTTGTCTAATTTTGGCTAAAAATTTTACATTATAAATATTAATCAATCTGTATCAAATGATTCTAATTTAGATTTAGTTAAGAGTTAAGATGACCAGATTACGTTAAATTGTGGTTAATCTACAAAAAATTGTCACAACAATTAATTCATCCTGTTTTCCCAGCCTCGATTTTAAAACTTGATAATGGTCTAACATTGATTCATCAAGAGATTCCGACTACTCCCGTGGTTGTGGCGGATGTATGGGTGCGTGCTGGAGCAGCCAGAGAGCCAGAACAGTGGTTTGGGATGGCTCATTTTTTAGAACACATGATTTTTAAAGGGACAGCCACAATTGCCCCTGGAGCTTTTGATTATAAAATTGAAAACCGTGGTGGCGTGAGTAATGCAGCCACCAGCCACGACTACGCTCATTACTGCGTGACAACTGCTGCACCTTATTTAGAAGATACCTTGCCTTATCTGGCAGAAATACTAGTCAATGCGGCTATTCCTGACGATGAATTTCTGCGCGAACGAGATGTAGTACTAGAAGAAATTCGCTCTTGTTATGATGATCCTGAATGGTTGGGATTTCAGTCTTTGATCAAAAATGTGTATCCGCAGCATCCTTATGGACGTTCGGTGCTGGGTACAGAGCAGGAACTGATGCAGCACTCAGCCGATGACATGCGCTGTTTTCATCGCGCTCACTATCAGCCAGAAAATATGACTGTGGTAATTGTGGGCGGAATTGAAAAAGCCAAAGCCTGGGAATTAGTGAATCAATCATTTGCTAATTTTGCTCCACCTGTTGATTGTCCACCATCTATTACAGCCCAAAAACCGTTAATTCAAGGTATACAGCGTCAAGAACTGTGTTTACCCAGGCTAGAGCAAGGGCGGTTACTCATGGCTTGGATTGCACCGGGAGTTGACCAACTCCGCACGGCTTATGGCTTAGATGTGTTATCTGTATTCTTAACAGAGGGGCGGACTTCGCGCTTAGTGCGTGACTTGCGGGAAGAACAGCAATTAGTGTATGGAATTTGTAGTAATTTTTCTCTACAAAAAGAATCGAGTTTATTTACTATCACTGCTTGGCTAGAACCAGAAAACATCGAGAAAGTAGAGTACTTAATTCGCAGTCATTTACATGATTTGCAAACTGACGGAATTAGGGAACAAGAATTAGCGAGAATGCGTAGGTTGTTATGTAATGAGTATGCTTTTTCGACGGAAACGCCCAACCAATTAACAGGGCTGTATGGTTACTACAACACTATTGCTCAAGCGGAAGTAGCCACAACTTATCCAGAGCAAATTCAGTCATTTACTACCCAAGAACTGCAACAATTAGCTAAACAGTATCTTTCACCGCAGAATTATGCAGTTACTATCCTGAAACCATGTTAGTCCAGATGTTTTTCTAGAAAAGGCAAGGGAGCAGGAAGGCGGAAGCATACAAAATGACCATTGACTATTGACCATTGACCATTGACTATTAAAAAATGACTCCAACTGTAAAACCTTCCCTGTCTCATTCCTTGATTCATCGCACCGTACTCAACAATGGCATTGTTGTGTTAGTGGCAGAAAATCCGGCGGCGGATATTATTGCTGGGCGAATTTTTCTCCGGGCTGGTAGTTGTTACGAACAACGAGAACAAGCCGGGTTAGCACATTTGCTTTCGGCGGTGATGACTAAAGGCTGTGAAGGGCTTTCGAGCTTAGAAATTGCCGAACAAGTAGAATCTGTAGGGGCTAGTTTGAGTGCAGATACCTCTACAGATTATTTTTTATTGTCTTTAAAGACTGTCACCTCAGATTTTCCAGAGATATTGGCATTGACGGGAAAAATTTTGCGATCGCCCACCTTCCCCGATGAACAAGTAGAATTAGAACGGCGGTTAGCCTTACAAGATATTCGCTCCCAAAAAGAACAGCCTTTTACTTTGGCTTTTGAGCAAATGCGGCAAGCAATATACCAAAATCATCCCTATGCGATGTCGCTGCTAGGTGATGAAACTACCATGAGCCGCATTACTCGCCAAGACTTGGTGCAGTATCACCAAACTTATTTTCGTCCCGATAATTTAGTTGTGAGTATTGCTGGCAGAATTACCTTAACAGAAGCTGTCGCCTTAGTAGAGCAAGTGTTTGGTGATTGGCAAATACCCCCACAACCGTTACCAGCATTGCATCTGCCCGAAATTCCCGTGAATCCCCAAAGTCTAATCAAGCCGCTACAAACACAACAATCTATTGTGATGTTGGGTTATTTAGGGACAGCCGTCAATTCTCCAGATTACGCCCCACTGAAACTGCTGTCTACCTACTTGGGCAATGGCTTATCTAGTCGTTTATTTGTGGAATTACGCGAAAAACGCGGTCTGGCTTACGAAGTCTCGGCTTTTTATCCCACACGCTTGTATCCTGGTGCGTTTGTTGTTTATATGGGTACAGCCCCAGAAAATACTACCATTGCCATTGACGGACTGCGGACAGAGGTAGATTTACTGTCGGCGACGGAAGTTTCTACCAACGCCTTTCAAGCTGCGAAAAACAAAATTCTTGGACAGTATGCTTTAGGTAAACAAACTAACGGACAAATTGCCCAGATTTACGGCTGGTATGAAATTTTAGGTTTAGGAATTAATTTTGATAGCCAATTTCAACAGCTAATTGCGGACGTGACTGTTGCAGATGCTCAAGCTGCTGCTAGTCGGTATTTGCAAACCCCTTACTTATCTTTAGTTGGTCAGGAAGAGGCTATTAATTTGGCATTGAATTGATATGTGAACATATAGAGACAGGGGGGACAAGGTAGACAAGGGAGACAAGGAAGATAGACAAGATAGATTCATATCTTGCAGCATTCTCAATAACTGTAGGGTGGGCAATGCTCACAGTAAATTTTTAGCATTGCCCACCTTATACCATTTTGGATTTTAGATTTTGGATTGGGTAAGGGTTGATCGGTAAGCTTTTGAGCCATCAATCTGTCGCAATCATTTTTTAATTTGGTATTACCTTAATTGCAAGTCCCCAACTGCTGCAAGATGTAAGTAGACAAGGGAAGTCAGGACTACTATACGGCAGTCCTGACTTCTCTAGTAATACAAAGATGGTGATTTTGGGACAGGAAACAAGGAATAGAAGAGAGCTAACAATATAGTTCTAAATGAGAACCAAACCAATCTGTTCCCCGTTTCCCGTCCTCATTCCATGAGATTGATGTTTCTAGATGTTACTCATACTTTAGAGTGCCATCAATATTGGCAATGTGGTCGTCAAGGTTTATTGTGGTGGAAACCCACTGTTGAGCGCGGGTTTTACATTGAGCACTTAGACGTGAACCAACTAGTTGGGTTCCTCTGCAAGTCTCAATAAAGTTACCGGGTTGCCACTTCAGACTACCATTAACATTTTCAACTTCTGGGTTCAAATTAATAGAACTAGTTTTGTAAACGCCACCACTCGCTCTTTCGCAAGTAGATGTTAGAACAGAACCTTGAATACTAGTGTTACGACAAGTCAAGCTAAACTGACCCAAAGCCAAGGCAGAATTTGTGGTCATAAAAGACACAACAAATGTGAACAGGACGGCAATACATAGTTTCAGAACTGATTTCATTGTTTTCATCTCCAAGATAAAGAAAATCTAAACAAGGACAGACATTACAGCTATCGCTTCTATACAAACTCTATCCAATTGGGTGGTTTGTACGGGGCTATTATCAAGCAAGAATTTTTAAAACGACAAGGGTAATGATATAAAAGTTTATACTTGTGTTCAGAGTATTTTCAGTAGACAGCAAAGTTGAGCGATCGCACAAAAAATGGCATCACTGGTAGTTGTTAATACAAGGGTTAACTACCCTCTACTTTTTTAATTACAGGATTGTGTTAAAAATGCTTTCACTCGATTGACAAAATCTTCTAGTTCTGCAATTAGTTCTGTACTGCCGCGACGTTCTTGATAAAGAGCGAGTTGTTCTAACTTTTCCGCCGCTAAATACATAGATTTAGCACCAATGTTGTTAGTAGTACCTTTAATTTGATGGGTTTGTTGTGCCATTTGCTGAAAGTCACTGTTAGCGATCGCAGCTTTGATTGACTCTAAACGAGACTGCATATCTTCAACAAAAATTTCTAATAATTGCAATTCAAATTCGGCATCATTTTCGGATAACTGATGTAAATGTTCCCAATCAATAAAGAATGTATTACTATCCTCATCATTAATAGCAACTGGATGTTCAGTAGCAATTAAAAACTGACTCCAATGTTCTAAGACTGCGGCTAAATTTTCTCTAATTACAGGCTTGCTTAAATAATCATCCATACCTGCATCAAGACATAATTGTTTATCTTCTTTCATAGCATTGGCCGTCATCGCAATAATCACTGGACGACGACGGTGAGCAAAATCACCTTCATACCAACGATGAATTTCTTTGGTCGTTTCCAACCCATCTAAAACGGGCATTTGGCAATCCATAAAAATTACATCGTAAGGAATTTTTTCTAATAGTTGTAAAACTTCTTGACCGTTGGCAGCAACATCGGCATTGTAACCCAAGCTTTTTAGTTGTTTGAGCGCAACTTTTTGATTGACTAAATTATCCTCAGCCACGAGAATTCTTAATTTAGAGGAGCCAGTAGCCAGACGAGGGTGACTATTTTGTAAATTGTTCATTTCTAACTCCTGATTATTTGGTAGATGCTGTGGTGGGGAGTGGAAACCTAAAATAGTAATGAGAGTATCAAGGAGCCGAGATGGCTTCACAGGTTTGACTAAATAGGCTGCAAATCCCATTTCTAGCGATCGCTGCATTTCATCCCGTTGATTGGTAGATGTCAGCATAATCAGAGGGATCTCCGCCATTGCAGATTGAGCCTTAATCATTCCTGCTACAGCCATCCCATTGATTGGGGACAGCATATCAATTAAAACCACATCATAGGGTTTTCTTTGCTTGTCAGCCGCTTCTATCGCCCGGATAACAGCCTCCGCACTATCAGCTTTGTCCACCTGCATTCCCCAACGAGTGGCTTGATAATCGATAATTTTGTGATTAGTTGTGTTGTCATCTACTAAAAGCATCCGGCGATCGCGCAAAATTCCGCGATCGTCCATCATGGTGACTGGTTGCAGTTGCTTGGTAAAAGGAATCTCAAACCAAAATTCCGAACCTTTACCTAACTGGCTGTCTACACCAATTTCCCCTCCCATTAAAGTTACAAGTTGCTTGCAAATTGCCAATCCTAAACCAGTACCACCATACTTGTATTTATTAGCAGTATGCACTTGGGTAAATGGAGTAAATAATTGATTTTGGTTTTCTGTGGTAATTCCCAAACCAGTATCGATCACCGCAAAACGAATATTAGCTGTTGTGGTATTTTCCCAACGCAATTCGGCTTTAATTAGTACTTCTCCCACACTAGTAAATTTGATGGCATTACTAATCAAGTTCATCAAAATTTGTCGCAGACGACTAGCATCACCTTGGAGTTGTGTCGGCACATTGCGATAAATTAACGCAGCAATTTCTAAGTTTTTTTGATGCGCTTGGGGGGCTAATAAATCTAAGACTTCTTCTACACAATTGGCTAAATCAAAATTGAGGGTTTCTAAAGTCATTTCTCCAGCCTCAAGTTTTGATAAATCCAAAATCTCGTTAATCAGACTTAACAGTGCATCACCACTAATCCGAATGGTTTCGATAAAATCTCGCTGTTCTTGATTGAGGGGAGTTTCTAACATTAAACTAGTCATACCCAAAACAGCATTCATCGGTGTGCGAATTTCATGACTCATATTCGCTAAAAATGCACTTTTGGCTTGAGAAGCTAATTCTGCTTGACGACGAGCTACTTCTAATTCTTCTCGTTGTTGGGTTTCTACTTTGAGCAATTGAGCTTGGGCAATAGCAATCCCGACTTGATCAGCAATTTGCCGCAAAAGATGAGTTTCAAAACTTGACCATTGGTGAGGCGAAGCACATTGATGAACAATTAATAAACCGCAGAGTTCCTCTTTAACCAGAATTGGAATGACTAAATTGGCTTTGACCCCAAGCTTTTGCAATAATTCTAGATGACTTTGTTGAATACTTAGTAAATCTAACTCGCTATTGATGGCGATTTGCTTTTGGCGGTATTGTTGTAAATAGTATTGTTGTTGATATTCTGTTTGTAAGTAAGAGTCGGCAATATTTTGTTGTTTGATTGATGGCCAGTCAGAAACTACAGCCTCAACTAGCATATTATCTGAGCCATGACTAGATATTTGTGAAATTAATACCCGGTCAGTTTGCAGAATTTTTTGGACTTCTTTGGCAGTGATTTCCATAATCTCTGCTATTTCTAAAGATTGACGAATTTTGAGGGTGATTTCTGTCAATAATTGCGATCGCAAGTTTTGTCGTTGTAGTTCTTCTTCCGCTTTTTTGCGTTGAATAAACTGCCCGACTTGTTCCCCAATCGAATTGAGAATTTTACCTAACTCTTGGTCATATTGTTGAATTTGCTGGCTGAAACAAGTAATTACCCCAAAGATTTTATGTTCGCTGCGAATGGGGAAACCAAAAGCGCCATGCAATCCCATTTGGTTCGCTAGTTGATGGCGCAAAAACCTGTGGTTATTGGCAACATCAGTAAACCACACCAGTTCACAATTAGCCCAAGCGCAACCAGGTAATCCGATTCCTGGTGCAAATGAAATTTCCTGACTCACAGTGGTAAACTCTTGTATTTCTAAAGAATCCCGATGCCAAGAGTCAGAACATCTGAGTACATTTGTTTGTTGGTCAACTATCCAAATTTCGCTGACATCCCATTCCAAGTTTTCACCAATAGCTTGCAAAATCTGGGGAATGGTTTCGGCGATCGTGGTAGATTCTGCTAAGACACGGGTAATTGCATATTGTGTCTTTAGTTGCTTTTGGGCGCGTTTGCTATCAGTAATATCAATCCCTGTACTGATGACATATTCCACTGCGCCTTCGTAGTTTTGCAAAATCGCATTTGACCAAGCAATTAGTCGTCGGCTACCATCTTTTGTTACCCAACAGCTTTCGTAATTTTGATAGCCTTGATGCTCACTTGATTGCAACTGAGCAAACGCAACTTTGACTGGCTCGATTTCTTCAGGTAATAAAAATAAATTCCAGAAATATCTTCCCCTGACTTCATCAAATGAGTAACCTGTAATTTGCTCACAAGCATGGTTAAAGCGAACAATTTGCCCTTTGGCATCAAGTACAATCACCAATGCACTAGCTGTATCTAAAACTGCGGAGATAAAGTTGCGTTCTTCGTTGAGTGTATCTTCTGTTAACTTTCGGGCTGTAAATTCACAATAAATCAGGTAGTAAACCACAGCTAAAATCACAAAGCTCAGACAAATAGCAAAAGCCAGAATTAAAATTGTGTAGCGCGTGCTAACTCTGTCTGTTTGTGACTGCTCTTTTAATAACTGCTTTTGTTCATTTTCTATGGCATCAATAGCTTGGCGAATATCAGCCATTAAATTGTTTTTTTTATCTGCCAATATAGCCTGCAATGCTACATTAAAGCCTTTATCTTGACGCAAATTAATAGTTTTTTCGAGGATATTTATTTTATTATTTATTAGGCTTTCTATGACGATTAATTGCTGTTTTTGACGCGGCTTATCTGTTGTGTGTTTTTGCAGATTTCTGATTTGTCCATTAATATTTTTTAGTGCTATTTGATATGTGTCAAAATCAGCCTGATCTCCTGTAAGTATATAATTTATTTGCCGAGCTTCGGCATCTTTAACATCAGACAGCAGTGTTTCTAAACGGGAAATTTGCTTTTGAGTTTTTTGAATTTGATGGTTGATATTAATAAATATTTTGGTATTTTTATAAGAAATTAAGCCGATTAAAACTAAAATTATCGAAGCTAACCCAAAACCGCCAGTAACTCTTTTAAAAAAATCTCTATGTACCTTTTGTTTGTGTTTACGTTCATTCGTTATGCTGGCTAAATTTGCTAAATTCCGTTGCAATTCCATCTGTTTGATGACTTGTCGCCCCAGAATGCGTAATGCTTCGATTTGTTGTGGAGATAAATTACGAGGCACACGGTCAATAACGCAAAGTGTACCCAAGGCATAACCTTCAGGGTTAATCAATGGCACACCAGCATAAAATCGAATGTGGGGATTAGAAGTAACCAAGGGGTTTTTCGCAAAACGTTCGTCAGCTGTGGCATCAGGGACAATAAAAACATCAGACCCTAAGATAGAATACCCACAAAATGCAATATCTCTGGGTGTTTCTGTTTCGTTCAACCCAACTTTTGCCTTAAACCACTGCCGATTTTGATCAATTAAGCTAATTAAGGCAATTGGTGTTCCGCAAATATACGAAGCTAAATTAGTCAAGTCATCAAATGCGGCTTCTGATGGAGTATTGAGGATTTTATACTCTAAAAGTGCCTCTATTCTTTGTGCTTCGTTATCGGGTAATGGTGCTTTCATCCTAATTATTTACAGATGTGTTAAACAACTTGGCTAATGCAATCCCTGAATTTTTTAGTGAAGAAGAATTATATAAATCAAAATTCTTAGTAAAATTTACTAATTAATAAACAGTACCGATTATCTGCTGTTGGTTCATAAGTTAATTTATCGGCGATCGCTGACATAATTTTTAAGCCTCGCCCTCGTTCTCGATGATTATTTTCAAATTCAGGAACTTGTTGTAATTGCTTTTCTAAATCGAAAGCTTCTCCTTGGGATAATATGCGGATGTCTATTTGTTTATTCGACAGCCAAACTTCTATCTCAATCGGAGTTTCTTGGGGAAGATTTTTATGAGCATGTTCTACAATGTTGGCAAAGCCTTCTATTAACAGGGTTTGGCATTGCCACCAAATTTCTTGGTCAATATTGGATGTTTGATTAATTTGCTCAAACCAAGATAAAATCTCAGACGAGGCATTCAAGTCTGTGTTTACTTTTAAACAAATTTTATTATCCACTTTGAGTTTATTAAATATTTAGCCTATATCATAAGCGGAACTCAATTTATTTAATTTGAGTATTTTCACTATACATTAACAACTTAAATATCGTTAATTTAAAGTTAAGCAAATATTTAATAATCATTTTATTTAGTTAGCTGTAGTTTATGGTAAAAATTCTAGTGATTGATGATGACCCAATTGTGCAGGCGGTACTGAAAAGAACGCTCCAGAATCAGGGTTATGAAATTACTGTGGCGACAAATGGCAAAGAAGGAATTATCCAAGCGCGGTTACTGCGTCCAGCTTTGATTATTTGCGATTGGGTGATGTCATATTTAGATGGGTTGGAGGTATGCAGACAAATTAAAGCTGATCCAGAATTAGCGACAACCTTTTTTATTTTGTTAACTGCGAAGGGTGCAGCTAGGGGAGAAGAAGAAGATAGAGTCAGAGGACTAGATGCGGGGGCTGATGAATTTATTTCTAAGCCGATTGAGATGAATGAGTTAAAAGCGCGAGTCCGGGCTGGTTTGAGGTTGCATCAATTAAATCAAGATTTGCACAGTCAAAAACAAGCTCTAGAAATTCTCAACCAAACTTTGCAAACTCAAAAGCAAATTATGGAAACAGAATTAGCTGAGGCGGCTGATTATGTGCGATCGCTTTTACCGCTACCACTGACAGGAGTAGTCACCACTGAAACCCTATTTATTCCTTCTGCACAGTTAGGAGGTGATTGCTTTGACTATTACTGGCTAGATGATGATCATCTCGTAATTTATCTGTTAGATGTATCGGGACATGGCGTAGGTTCGGCGCTGCTGTCGGTGTCGGTGCTGAATATGTTGCGATCGCAATCTTTACCCCACACTAATTTTTGTCAACCAAGTGAAGTTCTCAAAGCACTTAATCATAACTTTCAAATGAGTAACCAAGGTGCTAAATATTTCACTATCTGGTATGGAGTGTATGACCGCATTAAACAGCAACTTGTTTATGCTAATGCAGGTCATCCACCAGCCATCCTCATCTCAAATCAATCTCCGAATAATTTGCAAGTTCAACAACTAATCTCCTTAGATTTACCTATAGGTTTTTTACCAGAGGTTGACTTTGTAGAGGCTGTTTTTGAAATTACCGAAAACAGCACTCTTTATATTTTTAGCGATGGAGTTTATGAAATTAATCAACCCAACGGTAAACTCTTGGGTCTTGATGCTTTTATTGAAATTTTAATCAAACATAACCAAGCAAACAATTACACGCTCAATCATCTATTATTAAAAATCATGACTTTAAATATTCAACAATCTCCAGAAGATGATTTATCTTTACTAAAAGTTTATTTTGGTAGTGCAACCTAAATCAAATTTTTATTTTTAGAAAATTTTTCAGAATCGACACAAATAAAAAAATACAGTCCAAAACAGAGATATTTTTTGACTTTTTAAGAAGTTGCTAACACTTGGCGTTTACAGTCTTCTTGATCAGCAAAAGTTTGAAATACTCTGTTAATTTTTGTTAATTGAAATAACATATTCACTTGGTCACTTACAGAGCAAACAAACAGTTTGGCATGAGCAGTTTTCACCATTTGAGCGGCTGCAACTAAAGACCCTAAACCAGAGCTATCAATAAAATGGACTTCTTTCAAATCAATCAACAACATATCTGCGCCATTATCCAATAGATTACTCACTTCATGCTGTAACTTATTACCTGTCAGTCCATTTAATACGCCTTGTGGTTGAATGACTTTGATTGTCGAATCCATAAGCTAATTACCTAATTTTGTAATCAAATATACACTTTTCTATTTTGGCATTTGCACTTCCTAAACGCAAGTTATCAAATTAATATCAATCACAAAAATGCAATTTACATGATTTCTTTAATTATCAAAAGCTAATTTTCATAAACTCTTTAATACTTTGGGGATGGTTGCCAAACAGCCGCCCGAATCACACCCCACAAAAGCATTAGATTATAAATAGCCCAAACACTGTTGATGAGAGATATCCCAGGATACTTATTATGATCAATGATAAATAAATAAAAACTCCATAGCATACCTAAACTTGTCAGTATAAATACCAGTAATTGCGGCCAGACCATACGCAGGTAAATACCAGATTGTCGCTGTTTTGGGGTAACTTGGAAATTAATTTTTTGTCCGGTAAACACACTCCAGACAGCTTGAATTAATAAGGGAAATAATGCGATCGCATATTGTTCTGAACGCCACAATTCACCAGCCGGAATCCCCCAAGCCACTGTTAAAAATGTTAAGCGATTGATAATAAAAGCCGGAATAAAATGTATAGCAAAATCATAGCCAAAGGTTTTTACAGGGGCAATTTCGGTAAAGAAATAAATAATTGGACAAACAATAAATACCAGACTAGCAAAGCCTGAAAAATAGCTATACATGGTTTTAAAATATTGTAGGCGTTGCCAAAATGTCAGTCCTGGTTTAGCAAAGGGATTTTCTTTTAATAAAACTTGGATAGTTCCTTGCGCCCAGCGTAGTCGCTGTTTTAAAGTAGAACTCAAATCATCCGGTGCTAAACCTTCTGCTAAAAGTTCGTGATGATAAATCGATTTCCAACCAGCACCATGCAGCCGCATAGCTGTATTCATATCTTCTGTAATACTATTACTAGATACCCCACCTACTAATTTAAATTCATCTAACTTAGTTTCATCTTTACTAAACTCATCAGCAAAATATTGCAGTCCTACATTAATCAGGGCTTCCCGACGGAGGATAGCATTTGTCCCTGTGTAAAATGCTGCATTCATCCCATCTTTGCCCTGTTGTAGTGGCCCGTAAAATAAATTAGCTTGATGTCCAAAAGGATCACCAACTGGAATATTATAAAAAGCTTGTGGTGTTTGGACAAAAGCAATGCGGTTTTGTTCGTACTTACCAGTGAAAAGATTATATGTATAAAAATATGGTAAAACTCGTTTGAGAAACTGTGGTTTAGGAATATGATCGGCATCTAAAGTGAGAATAAATTCCCCCGCAGTTTCTCCTGAAAAAATCGCATAATTAAGATTACCTGCTTTTGCATGGTGAGGCATACCCACCGGCTTAGGGCGTGCAATATAATGAAATCTTACCAGTTGCACTAATTCCTGTTCTTTTTGGTAAATTGCTGTTTCTAAAGCTCGTTTTTCAGTTTTCAGACGTGCAGTTATAGTGTGATGTTCCGGCGGTAAACACAAAATAAACTGTTGTAGACTTGCGAGTAATTCTGCTGCTGATGTTGTCTGAGTATTTTGAGTTGATGATAATTCTTGTAACCACTCTTCCGCCGCTTGAATATTGACTTTGAGATTTTCTAGTTTTTGCAGACGTTCTACTAAATGAGAGCGTTCAGCATCAATACGGTTAGCTTCTTGTTGTAATAATGGTGATTGCAAATCTTGAATACATAATCTTTCGGTCATGGTTCGCATGGCTGGTGAGTTGCCATCATCTAATACATAAACATGCAATTTAGTAACAGGATAATCAATTGCTAAAGCCGCCGTTGCAGTTTGCTCAACAATTTCTGGTGGCTCATTGTAGCAAGTGATAAATACATCTACTGTTGGCCATTCCGATTTTGCTAAAGGTGGGATCATTTGGTCAAGAGATTTAACCTGTCGCACTAAAGGCCGCCACAAACCAATGACAAATAACACACCGCCAAAATAACTATAAATTTCCGCTAATAATAAAGGAATTGACAGCCACAAAGCATCAAAGTTAATTGAATGAGTAATGCGCCATTGTAAATACCAAAAACCGAAAATTAAATTAATTTCGGCTAAGTAGCGAAATAACAATGTGCGTTTTTTGAGTGTTGAGCGACTGTTACCAGGAAAATTAGCCGAGTTATTCAAAGATGCAAAATTCATGGGAATACCAATAATCAAAAAATCAATTTCAAATATTCAATCAGCCTCCAGATGTATCTGTGGAATTTATTTGCTATCTACAATCGCAAATTATTTTGCAGTGCGGTGATTTTCTGGCGGAGATGCCCAGTAATTGCCATTACTATCAGAAATTAGTTTAATTTTTGGCTGAGGAATTCGAGGAAGACCACGGCCGGAATCTCCTTGGGCGATCGCTTCCCACCAGGGAGAATTCAGGGAAGTATTGGCAGCGATTAAGGGTTTGTGGTTGGTGAGTGTATACAACAAAGATTGCAAAATCATACTGTTGGTGCTGCTGGTGAAGCCAACGGCGGTTTTACCTGTAGCTTCGTAAAAGCCTTCGTAAAAACCTGTGAGTGGGTTATATAAGTCAGTTGTACCTTGCAGTAACTTTTGACTGTATTGATTGTCTGGTAACAAAGCAGCATATCCAAAAGCCACAGCAGTACTGACCATTCTTCCTTGGGGTACCGTTTGTCCATCATCGCTAACAGCTTCCCAAGGTTGACCCTGGGCGGTAATGGCGCTGTGGACGGTGTAAGGCTTGCGGTCAATTAAGGTTGTCGCGGCGGCTGTTAAAGTCCCGGTGCGACGGTAACGTTCAACTTGGGCTTGGAAAATGGGTTCAAATAGCGATCGCATTTTTGGATCTAAACCAAACTCTAATCCATAAAGAAGAAACGGATTACTGACGGTGTATTGATTGACTTTGGAGTTAGTATCAGTACGTTGACGCTGAGTTGGTATTTTCACTCCTTCTACTACAGTTGTTTGATATTCTCCACCCACAGCCGAACCTGAGACATCAAATCCCCACAATTGAAAAGCCCGTGCTGCATATTCTTCATACCCTAAACGAGTATCCAGGTTGACGCGAGTCAGATATCGCCCTTGGGGATTTTTAATCACCGTCGCACTGGAAAGCAATCCATCCCGGACTACCCGCAGGTATGACCAATCCAAGACAATTTGATCAACCGCTTTGGTATATTCTGGATGGTAGCTTTTTAAGTTATACAACCCAGCTAACAGTCTGCCAATATCCAAAGCTGACCAACCATTGCCTTCAATGACTGGATTACCGCCGTAGTCTATGGGTTGGAGCGATCGCGTATCATAACCCCGATTCGGTAATTCCCCGGCAAATAACTGTAATTTTCCTAACGCTGCTAATAAATGGCGGGTACGCTGGTCAAATTCTTTTGGGGAAATTACATCCAATGATCGGGCGGTGTGGAGTGCGGCGAGATAATCGCCTAATCCCCAGAGTGTTGCACCTTTGAAATCACTGCGATCGTCAACTAAGCCATTCTTGGGATGATAATTGGCTTGAAAATACCTCCAAGCCGCTTCTGCATAACGCCGTTCTACCACTGTTAATGGTCGAGTTAATTTCAACTGAGATGATGAATTTGGGCTATCAACTGGGGGAATCGGGGTAATCGCCACCTCCTCAACTTGGGGATTCTTGGCTGGGGGATTGGGCGTGACTTTCACCTCTCCCACATTAGAATTATTCCCAGATGTTGGCGGCGGATTTGTGGGTGTGGGAGTCGCCGCAGAATTATTATTACTTGGTGCTTTAGCGGCTGTATTGACATAACCAGTAATTAAAGAACGATTTCCTCTGGCTTTGTAGTACAAAATCTCTAAAATTAGCCCGTTGGTATTCCCAGTTAAGGCTTTATTTGGCTGTTTCGTTTCCTCATAAATCCCTGCATAATAACCACTTTCATCAGGGCTACGCAGATCCTTGACTGCATCAAACAGTTTTTGGGCGTAAGCATTATCTGGGTACAAGTAACGCCAACCAAATGCGGCTTTGGTACTCACACTGCGAAACTGGGGATAAGGTTGGTTAGTATCGGTAATTGTGGCCCAACTCTGCCCGTTAGCGTAAACAGTATTGTAGAGAAAATAAGGTGCTTGGTCGATGTTATCTTCGGTGACTGCTGTTAACTGACCTGTCGCTTCGTAACGGCGCTTCTGCACTTCCAGAACTTTAGCTGCAAAATCGGCTAATTCACCTTGTAAGCCAAATTCAATGCCATCTAAAATATAAGACTCGCTAACAATGTAATTATTAGCGTTAGTACTTTGAAAATCGCGGGTGTCAACGGGAATCTGCACACCATTAATTTCCACTGTTTTATATGGTTCCCAGGCCAAAGCTTTGGGTGCAGAAAAACCCCAGAGTTGATACCCCCGGACGGCATATTCTTCGTAACCTAGTCGCCCTTCTTGGACTAATAATGTTTTGTTATCTGGGAGAACCGTCGCCCCGTAAAGTTGTCCATCCTTGAGCGATCGCGCTACTTGCCATTTGGCTATAATGCCTTTGAGCCAATCATTATATTGGGGATGACAAGTGCGAATCACATCAAACGCCGCTAAAACTCGACCAATATCTAAAGCAGACCAGCCAATACCCCGTTCAATGGCATTGTTACCGTAATCAACCATCTGCCCGGTAGCCGTGTTATAGACTTTATTGGGTAAAGCATCTTCAAATAACTTGATATTGCTTAGACCTGTTAAAAACTTATTCAGCCGAGAGTCAAAATCTGCTTGGTCAGTCAGATTCATCCATCGCGCCGCATTTAACGCCATTAAATAATTCCCCATATCCCACAGGGTTCCTGAAGGATAACCCCCCACAGAATTGGTAAATCCTGTAGCTGGCTGATAATTTTTGACAAAATACTGCCAAGCAGAACGGGCATAAGTTTGTTCTTCGGCTGTCAGAGGCGCAGTAATATTGCTACAGCTATTGGCATTTTGCGATAAAACTGGCGTGGGGATGTAAATTAAAAATTGCAAGATTGTTCCAATTAAGAACAATGCAATCCATCTCCACAATTTTTGTGAAAAGTACTGGCGCATAAGATTTCAAAAAATTTGTAATGGCACGAATTCCAAGTATGAATAATTAGCAATTATTTAAGTAAGTCGGTGTAATAAAACCTATGTGCAGAAAAGTAAATAAGTCTCAAACTCTTTCTTTCCCTGCCTTCTTCCCACAATAATTATTTACGCCACTTTACTTACTTGACTCCTGCCCAAATAATCAAAGGTTGACCAACTTGTTTATAAAGCAAACTTTCTAAAATCACTCCATTATTATTCGCCGTTAGAGATTTATTTGGTTGGCGCAGAGATTCATATAAGCCGTTGTACCAACCTTTTTCTGATTTGAGTTGAGAAAAGACAGTATCAGTTAAAGAACGGGTGTAATCAGTTTTGTAAAGTACGTGCCAGCCGATCGCAGCTTTGGCACTGAGAAAACGTAAATTATTATGTTGTGCTTGAGTATCGGTAATTGTCGCCCAAGGTTTACCGTTGACAAACAAGCTATTGTAAACAAAATATGGTGGACGATCTAAGTTATCTTCCGTTAGGGCGGTTAATTCTTGTGTGGCTTGATAACGCGCTGCTTGAGCCGCTAAGATTCTATCGGCATAAGCTTTTGGCAGTGCTTGGAATCCTGTTTCGATACCGTCTAGAATATATGGTTCGCTGAGGACGTAGTTATTTCCGCCGGAGTTGTTAGCATCCCGACGATCATAAGGAACACCTTGACCGTAAAGATTCACAAAAGCAGTATTCGACTGATAATCTAAGGCTTGTTTAACATCCAAACCCCAAAGCTTCAAACCATAAGCAGCATAATTTTCATAGCCCAAGCGACCTTCTTGGTTATACTGCTCTTTACCTTCAACAACAGATGTACCGTACATCTGACCATTTTTTGTGAGGCGCTTGACTTGCCAATGTTGCCACACAGCTTGTACAGGCGATCGCATTTTGGGATACTTAGCTTCCACAATCTTCAGCCAAATTGCCATTCTTCCCAAATCAATGGCTGACCAACCAATTTCTTCTGGTTTATCGAGTTGACCGTAATTAACAGGTATGAGAGTTTGAGCGTTGTAGACTTTGTTCGGCAGTTCACCTTTATATAAAGGTAAAGATGCCAGAGTCTGCAACATTTTGGTCATCTTCGTTTCAAATTCTGCGTTAGTAATAATGTTGAGTTCTTTGGCGCTAACCAAAGCTGCGATCGCAGCTGCTTGATCCCAAATCGTGACAGATGCAAAACCATCCACAGAATTAACTAAGCCGGTTTTCTCGTTCCAGTTTTTTTGGAAATATGACCAAGCTAAACGCGCCGCCGCCATCTCTGCTGCATCGAGTTTGCCTACTCCCGGCGCAATGTAAGGTGTTTTGCTTACAAGTTCACTGGCGGCGATTGGTGTTCCTGGTAAAACGGCGGAGTCAGCATCAAGTTTGGCGATTTTTTGGGCTTGTGGATCTACCTGATCTATGGGAGTAGCAGTTTGAGAGGCTGATACTTCGGGTGTTTGTGTCTTTTGGGAAAGACGACCAGACCAAAAATTTAACCCAGCGATCGCAATTATCGCTGTCACCACCCCTCCAACATAACTCAGGATAGATAAGCCTTTGGGTGGTGGTTGGAAATCAGAACTCATGTTACTCAAAGCCTTATAATGTAAATCATTTTTTAGTTATCTTCATAACAAGCTTATTTTTCCCAACGTTAGGGAATAACTCACAAATGTTAGTTGTAACCAACTGTTAGTTAAGAGTGTAAAATCCCCTTTATGAAAGGTTTTTCGGGTTTATTAACTTATATAAATTTGTCTCACTTCGTGATCAAACACTGTTAGGACTAACGCTTATATATACGCAGTCCATATAAATAACCAGTATAAAAATTTGCGAATTTTCATTTAATTGAGTAGCTAAAAATACTGGTGATGGACAGTTAAAATTTGACACGTAACTGTCCGGTTAAAGAGTTACTACCATAGCCACCTCCCCCCGTGCTTTGATTGCGAACATTACTAAAGCTGTAGTCTAGTTCAGCGTCTAGAATGGGCGAGAACTTAGTTGTACAGCGACTACCGTAACCATAAGCATCGTCCAATTCACCATTTAACCGTTGTTGTCCTAAAGTGGCGAACAGCCGACAACGCAAAAAATCAGCAATCTCGCCTTCCCAAGCAACTTCAGCGTTGTATACCAAAAAATCTGATGGAGAAAAATAGCCATTTGTGATTTCTGCATTGCGGCTATAACTCCAGTTAAATAAGTTAGCCGCCAGAGAAAATTGTCCCAACTTGCGTTCTAATCTGCTGAATGATTGAATTTCAAAATTCCCATCATTGTAGTTACCCAAGCGCAAAGAAGAAAACAAACTTGTGTATTTATCAATTTGCCAATATAAATCAGGGCCAAACCGCCAAGCTGTAATTTGATTTTCTAAGGTTTGAGCATTAAATTTATAAGGACTGTGGTCTACATTGGCTGATATTGTGACACCCGACAGTAATTTTCCCGTAGAAGAAACTTGAGGCGGCACTATTGGGAGTTCAAATTTAGCATTGAAATTGATGGCTGTGGGTAAGCGGTCAAAAAAATCAACTCCGGCTGTGGTGTGTAAAGTTGCGTCACCGATTTTTCCTTGCCAGCCAAGTTTTACAGGAATATTGATGACTGATTCCACACCCCGTTGTTCAAATAAATCAAAACCAGTAGTCAAAAATATTTTATTACCATTAGGCGATCGCCACTGCAAAGTCGGTTCAATAAATAAATTACTTTGCCCAAAGTTATCTGTATCATTGCGAAAATTAGTTTGAATGCCTTCTAAAACTACAGGCTTAGTTGGTTTCTCAGGCTTTGATGTTGGAGGTGGACTAAGTTTTTCTGGTGGTTTTATGACTGGTGGTTTGGGTAATGGTGGCGGTACTCGCAACCCCGGATTAAAATTTTCTGGTGCAGCAATTAAAATTGGTGCTTGATTGAATTGTTCCAGAAGTTTAATTTCCTGAATTTTTTGATTCTGAAAAAGCACAAAATCAATTGATTTTGAATTGCTTACTATTACTGGTAATGAACTCAAGTTTTGATGCAATTGAGCCGCTTGGGAATTTCCTCCAGATAAATTCCAAAAGCTCAATATTAAAACTACTTGCCATCGAACATATTGGTAATTCCCAATCCAACCCCAGTAAAAGTTATCCCGAAATCCCAAAATATAACATTTAAATATATTGCTCATTTGTAATGACTACAATTTAAGACAAAAAAAGTTACAAAAAAATGCTTGAGCAACTCCTAAATTGCTGAGACTTGGCATTATGATGCCCAATAAAGTACTGCATCACTACACCTCCACACCCCTAAACCTCACAAGTGTAGATTTTTAACAGGGTGATGAGTAGCGACTCTAAAAATCACGATTTAATCAGAGTTCCATCCCCCTCACCCGGATTTCTCACCACACCTTTCAAAGCCTGTGCAGGGGAGCAGGGGAGAATGAAGGTACTCTCTCCCCTGCCCCTCCGCACCTCTGCCCCTCTGCCCCATCAAACGCCTGAAGCTTGTGAGAAATGCGGGCTCATACCCCCACACCCTAAATCAAGGTTTTTGGGGCATAACGTAAAAAACCTACACCCTTACACCCCTAAACCCTTAATTTCTTCAGCCCTGTTTGCAATACTTAATGTTCGATTAACTAACAATTAGATTTTCATGATATTGTGTTGTACAGCACATCTTTTCTGGATCTAGATGTGTAAACTGTATATGCTGACTCAGATTACTACATCAATTTGTGGTATAAGCTCAAGCGCCAAACAGCAGCATTACTAGTTTTGTCAAGCTCAAACAAGAGTAGACATAGGAGCTTTGACCCATAAAAATTTACTAATTTATCGTAGCGTCAGATATTTGACTGACGTTACCCAAACAGCCTTTAGCTAGACGCATAGACAAGAAAAAGCAGATGAGCAAAACACGTAAGTTTCGTTTAGGTGCATTTATTCAAGCCACTGGACATCATGTTTCCGCATGGCGGCACCCCGATTCACAAGCAGATGCTGGGTTCAACTTTGAGCATTATAAAGAAATTACCCAGACCGCCGAACGTGGCTTGTTTGATGCAGTTTTTCTGGCAGATAGTCCAGGAGTCTGGGGTGGCTCTCCAGAGACTCAAAAACGCAATGGCAAACTAGTGCATTTCGAGCCAGTCACTTTGTTTTCGGCTTTGTCTGCTGTTACTCAAAATGTCGGCTTCATTGCTACTGCCTCCACTACCTACGAAGAACCCTACACCCTGGCACGTAAGTTTGCCTCACTAGACTACCTCAGTAATGGTCGGGCAGGCTGGAACGTAGTTACAACAGGTAATGAGAATGCTGCTGCGAATTTTGGTCTTGAGCATCATCCAGAACATAGCCAGCGTTATGAACGGGCGGAAGAATTTGTCGAAGTAGTCAAAGGACTGTGGGATAGCTGGGACGATGATGCCTTTATTCGTGACCGAGAATCAGGCATCTATTTCGACCCCGACAAGCTGCATATACTTAACCACAAAGGCAAACACTTTTCCGTCAGAGGCCCGTTAAATGTTGGTCGTCCACCGCAAGGTTATCCGGTAATTGTGCAAGCTGGAGCCTCGGA
Source organism: Anabaena sp. FACHB-83 (assembly GCF_014697485.1). Taxonomy (NCBI): domain Bacteria; kingdom Bacillati; phylum Cyanobacteriota; class Cyanophyceae; order Nostocales; family Nostocaceae; genus Anabaena; species Anabaena sp. FACHB-83. Next base: position 50,128 of record NZ_JACJRY010000012.1, on the reverse strand, counting down.
AGCTGGACGAGACTTGGCAGCACGGACAGCCGAAGTAATCTTTACAGCCAATCAAACCTTAGCTGATGCCCAGGAATTTTACGCTGATGTCAAAGGTCGGTTAGCGAAATATGGGCGCTCTCCAGAGGATTTAAAAATCATGCCTGGAGCTTTCCCCATCATTGGCCGGACTGAAGCAGAAGCCCAAGAAAAATATGAGTTCCTGCAATCTTTAATTCATCCTGATGTTGCTTGGGGTATTTTAAAGACCTATTACAAAGGTGTTGATTTATCAAAATATTCTTTAGATGATTTAGCGCCTGAACTACCAAACGACACCAACAATAACAAGAGTCGTCTGAAGCTAGTAAAAGATTTAGCCACTCGTGGGACTCTCACACTCCGCCAGTTGTATCTGGCCTTGGCGACCGCAAGAGGCCATCGCACCATACTTGGTACACCTGAAACCATTGCTGACCAACTAGAAGAATGGTTCAACAATGGGGCAGCAGATGGCTTTAATATCATGCCACCAATACTACCTACAGGGTTGGATGACTTTGTTAACTTGGTCGTTCCTGTTCTCCAGAAACGCGGACTATTTCGGACTGAATACGAAGGTCGTACCCTGCGTGAAAATCTCGGTCTGCGTCGTCCAGTCAATGGTTTTGTTGCTAAACAACAGAATGAAAGATTGGTATTGGCATAAATCAAGCCGTGTGCAACTTTATCTCAAACCTAACCCCCAACCCCTTCCCTTGTAGGGAAGGGGAATAAGATTCAAAGCCTCTCCCCGAAGCAGAGCTACCGTGTACACACAAATCCTCTGATCCCCCTAAATCCCCCTTAAAAAGGGGGACTTGAAGAAAATTCCCCCCTTAAAAAGGGGGGTTAGGGGGGATCAAAGTGCTACTAGGCAACTTGATAAGACTTGTGTGTACACCGTAGCCGAAGCGGAGAGAGGTTTGGAGAGGGGTTTCAAAGGTAAGTATCACGTTAAATCAGCTTTGGATCTCTGCACAACAAAAGTTTGTCGGAATGGCGTAAATCAATTTTTCACAGATGATGAAGCCACACCAGTTAAAGAGCTTTTTCTGTAGATCCCCGCCCTACAGAACATAAAAATTTTGTCATTGGTTAATTGTGGAGCAAAGACAAAGGACAAATGACCAATGACAAAGGATAACCCTACTGCGGATGCTCAGAAAACCTTTGATTTTTGAAGGAAAAAATATGGTTGAATATAGCAGATTAAAAACTTCTCCCTCTGCCGCAATCAGAGCCACCCTTGATTATCCGGTAATTGATACCGACGTTCATACTAATGATTTCACCCCGGCTTTTGAAGATTACATTGCTAAATACGGCGGGTCAAAGCTTGTAGACGAATTACGCAAGGCAGAATCTTCTCGGCTGAACTCTAAGAGCAACGGTAAAGACTGGTATCAACAAACTCCCGAAGAGCGTCAATACAATCGTACAATTCGATCGCCTTGGTGGGCGAGAGTTACTCGCAATACTCTAGACCTTGCTACTTACACTTTGCCTGCACTACTTTATGAACGCCAAGCAGAGCAAGGTTCAGACTATTCGGTATTGTTTCCCAATAATGTGCTTGCACCTGCTGGAGCCAGCCCAGAAAATCGCCAAGCACTACAACGGGCGGTCAATCACTACCACGCTGATATCTATCGCAAATATAGCGATCGCTTGACGGTGGTAGCTGGTATCCCGATGACTACTCCAAAAGAAGCCATCGAAGAGTTAGAGTTTGCTGTAAAAACCCTAGGTTTAAAAGTAGCAAATATTCCTGGTGGTGTGAAACGTCCAATTAAAGCGATCGCCGATAAATATCCCGCCGATCAATTCCCTGAAATCGCCAGATATGCTTCTTACATTGACTTTTTTGGATTAGATAGCGAATACGACTACGATCCATTCTGGGCTAAGGCTGTGGAATTGGGTGTGCCAATTACTACTCACTATGGTAGCCAAGGTTGGACGGGACGCTCTTCCATCAGTAACTATATGAACAACCACATCGGTCACTTTGCCGATGGTTCCCAAGCATTTGCTAAAGCGTTGTTCTTCGGCGGTGTTACCAGACGTTTCCCTCAGTTGCGCGTCGGTATGCTAGAAGGTGGTGCAGATTGGGGCGCTCACGTCTACATTCATTTAGTAGACCGCTTCTCCAAACGTAATATCAAAGCACTGCAAAACTACAATCCAGACCTTACCAATGCAGATGAATTGTTTGAGTTGTTTGAGCGTTTTGGTGGCGAAATTACTGAAGGATATTCCCTCAGCAAAGAAGAATTAACCAAGAGTGTACTTGGTTCTTCCTTCAGCCGTCATAGCCGTGCGCCAATTGGTAGCGAACTTGAAGACTTTGCTGCGGCTGGAATTGAAAACATTGAAGACATCCGCGATCGCTGGGTGAATAGCTTCTTCTTTGGTTCCGAATCTGACGATCGCACCATCGCCGCAGCATTCAACAACAAAGCTAATCCCTTGGGTGTGAAGATTAACGCCATCTATTCTTCTGACGTTGGTCACTGGGATGTACCCGACCTCACCTCACCATTGTCTGAAAGCTGGGATTTGGTGAAAGAAGGCGTAATTACTGAAGACGACTTCAAAGCTTACGTATTTAGTAATCCCTACAAGTTCTATACCGAAGCTAACCCTGATTTCTTCAAGGGTACAGCGATTGAATCCAAGGTAAATAGCTTTACTTCTCCACAAGTTGATCAAAAACTTGTCGTAGCTTAAATCTTTTGCTGAGAGGTTACGAGATCCCCGACTTCTTTAAGAAGTCGGGGATCTAACCACCAAACATACAAGGAAGGAATTATAACTATGGCTATTGAACGTCGCTCTGGTTTATTGCCTTATCTGTTCTCGGCTGTTGGGGAAGATGCCAACAAACCCGCGCCTTTAGTATTGTTTTTGCATGGCGCACGCGATCGCGGTAATGATTTAGATGTGCTGCTGAAATGGGGTTTACCTCGGTTTGTGAATGAATCAAGCTCTTTACCTTACTTCTTTTTAGCGCCCCAACTTCCTGAAGGACAGACTTGGGTAGAGCGAGAATCAGATGTGATTGCTTTGTTAGATAATCTCATTGCTTCCCGGCCTATCGATCCCTCCCGTGTGATTATCTCTGGGTTTAGCTTGGGAACTGCTGGGGCTTGGCATATCGCCGCTTCTCATCCTGGTCGCTTTGCTGGTTTGGTAGCGGTGTCTGGTCGCGTTCCTCAAACCTTAGAATCAAGCCAAATAGATGCACTCAAGGAAATTCCCATCCAAATATTCCAAGGTGCTAAGGATGAAAAACTCTCAATCGACGCTACACAGCAGGTTGTTGATACCTTACGGGGAGTGGGTGGCACAGTAGATTTTACTGTATTACCTGAAGGTGATCACTTTATCGCCGATGAAGTGTATACAGACTTGAAATTGCAAAATTGGCTGATTTCACAGAGCCGTCGTGCTTCTGTAGCTGTTTAAAGCAGAAATCATAGATTTGATGTGAAATCTTCAATACGGTTCAGATAAGAATAATTAACCGCAGATGGGTGCAGATATAGACGCGCAAGCGGCTTACCGCAGGCTACGCGGATGAATCAAGATTTCTAATTAACTGAATCGTATTTGCCCATACTCCAATACCGTTCATTTAAGCAGTTTTTCTTATCTAGGACTTACGCAAAAATTCCCACAAAGCTTAATTTATCGAACCGCCAAGTCGCCAAGAACGCCAAGAAATCTAGAGTCTGCGTAAGTCCTATTATCTTTGAGTCCTTTGTGTCCTTTGCGGTTCGTTAAAAAACTTTGCTTTCACAAAGGACTTAAGCCTTATCTAAACGGTATTTACCTATACTCATCCCCAACTAAACCAACAACTATGACATTACCAACTACGAAACTTGGTCAAACTGGATTGACTGTTTCGCGCCTTGTTCTAGGTACAATGACCTTTGGCTTGCAGACGGATGAAGAAACTTCGATAAAAATCCTCGATACAGCCGCCGAGGCGGGAATTAACTTTTTAGATACAGCCGATGTTTATCCTTTAGGTGGTGGTTTAGCTACGGCTGGGCGTACCGAAGAAATTATTGGACGCTGGTTAAAAGGTAAGCGCGAACATTTTATTTTGGCTACCAAGGCTGTGGGCAAGGTTGGCCCTGCACCTTGGGATCAAGGAGCTTCACGCAAACATATTTTAGATGCGATCGATGCTTCCTTAAGACGACTGGGAACTGATTATGTTGACTTGTATCAACTGCATTCTGATGATGCGTCAACTCCCCTTGATGAAACACTAGAAGCATTAGATACAGTGGTGCGTGCTGGGAAAGTGCGCTACATTGGGGTTTCTAACTATTTAGCTTACCGTCTTGCCCGTGCTTTGGGTCGGGCTGATGTGCGGAATTTAACTCGCTTCGTCTCGATTCAACCCCGCTACAATTTGTTATTCCGGGAAATTGAGCGAGAATTATTACCTTTGGCGAAGGAAGAAGGACTGGGTGTAATTCCTTACAATCCTTTGGCGGGTGGTTTGTTAACAGGTAAACATAATTTTAATCAAGGCCCCACAGCCGGCACTCGTTTTACCTTGGGTACAGCCGCAGAACGTTATCAAGAGCGTTACTGGCGCGATCGCGAGTTCAATACTGTGGAAGAATTACGCACAGTGGCGGATCATGCTGGTTTATCTCTGACAACTTTAGCATTAGCTTGGGTTTTGGCGAATCCGATTATTACTGCTCCTATTATTGGCGCGAGTCGTCCCGAACAACTCAGTGACAGCCTCAAAGCTTTGGAAGTCACACTTGATGAAAATTTGAAACAAAAACTCGACGATATTACCGCCGAATACAGAAGAGGAGATTCGCTGCGTTAGTACGAGATAGGTAAGGCAAAAGGTAAAAATAAAAGCAGAATTATGGTTAACCGCCGTCGTTTTCTCAATGTTGCCACATCGGGTATATGTGGTTTTTCTATGGCATATATGTTGGGAAGTTGTAGTCAACAAACCCAACAGCAAGTAATCAAAACTGCCAATTTAGAAATTAAAACTAAAGTCCTCCGTATGGGCTATCAGAGTGCGGGGGATTTGGTACGAAATCGCCAAGTTTTAGAAAAACGCCTAGAACCATTGGGAATTAAGGTGGAATGGGCGCAGTTTGTCCAAGGGCCGCAACTGATGGAGGGAATGGCCGCAGGTAAAGTTGATGTGGGTTCTGTAGGAGAAACGCCGCCAATTTTTGCACAAGTCGCTGGTTCCAAATTGGTTTATGTCGTTGGTACACAAAGAACGCCAACAACAGGAACAAGTAGTGTGATTGCTGTACCACCGGAATCTTCTTTAACTAAATTTGAAGAAATTAAGGGACAGGAAGTATATTTTCAAAAAGGTTCAGCATCCCACTATTTTATTTTGAGAGCTTTACAATCTATTGGTTTGACTATCAAAGATATAAAAATCAGAAGTATACCGACTATCGAAGCACGGGCGGCTTTTTTAGAAGGGAGAATTCCGGTGTGGATGACTGGTGATCCCCATTATGCGATCGCCCAAAAACTCAACCGGATTCGTGTCCTCAGAGATTCTGTAGGTTTAGATTCTCCTGGTGGCTACTATATTGCAGATCGAAAATTTGCGGAAGAAAATCCTGGCTTACTCAAAATCATCATCGAGGAACTTCATGGTCTTGATAAATGGGCTGATGCAAATCGAGATGAAGTCAAAAAATTGATGATTACAGAACAAAAACTAGCACCAGATGTAGCCGATTTAGTAATGTCTCGCCGCACTTTCGCCGGACGCAGAGGTCTAAGTCCGTCTTTGATAGCAGAACAACAACGTGTAGCCGATTTATTTTTTGAATCAGGTGTCATACCCAAGAAAATCAACATTCAAGAAGCCTTACTTCCACCTGAGTTATATGCTGCTATCACACCATCAGAAATTATGGTTTAGTTTCTTGCACAGGACATAACCACAAAGATTGTCTGTGAAGATAGGGTGCAAGGGTGCAAGGGTATATAGGACTCATATTTGATTTATGAAAAAAATCAGTACACCCAGATCAGCCGTCTTTCCTACTCCCTACTCCCCATTCCCTACTCCCTACCTACATAACTAGATTCAGGAATCAAACCGTATTCCTATAGGGGTGTAAGTGTTTTGAAAACCTCCTCCTTTCTCTACAACCTGAATTTTTTGTTTTCTTGCATCAGTTTTTTTGTAGATAGTTATGGCCTTCTTTCAGCAATTGGACGGCGGATTTAGTCGTCCATTTTTATTCCGTCCATCAGTTTAAACAATGCTACGATATCGACTTTACATGACGAAAAAGATTAGAAAATCCAAATCTTTTCAACGTGCTGCGACTGCGCCAAATTTACCTGATACACCATTCAGATTTATTTGCTATTTTGTTAACCAGTTTCGCTGGTGGTATTTAGTAATGGTACTTTTGGAAATAATGCACGCAACTTGTGGCATTATGTTACCTTATGCCATTGGCGAAATTATTCGTAGTGTGACGCGATCGCCTAACAACAGTCAGCAAATTTTTGATGTTATTCGTCAACCTCTGATACTGTTCACAGCGTTGAGTGTGGGTGAAGTAATCTTTGGACGTGCGGCTGGACTTTTGCAAACGATTCTGCATCCCATCCACCGCCAGCACATCGTCAGATCCTTATATGCTTATTTGCAACATCATTCCCATCGTTACTTAAGTAGTAGTTTTGCTGGGGCTTTAGCACATCGCATCGGGGAAACTTCTCTGGGTGTTACCCAAACGATGCAAATGTTAATTACAGAATTTATGTCTGTGATTGTCGGGTATATTGTCGCCACAATCTTACTGTATCGCGCCTATCCTCCCTTAGCGGCGTTTGTTGGGATATGGGCAGTTTTGTTTATTACTATTTCCTTTTGGTTAGCGACTCGCTGTCGAATTTATTCTCGCAAAGCCGCCGCCGCCAGAAGTGAAACTACAGGCATTATTGTAGATGCAGTCACAAATCTCAGTAGTACTCGGCTGTTTGCGCGTTTGGGTTTTGAACGACGCTATTTAAATGAACAATTAAAGGGCGAACTCAAACAGGTAAGAAAATCTAACTGGTATTCTGAGCGAATTCGCTGGTTTCAGTTTATTTCAGCAGCGATTCTGAAAATTGGCACGCTGTATTATTCTCTCACCCTCTGGAGTCAAGGTGCGATCGCTGCGGCTGACTTTGTTGTCGCTACTAGTTTGTCATTGTTAATCATCAGTGAAGCACGTAATTTAAGCCGTCGCTTTCTGGAATTTTTTGAACATATCGGGAATATTGCCAATGGTGTGATGACAATTGTGCAACCCCATGAGTTGATTGATCGAGAACAAGCGATCGCTTGTTCCATCACCCAAGGTAAAATTGAGTTTCGCCAAGTTAATTTCAGCTACACAGAAGATAAGAAAGTATTCGATAATCTTTCCATCACTATTCAACCAGGTGAACGTGTCGGTTTGGTAGGTTTTTCTGGTTCTGGTAAATCTACCTTCGTGAATTTGATTTTGCGTTTATTCGATCCCCAGTCAGGACAAATTCTGATTGATGGGGTTGATATCCGTGATATGACGCAGGATGCTTTACACGGGCAAATCAGCTTGATTCCCCAAGATCCATCGCTGTTCCACCGCACATTGATAGAAAATATTCGTTATGGGCGATTGGATGCCAGTGATGAGGAAGTAGTTGAGGCTGCACGTAAAGCTTACGCCCACGATTTTATTAGCCAAATCAAGGAAGGCTACAATTCTTTGGTGGGTGAACGGGGTGTAAAATTATCGGGAGGACAAAGACAACGAATTGCGATCGCACGAGTCATCCTCAAAGATGCACCAATCCTAATTTTAGATGAAGCCACTTCCAGCCTTGATTCCATTACCGAAAAAGCCATTCAGGATACTCTAGACTTAGCAATGAATGGCAAAACCGTTATAGTCGTTGCTCATAGGCTGTCTACAATTGCCCACCTCGATCGCATTTTAGTCTTTGACCACGGTCGAATTGTCGAAGATGGTAGCCACGCCAAACTTTTAGCACGCGGCGGTGCTTACTATAGGTTATGGAAAATGCAAGCTGGTGGATTTCTCCCCGTAGAAGCGAACAACAAGAACCCATCAGATTTGCAAATTAAATCCTTGTGAATAAAAAGGATTCAGGAGTCAGACTGGTGTAGGTTAGGTGGAGGAACGTAACCCAACATTCACCCATACTTTGTTGGGTTACACTATCGCTATACCCAACCTCACTATTCTCTTAACTGAACTATTTCTAACCCCCCTTATCCCCCCTCTCTCCCTTGTCTCCCTTGTCTCCCCTCTCTCCCTTATCCAGCAAATATCCCCTGAATGCAGCGAAAAAACCTGCTAATCTTACATCAAGACTAGCAGGATTAGGGATTTTATCAATCGGAGCGGCGGGATTCGAACCCACGACCTCCACTACCCCAAAGTGGCGCGCTACCAAGCTGCGCTACGCCCCGGTCAGAATTATTATTGTATCGCAACGCTTGGGGAGAATCAAGGGTGAAGTTTAAAAAACTTGCAACATCCCAGCAGCTTGCAACAGACCAGGTATAGCAGAGGCATTCCATTTACCTTCTGCACAGCGTCCTGTATTTAGGATAAAGCGCAGATTGTATTCATGGGGATAACCTTCCACTTCCATCCATAATAAATCGCTTTCGGCCTCACAAGCAATTTTTTCTTCATCCATTAATTCTGCTGCGAGTTGTTTCATGGTTTCTGCTAACTGTGCTAACAAACGGCAAAATTCATTTAACTCAGCCTCGGTTAACTCAATCGCCCAATCATCTGTACCCACTAATCCTTTAAATTCAGGTGCATTAGGGTTCCAGCCAATACGCCAACCTACACCGCTTTTCATCAGACGTTCCATCTGCAAATTTTAGATTTTGGATTTGAGATTTTAGATTGTATCTTTTTTTGTCTGTGATGAGATTTGAGGGGCGATCGCTCTTTCACTACGGATATAATTTATCGGTTGTTGTAGGTAGAGACGTTGTACACAACGTCTCTACAAATATTTCAGCAAGTCGGGGGAAAAAATAAAACTATGTTTAAGAGAGGTTAATGAAACTAAAACCCTCTTCCCTTCTGCCTTCTCATGTCACTTTAAGAGTTCAGCACCGCCTGTTTGGGGTGGTTGGGGAGTGGTGGAAGTACTAGGGCGAGGTTTTTGGCGAATGTTCTGCGCGTTGGGGTTAAAAACATCGACTAATGTTTGGACTAAAGCATCTCGTTGATGGCGACTCAGGCGAGAAATGGCAGCGCGATCGCCCTCTATCGGATTCTCGCGTAATATATCATTACCGGGATAGGTAGCATCATACATAATTTCATTGGCTCCCAGGTAATCAGCCAATGTTAGCTTCCAGTCAAAGCGATAAATTGGCGATCGCTCTTTGACGTAAACGTGATAACGTATCAGGCGACTAGCTAAGGTATTATTTTCCGCCTTTTTGCCAGTTTCTTTGTTGACGTACTGGTTTTCTTTCGGCAGGTCTGGTAATTGCTGATATACTAACTGCCAAACATCGGAAGGGCTAATTCTTTGAGCTAGAGCAGGCTGAATGCCAATAAAACTAGAGTGTTGTAGTTGACTTGTGCCTAAACTCACAACAAGTCCAACTACAACCAACGCCATAATTAATGCTGAATTAAACTTCACAACCATCAGTAGGATAATTGAGCAACGCAGAATTATTCTTCTTGTACCATCAGCTATAAGTGCATTAAAACCCGCGCAGGCAGTCACTGAGCTTGCCGAAGTGCGGGTTTTGTTCGTGTAGCCGCGACTTTAGTCGTTAGGCTGGACTAATTTTACATTTCACCGATAATTTCTGGCTGAGTTAGTTCATCAGACATTTCAATGATTGCCCGTAAAACAGGTTTCATCAGAATATCTTCAGAGCTTTCAAAATCTTCATAACGCCGACGCTTGGCACGATTTGCCACCTGAACCGTGATGCGGTAGCGATTCGAGGCTGCACTAATTAAATCCTCGGCGCGGTGCATAATCTGAGATTGGGTTGTCTCGAACTTGGAACGCTTGAGCATAGTTAATGGTTCTTGGGGACATTCCCCAGTTTAGCAGTCCTAGACAAGATACGGCTTATACATCAGCCAATCGTCATTTCATCTGCATCATATTCATATTCATAAAAGCTGCAAACCCTCTTCCTGCTCCCCTGCTGTCTCAATATGCTTGTTTATATGCTGAACCTGGATTTCTCTCTTGTGAGAAATCCAGGGGTGTGGGAGGATGGTGAAGAAATCTTTCCCCCCACACTTCCCACCCTCCCCACATCCCCTACGTGAGAAATTCGGGTTAACAACTAATTTTCCGCTACCTCTCCGTTGATAGAGGTTAATAGTTTTGTATCAATTTATAACTAAATTTGTCAGACTATCTTGATATCGTAATGGCTAACATTTGGGAAACTGCTGTTAAAGCAGGCAATTTTAACACTTTAGTAAAAGCGGCTGAGGCTGCAAAAATTATACACACTCTGCAAAGTTCTGATTTTTTTACACTGTTTGCACCCACAGATGAAGCTTTTGCCAAGCTACCAAAGGGAACCTTAGAAGAACTACTGCAAGATACTGCCAAACTAAGGAAAATTGTCGCCTATCATGTCACTTATGGCGATGTGAGGTCAGATGACTTAATACAAATCGCAGAAGCTGAGACTCTGGAAGGATCTGTGTTAGCAATTGAGTCTACTAACGGGGATATCACAGTGAATGATGCTCATATCCTGCAAACCGATATTTTGGCAGACAATGGTGTAATTCACGTTATTGATGCAGTTCTCATCCCTGCGATGGTGGCTGGACATTGAAAAATTAGGGCGTAAACCGCCTCAGAATTCATTCCGAGTCTCATAGCGCCAGTTATCTGAAGATGACTCAACTAAAAATGTCTGACAGTCCACTTAAGTGGACTTTGGCTATGAGCCTGGAACTTTAGTTCTAGGCGGGATGTGGTTGAGGATGAAAATTTTTGTGCGTCAGTCCTAAAGCTGTTTGATTGATCGCATTTACCAGTGGGAATCATAACAAAAATTCCCTACGGTAAAGATAAAATGGCTTACCAAAATATCACCGCCTCCCTTTCTCCAGAAGATATCCAAGAAATTAAAGCCGCCTTTGCAACCATTCAAGCAAAGTTGCCGTTTCTCGTCACCCTCAGCGCCGAAGAACGACGCAAGTTATTTAAAATGGGCGATAAAAGACTATCTTTTGTCAACACTAGCCTAATTGCTGCCCAGTCGAACCGCGATATTTTACCAGCGAGTTTTGATTTAGAAGAATTTGTCCGGGATTATCAATTAGCTACCAATCTCACCGAACTGTTAATTGGACTGCGACAACTGACAGAACAAGTAGATGATACCTTAATGGCAGTTGGTAGCGAAGCCATGAGCAGTAGTTTGACAGTTTATGATTACGTCAAGACTGCGGCTAAGAAAACACCGGGGTTAAAAACCATTGCTGAACAGATGGGTGAAAAGTTTAAAGCTATTAAAAGTAAACCTGCTAAACCTGCATCGGGTTCTTAGAGGATTTTTTAAAAGTCTTTAGAGATGTAGCAAAACATTTTAGATCCCCCTAAATCCCCCTTTTTAAGGGGGACTTTAACTCCAGTCCCCCCCTTTTGAAGGGGGGCTAGGGGGGATCAAAATGCTAGTAAACAACTTGATAAGTCTTGTGTATACACCGTAGTTTTCAAGGGAATCAAAATAGTGAATTTAATTTTATTTCACACATTTTCAATGAGTTGAAAGATATAAACTGTCTAAAAGATGAGGAACAAACTTAACAGTAGCGATTTCCATTTACCTTACAATCCAAAGCTTGTAGAAAGAGCAAAAGAACTTCGCAAAAACATGACTCCAGCAGAAAAAAAGCTGTGGTGTGATTATTTAAGGAATTTTCAATTTCGGGTTTTGAGGCAACGACCGATTGATCATTTTATAGTTGATTTCTACTGTCCTACTTTACAAGTAGTAATTGAAATTGATGGGGATAGCCATTTTACAGATGAAGGTCAAGACTATGACAGAGATAGAACAAGAATTTTAGAAGGGTATGGTTTAAAGATTATTAGGTTTACAAATAGTCAAGTTTTAAATCACTTTGAGAGCGTGTGTGAGCATATACAGGGTTTGATCCCCCCTAGCCCCCCTTAAAAAGGGGGGAATAAGATTTAAAGTCCCCCTTTTGAAGGGGGATTTAGGGGGATCTAAATGTTTGGCTACCAAAAAACAGACTTTCAAAACAGCCTTTGACAATTGAAAAACGAGAAGTATCTTTTAACGAATGAACCTCTGAGCATGGACGATAAACCTTTGAGGTTAGTCAATGAACCTCTGAGGTTAGCGCGTAAACCTTTGAGCATTGGCGATAAACCTCGGAGGTTAGCAAATGAACCTCAGAACATCAGCAATGAACCTCGGAGGTTAGCGCGTAAACCTCTGAGCATTAACAATTAACCTTTGAGGTTAGCAAATGAACCTCAGAACATTGGCGATGAACCTTTGAGCTTCTTTAATGAACCTTTAATTATCATGAGCGAGTATTAAAAGCTCTAAATCAGGAATTACATATTGCAAGACTGATATTATACCGATAGCCGCGTGTAATCTGCTGCCTTGCCCCAAATTATGCTCACCACACCCCGTCACGCTCAGAAGCTTTCGCTGTTTTTCCTTTTCTGCTTCACCCTACTGTTAACTCTCTGCCTCTCCCTACCTTGGGTAAACGCCAAAGAACAGCCCAAACCCAAGCCGGAAGCGTGGCAGATTAACGGGATAGTCGCTGCCCTTGATGATGGACATGACCAAGTTAAGGGATATGCACTCAGTAAATTAGTTGAATATGACTTGCAAAACTTAAACTCTATTGGACGGAAGCCGGAGGATATTGCTAAGAAAGCTGCCCAAATCCTCAAAGATGAAAAGGTGGACTCAGGAGTTCGTGGCAGTGCGGCAGAGGCATTAGGGAATCTGGGACAGGCGGCGGCAATGTATGTGCCTGACATCGCCCAAATCCTCAAAGATGAAAAGGTGGACTCAGGAGTTCGTGGCAGTGCGGCAGAGGCATTAGGGAATCTGGGACAGGCGGCGGCTAACTATGTCCCTGACATCGCCCAAATCCTCAAAGATGAAAAGGTGAACAAGTATGTTCGTAGCAGTGCGGCAGAGGCATTAGGGAATCTGGGACAGGCGGCGGCTAACTATGTCCCTGACATCCTCAACTTCCTCAAAGATGAAAAGGTGGACTCAATTGTTCGTGGCAGTGCGGCAGAGGCATTAGGGAATCTGGGACAGGCGGCGGCTAACTATGTCCCTGACATCGCCCAAATCCTCAAAGATGAAAAGGTGGACTCCTATGTTCGTGGCAGTGCGGCAGAGGCATTAGGGAATCTGGGGCAGGCGGCGGCTAACTATGTCCCGGACATCCTCAAGTTCCTCAAAGATGAAAAGGTGGGCAACTCTGTTCGTGGCAGTGCGGCAGTGGCATTAGGGAATCTGGGGCAGGCGGCGGCAAACTATGTCCCTGACATCCTCAAGTTCCTCAAAGATGAAAAGGTGGACAAGTATGTTCGTGGCAGTGCGGCAGTGGCATTAGGGAATCTGGGGCAGGCGGCGGCTAACTATGTCCCGGACATCGCCCAAATCCTCAAAGATGAAAAGGTGGACTCCTATGTTCGTGGCAGTGCAGCAGTGGCATTAGGGAATCTGGGGCAGGCGGCGGCTAACTATGTCCCGGACATCGCCCAAATCCTCAAAGATGAAAAGGTGGACTCCTATGTTCGTGGCAGTGCGGCAGAGGCATTAGGGAATCTGGGGCAGGCGGCGGCTAACTATGTCCCGGACATCGCCCAAATCCTCAAAGATGAAAAGGTGAACAGCAGAGTGGCATCCGCATTAGGGAATCTGGAACAGGCGGCAACTCCGTATGTGCCTGACATCCTCAAGTTCCTCAAAGATGAAAAGGTGAACTCAGAAGTTCGTGGCAGTGCGGCAGTGGCATTAGGGAAAATTAGGCAACTGAATTTAGAAGAGGTTGTTGTAGTTTTGAGTTATGTCTATGAACCAAATCAGAAATTCTTTGAATCTTACTCTGAGAATAATAACTTTGAATTTTGGCGCTTTTGGTCTTATTTACTGGGTGGCGGCGATGAACAAGTCAAAACCTTGCTGACATGGCTAGGTAGACCAAAAACAACTCCTGATAAACCAGAACGCGCTCAAGCTGTCAAAACACTAGAAGTATTCCGCGACGTTTGGCAACCCAGCAAAGATTTAACAAGATTACAACAAGACTTAGCCAGCCAAATTGCCGTAGTATCTAGAAAAGTCGCTTGGCAACCGCAAGAGATTACCATTTTAGAAACCCACTACCACAACCTCAAAAAAGCCGGATACAACGAAGCTGACTCACTGCAATCAGTGATAATTAACCTCAAGGGTTGGCAGTGGTTTTTCAACGCTAGAATTACCGTCATCTCTCACGCCGCCTTTTGGCTTGCCCTCATCTTCGCCTACCCCAAATTTCCCCAAGTCCAAGCCATCTTCTTCTGGAACCCTTGGGTACGCCGCATCTTAGGCGTGGGTTACGTCGGCTTTCTCCTCACCTGGGTTCCCTTTTTCCGCCGCAAATTATTTGAACCCTTCAAGCCGTCTCTATTAGCCGATGCCGGGTTAGATAATTTTCATGACCAATCATACTTTCCCCAGTCGCAAGTCAAAGTCCCATCCGGCGACATCCAACCAGTTACCGCCGCCCTCCCCAAAATTCACGGGCAAGTTATCTTACAAGGTGATTCCGGCTTAGGCAAGTCGATGTTTCTCCGCCATCTGCTGACAAACTCCCAGCGCATTATCGTTTACCTCCCCGCCCAAAAATGCCATAAAGGCGTAATTGAAGCTGTTCAAGACAAACTCCACGGGCAAGCCCAAGATGCAGGATTTCTCAAAAACCTGATTTACAGTGGCGCGATAGATATCTGCATCGATGGACTCAACGAAGTCACCGCCGAAACCAGGGCGAAAATCTGCCAGTTTGTCGAAAGCTATTTCCGGGGCAATATTATCATGACTACCCAGCCCCTAGAGTGGACACCACCCTCAACCGCCAAAATCTACGAACTAAAGCCTTTAGAACAAACCCAAATTCAAGAGTTTTTGCTTTCCCGCCAGCCGCTACTACCCAAAGATGCCAAAATTCAAGGTGCTGATTACACCCAAGCCTGCACCAACTATTTAACAGAAGTCCTCAAAGACCAGCAAGCCCAAGAAGAGTTAGATGCTGTGCGGCGCATTCTTTCTAACCCAATGGATTTAAATGTAGTCGCGCTGATGTTATCCCAAGGCAAACATCCCAACTTATTCCGCCTGCAAGAACAGCAATACAACCTAATAGCAGCAGAATACCTGAAGGAATGGAATCAAGAATTTCCTTTGAAGAAATTCGCCGCCGCCGTCTACGAAATGCGAATGCAAGACAAACAAGCTTTACCCGCCGATGAATTTTATCCAGTTGTCATGTCTTTAGAAGATGACAAATACAAAATGGTAGTCAGCCGTCAATGGCAAGATGAAAAAGGTGAACCCAAGCAAGAATGGTACTTCCGCCACGATAAAATCATGGACTTTTTCTTAGTGCAGAATTTCCTCGGCAACAGTAATGAAGCGGAAGTACTGTTAGTAGATAGAATGGGCGATCCCCGTTTTCGTGGTGTGTATTTCTTGTTAGCAACCTTACTCCCGTTAGATGCAGCGAAAGAATTGCGGGAGAAGTTGATTCAATACGCGGCGGATACTAAGGATAATACGGTGAGTAATACTTTCGTGCAGTTGTTACGGACTCGGTAAGCATATAAGCTATTAAGCACCTAATTTGCAGTGTAGACCACATAGGAGTAGAGGAAAGAATTTTTAACATCACCCCCAGCCCCTCTCCTACGAGGATATGGTGTACACACAAATAAATGTTCGTTGAGTGCATCTGTCCCGCCTCGGAATCAATTCCGAGTCTCATAGCGCAAGTCATCTGAAGATGACTGAACTAAAAATATCTTCCAGTCCACGCTTTGTGGACTTTGGCTATGAGCCTGGAACTTTAGTTCTAGGCGGGATGTGGTTGAACACGAAAATTTTCGATATAAGCTATTAAGCACCTAATTTGCAGTGTAGACCACATGGGAGTAGGGGAGAGAATTTTTAACATCACCCCCAGCCCCTCTCCTACGAGGATATGGTGTACACACAAATAAATTTCGTTGAGTGCATCTGTCCCGCCTCGGAATCAATTCCGAGTCTCATAGCGCAAGTCATCTGAAGATGACTCAACTAAAAACATCTTCCAGTCCACGCTTTGTGGACTTTGGCTATGAGCCTGGAACTTTAGTTCTAGGCGGGATGTGGTTGAACACGAAAATTTTCGACTTGTGTGTACACAGTAGCCTACGAGGCAAGGGGAGTAAAATCCACGTTCTATTTAAGCCAAAATACAACCAGTACGGGGAGGAACTGTGAGAGAAAGTTGTTTTGTTTCGCCTGCGGTATTCCACTCAAATTCTGTATGGCCAAATAACAGCTTGCTGGGTTGAGTTTGCAAACTAGCAATATCTATGTTGGCTTTGACTGATGCTGTACCAGCATTCACAGCAATGATTAATTCTTCTGTGCCTAATTTCCTGGCAAAAACGTAGAGTGTGCCTTGGGCGTAGAGTACTTGATAGTCTCCTGTTCGCAAAGCTGGGTAAGCGTGGCGAATTTCAATTAATTGGCGGTGAGTTTGCAAAATTTCTTGATCCCAATTCGCTTCTAAAGGAAAGCCACGCCGGGAGTCAGGGTCTATTGCACCGGGTAAACCCACTTCATCACCATAATATATACTGGGCGCACCCGGAAAGGTGAGTAACAGTAAAGTTGATAATTCGATGCTGGCTTTATCGCCACCAGCAATAGTCATTAAACGTGCGGTATCGTGACTAGCCAGTAAGTTGAGTTGCGTTAGCTGAATTTCCCAAGGATATAGTTGCAATAGTTCTTGGATTTTAGTGGCGTACTCGGCAGCAAATAAAGGTGGATAAGGTTGATAATCGCGGCTTTGGACTTGTTCTAAGACTACGCGATCGCCTGCGGTAAAGGCAATTGTCGGCCCAGCAAATAAATAATTCATCACGCCGTCAAATTGCGTTCCATCTAACCACTCGCGCGAATCTCCCCACACTTCCCCCACAATATAAGCTTCGGGGTTAATGGCTTTGACTCGCTCTCGAAATTCTTGCCAAAAACCAGGAGCTTTCACTTCAAATGGTACATCCAACCGCCAACCATCAATGCCAAATTTCATCCAATATTCGGCAATCTCCATAATATATTCCCTAACTTCTGGGTTGTTATGGTTAAAGGCTGGCAAAGCCCGATTATCCGCCCAACCTTCATAATTAGCCGGAAAATCACCGTTGTAAGCAGAAAGCGGCCAGCCGTGAATTTTAAACCAATTCACCCAAGGCGAATGAGGGCCATTTTCCAACACATCATGAAAAAAGAAAAACCCACGACTGGAATGATTAAATACTCCATCCAAAACCACTTTTATATTCCGTTGATGGGCAGCTTCTAGCAATTCTTTAAAAGCTTCATTTCCTCCCAACAACGGATCAACTTGATAATAATCGTGAGTGTGGTAACGGTGATTACTCGCAGATTGAAAAATCGGCGTGAAATAAATCGCGTTAATTCCTAAACTTTGGATGTAGTCTAACCCTTCTAGAATGCCCCACAAATCACCGCCCTTATAACCTTGTAATGTTGGCATTGCTTCCCAGTCTTCCCAACGGGCTTCGTGTAACAATCGTTTACGCGGCTGTTTACTTCTGGCAAAGCGATCGGGAAAGATTTGGTAGAATACAGCGTGCTTAACCCAGTCTGGTGTTTGAATTTGCATAGGTAATTATTTCTACTTTCAGGAGAGATTGTGACAAATATTTCTCCAGTTATGACTCTCACCTATGATGGAAAAATCTCCAAGGTTTTAATTGTTAATTTTAGATTTGAAATTTATTACTCACGCAGAGACAAGGCAGCGCGTTGGGCAGATTTCCCGACTTGAAGCGACTGCCGTGCAGAGGCGCGGAGAATCAGATATGAAGGGAGGGAATTTGCGATATATGATGATTTACTTCTCTATCTGAAGTTAGTTGACAGTTATATTAAATTTTTGCGATTTTTATTCATGAAATTTCCATAGAATCTCAGCACTATAGCAATTCTATCCGAGTCGTGAAAAAGTATTCTTTTTAACGTAGACGCGAAGCGGCTTCCCGTTCGCCGTCAGGCGTTCCCGAAGGGTAGGGTACCGCAAAGGACGCATAGACGCGATAGCGGTGAAGCAGTGCGTTGGGCGGGTTCCCCGACTTGAAGCAACTGCTGAACCCGAAGGGCTTCCCGCAGGGTAGGACACAAAGAAGAAGAGGAAGGAAAAGAAAGGAAATTTCACGAATGATTTAGGACTGCTATATAGCAATTCTAAATGACTTACAAACATCTTGCTTCCTTCTCTACCTTGTCCTCCTAGTCTCCCTTGTCTGTGTTGTTCACATATCATCCAACAGGACTGCACTATTCACAGTGAATGTTACTGAATTAGTTAAAATTTCCATTATTCTCTTACTAGTTGCCACTGGTGTAGCTTTAGTATCCCGTCGATTGCGCGTTCCTTATGTGACAGGTTTGGTGTTGGCGGGGTTGCCGATAACCGAATTATTATCCTACCGCATTGGTTTAGATCCTGCTTTAGTTTTGAATTTGTTTTTGCCAATTCTAATTTTTGAAGCTGGGATCAATACAGATGTTAGTCGTTTACGCAGTACTTTTAAACCTATTGCCCTGTTAGCTTTACCTGGGGCTGTTATTTCTAGTGGAATTATTGCCTTATTACTCAAACTAGGGCTGGGATTAGCTTGGATACCAGCTTTACTTGTGGGTGTGATTCTAGCAAACACAGACACTGTTTCGATGATTGCAGTGTTTAAGGAAATACCCGTACCTTCTCGACTGTCTACGATTGTTGAAGGCGAAACTTTATTCAATGATGCGGCGGCATTAGTTTCATTTAACCTGATTTCGCAAGTATATTCCACAGGTTCAATCACATTATTAGAAGGAATCCAACAACTGCTATTGATCTCTTTAGGTGGTTGCGTTGTAGGTTTAGTATTAGGTTACTTAAGCATACCTGTATTCACCCGTTTAGATGATCCTCTGAGTAGTCTGTTGCTGACGGTTGCGATTGCATTGGGTACTTTTCAGGTGGGGCAGTTTCTCGGTGTGTCAGGCGCGGTGGCGGTGGTTGTCGCTGGCTTAATTTTCGGGAATCAGGGACTTTCGCGCAATACTTCGGCTTCGAGTCGCATCACTTTATTGAGTTTTTGGGAATATGCCAGTTTTACGGTGAATACGTTTATTTTTCTGTTGATTGGTTTAGAAATTAACTTAGTCACCTTCTGGAAAACCTTACCTGCGGTTTTACTGGCAGTTTTAGCTTATCAAGCTGGGCGAATACTAACAGTTTATCCACTACTGGCGATCGTTCGTTGGTTCGATCGCCCGATTCCTCTGCGTTGGCAACATTTATTGTTTTTAGGCAACATCAAAGGTTCACTGTCAATGGCTTTGGCTTTGAGTTTACCAACTACTCTACCGGGTAGAGATGTTTTAATAGCTTTAGTTTTTGGTAGTGTGCTAGTTTCATTAGTTGGACAGGGTTTAAGTTTGCCTTGGTTAGTTAAACGCTTAAAATTATCGAAATTCTCCGCAACTCAGCAGCAAGTTGAAGAATTACAAGCCCAACTGATGACAGGGAAAGCCGCCCAGGATGAATTAGATAGTTTGTTGAAAACAGGGGTATTACCAAAATCAGTTTACGAGGAAATGCGATCGGCTTATCAAGTCAGGGTAGCTGGTGCGGAAAAATCTTTGAGAGATTTGTACAATCGCCGTGTTGATAATTCAGATGCTAAAAATCATGATTTAAGCAAATTGGATGCTATTCGTCGTCGTTTATTATTAGCAGAAAAGGGCGTTCTGAATGAAGCACTACGCAAGCGCATTCTTTCTGAGGAAATTGTGCAGGTACGGATACAATCTATTGATGAACAATTGCTGCAACTTGATGATGATTGATCATCTGTTATACATTTAAAACTGAATCATCCAGCAATCATAGCGTCTATAAAGCAATTATCTTTATCCATTGTCAGAATGATACAGTGTCCAAAAAATATATTCCCATCGTTATAATAAAACTCCACTTCACCATCTGGAGAAAAGACTAATCCTTCAAGTATTATTTGGTCTTTGAATTCTTCAGACGTTAAAAATGTCTCGTCTTCATCAAGCCATGTTTCATTCTTAAGTTCTAACAATTTTATTACAGCATATTCTTCTGCATCTTTAGCATAATGCTTCAGATTTCTGACAACACCACTAGCTCTAGCCAATATTAATTCAACCTCATGATTATTTTCCATTGAAAGACTGAGGGAAATTAGTGTTTCATCAACAACAATTTGACTTTCATACCAATCCAATTCAGCATTATAGACTAGCTGTCCTAAAATTTCATGTTTAATAATAGGTAAATCCATTTATTTATCAATTTATTTTTTATTTGGTATTATTTTTGTTACTGATAACTTTTCCCGGACTAATAAAAGAAATACCTTGCTGAAAGTCAGTGCCAATCATCACAGCTTCAACTATTGGCTCAGATATTTTTGTTGATGATACCCACTCAACAATAAAATTTGCCCCGACACCGCCCCGGCTATCATTACGATTCACAAAAAATTCGGTGGAAGCCAGGGCATCTAGTTGAATTGGCTTTTCTAAATATGGTTCAATTAATTTACCACTAGAGTCATAATAGCGGACACCAGTAATAATTATAGGATTAGCCAAATCTGTATTCCGAATACTGAGTGTAGCTGCTAAATTAAAAATTTCTTGGCGATTGTGATGATAAATTTCCGAATAGATGGGAACATAAATAGTCTGACCCATTGCTATTTTAAAATTTGGATCTAAATTGACTGTTTTGTATGTCTGACTAATTGGAGTTGGTTTAGGTTGTGAATTTAGGGAATTTTCGGATGCTTGACAAGCAGCCAGGAAAATAACTGCGATCGCTAAAATAATCTGTAAATGAAATTTCATGAAAACTACTGGCAACCTTCAATAAAATCAATGACTTGATGTACACTTCCTGGCTTAGTCGCAATCAATACAGTCGAACCTGGTTCGAGGACTGTACTACCATTCGGAATCATCAAATCTTCGTGGGGGTGAGGTTGATAGCCAATGATGAGAGAACCACTAGGAAAGCGAGAATCTTGTGCTATTTCGGCAAGACTGCGATTCACTACATAGCAATTATTAGGAATCGCTAGTTTTAACACTTCAATCTGTCCCTGCTCAAAGTGCATCATTGATTCTACTTGGGGATATTCAATGGCATTGACCATTGTAGACACTGATAGTTCAACGGTGCTAATCACATGGTTTGCGCCTGCTAAACGCAGTGGTTCTGCAAAATCACCATGACGTAACCGACTCAAAATATGTGGTACACCATAATGTTTAGCCAAAGTCACCATCGCCAAGTTCAAAGCATCACTTCTCAAGACTGCTACTAAAGCATCGGCTTTGCGAATTCCGGCTTCTAACAGCACTTCTGTACTCACAGCACTGCCTTCAAACGCCATTGCTCCCACTTGTTCACGGGCATAACGGCAAGCATTCGGCTCAATATCAATGACAGCAACCGTATGTCCTAGTTCTACCAATTTTTGAGCCAAAGAAAGCCCTACTAATCCTGCTCCACCCACTAGCACGTACATGGCTACTCCTGATACTCAAAAACTGTCTACTTTACAGGTTAACAAGAAAGTACTGAGTAAACATACTAGTCGCTCTTTCATCCAAGGCTCGTGAAACCAGTTCATCGGGACTGACTTCTGCTCACTTCGACTACTTCGGCTGCGCTCAGTACAAGTACGCTCAGTGAGCCTCCTGGCTTATCACAACTACAAATATTTACGCTGCTCTAGTTCAACTTTTTCAATTCTCTGGCACATCAACCACACGCCACTCCTGAATACCCCAACGTTGCAGAATTGCTTCAGCACGACGAATATCAGCTTCTGTGCTTTCGATTGTGACCAGATAATTGCCTTGATATACTTGCTCATGATAAAGTTGCGCTGCTTCTTCCGGCAAAAACCAACCCCGCAGCGCACCAATAATTCCACCTGCGGCCGCACTAGCACCACTGCCTAAAAGTGTGGCTAAAGCAGACTCGACAGCTAAGGCTGGGCCAAACCCCGGAATCAGTAAAATCCCGAAACCGGCAACTAAAGTCAGTAAACCTGCGGTTCTGGCGCTGGCTAATGCACCTATAGTTGCACCTTCAGTTTGCGTCAGATGATTTTGTGTTGTATCGCTATTCTCAAGTTCTGGCTTGCGAGTAATTACAGAAATTTTATTCATCGAAAAGCCAGTATTTCTTAACTCGTCGATCGCTTGTAGTGCAATTTGGCGATCGCTAAATATACCAATAGCATGTTGCCATTTACCTGAAGCCATTTTACCTCCCCAAAGTCTGGATGAATCTACAAGGTTTGGATCTTTGCTGGGTTGGTTTTTAGTCTTACCAAGAAATCTGACCAAAAAATGACTATCTACAGGCATGATTGATGGGAGTAAATTTTGACATCAACTACTAATTTGCCCCAACCTGATTAGCTTAAATATTCTTGATATAACAGGAGGCAGAAGTTTAAATGATTTACAAACATCTCTCTCCCTTGTCTTCCTTGTCTCTGCTGTTCGCTATAAATCTTTCCGTAATTATGAGCTTTGGTGATGTATGAATCAAAAGAATTGCTGAAAAACGTCTAATTTTAGATGCTGTTCGCTGATGAACTCAGATAATCACCTCTAGGATTTTTCTTGACATCAGAGTATTTCAGCAGTTACAACAACTCAAATAAGGAGACAAATAATTTATAAAAATCAGCAAGAGAGCAAGATTTTAGCCTTAAAATTTACAAGTTACTCACACATTTCTCAAATTATTTATTCACTATAATATGGTGAATTTTATTACTGAATTGAATAGAGGTTGAAGCCAAAATGAGACACGAAAAACTTTCTCCTGGTTTGCTGTTAGCAGTTGAAGATTATCAACATGAAGGTTTGCCAGCTTTGATGACACACAAGCGATCGCTTGGGATTATGGCTCCTAAAAGTATTGTCAAACCAACCAAGAGCCTAGTTTTTATCTACTGTGATGATGACGCAGATTTAAGCCACTTGGCACAATATGGCATAGAAGTTAATCAAAATTCCGGCCATGTGCGTACTGCTTTCCTACCCGTTGATAGTTTAGATGCTTTATCTGAAGAACCTGCCATCCAGCGAATTAAACCATCACGCAAACTCAAGCTACGGATGGATGTTGCGCCCCAAGCCGTGAAGTTACCAGAATTTAAAAATAAAACTGGACTAACTGGCAAAGGCGTAATTATTGGTGTAGTTGACAGTGGAATTGATGCCAAACATCCTGCCTTTGCTGGGCGCATTTTACGGTTATGGGATCAAACCATACCAGGGCCAGGCGTGAAAGAAGGCGCTTATGGTGCGGAACTAACGGGTTCCCTACTATCTGTTTCTCAAGATACTGACGGTCATGGTACACACGTCGCAGGTATCGCGTCTGGTGCTGATGCTACTTATGGTGGTGTCGCACCAGACGCAGAATTAATCATTATCAAATCTGACCTCCAAGATGCCCACATTGCTGATGCTGTTCGTTACGTTTTTCGGGTAGCGGCTGAATTAGGCAGACCCGCAGTCGTCAATCTCAGCTTGGGTGGACATGCTGATGCCCATGATGGTACTGATTCCCTCTCGAAAGTCATTGACGCAGAAACTGGCCCTGGCAGAATTGTTTGCTGTGCCGCAGGTAATGAAGGTAACGACAATATTCATGGTCAAGCCATCATCCCCAGCGGCCGAATCAAAGGAATGCGCTTTAATGTACCCTTCAATCAAGTAGGCATTGTTTGGTTAAATGCTTGGTATGGCAAAGACAGCGAATTAGAAGTTTCTGTACGCAGTCCTAACGGATTTGTTACTCCCTTCCAAAAAATTATTCCTCAAGGCAATCCCGCAGTAGATCATCAACTACCCGACTCACGGGTACAAATTGTCACTCCCGGCCCAGATAAAGCCAACGGCGACCATAATTTCTTTGTACAGATTCGGGGTAATGGCCCTTCGCCAGTTATGGGAGGGATTTGGCAGTTACGAGTCCGCAACACTTCTTCTCAAGATACTCGCCTAGATGTATGGACACTAGATGATAGTTCTTCAGTGTTTTTCACAGGTACTAGTGTCCAAGATGCTGTAAAAATTGGTTCCCCAGGATCTGCCAGCACTGCTGTAACAGTTGCAGCTTACACTACCAAAGTCAAATACACCGATATTGATAACCAAGTACGCGAAGTGGGTTTAGAACTCAACAGTATTTCTGATTTCAGTAGTGAAGGGCCGTTACGCAATGATGCTCAAAAACCGGATGTTGCTGCACCAGGGGCGATGATTGTGGCTGCGCTTTCTTCTAATGCAAATTCTGACCGTTCGATGACGATTAATTCTAAATTTCAGGCGATGGCTGGTACTAGTATGGCCACACCTTTTGTTACCGGGTTGGTAGCGTTATTATTACAGCGCGATCGCAATTTAGACCCCAACACCATCAAAGAGTTATTCCGCAAAAATAGCTCAATTCCTGGCAAAGCAGTCGGCACTTTTGATAATAAATGGGGTTACGGGTTAATTAACACTGAGAATCTGTAGCAGGGGGAGAGAGGGGAGTGTGGGGAGTGTGGGGAGTGTGGGGGGAAAGATTTCTTCACTATCTTTCCACCCCTCCCACATCCCTGGATTTCTCTTTTGTGAGAAATCCAGGGTATAAAGTCTGTACAAGGGTAGGTAATCAAAAACGAAAAATTTGATAGGTTAATCTTAGGACAGTTTGCAACTGCCTACCCTTTTACGCAGGAAACACTTATGAACTATCAGAAGCTAGGTGCGGCATTGTCGATCGCACTGAATGATGTTCAAGACTCAACCACACCGAGTTTAACTGTATTTATTCATACAGAACCAATCACAGATGAAGCGATCGCGGTTTTACAAAGTGTCGGCGTTAATGATGTAACTCCAGACAAAGATACCTTTACGGCTACATTATCCGCAAATACTATTTCCCAACTTTCAGAACAACCGTGGGTGACATCTTTGCAACTTTCCCAACAATTGCGTTTGCTGAATGGCGGAAAAAAAATGCCGGGATTCAAAATGTGAAGATTTAAGTAGAACGGCTTAAATAATCCACGCTATGTCATTGCAAATGAAACGAAGTGGAATGAAGCAATCGCAAGGGTTATGCCAATTTTACATTCTGTTACATAGTTGGGTTTATTCTCACCGACTTACTTAATTCGGCAGATAAGCAGGTGGACAAAATTAAACATAACTTGAGATTCCAGGTCTTGAGACTTCGGCAAAACTCAGTGACCACTACCCTTAACCCTCTTCTAGTCGGCTGATTGAGCATTTCGACTTCTCCCCAAGGGAGACGCTACGCGAACGCTTAATGCGTCTTGTAAATTATTTTTTCTAAATACTGATTAACGTTAATAACTCTATCAATAAATCAAGTGATCGCTTATCAAAAAATTTCCCGTTATTAGCTACTAGTAATAACGGGAACGCAGATTATTTTTAATAAAAATAGCAGTCGAAGTATAGGTTTAAGACTATTATTGATGACTGAAAACTGAGTTCCTACTCAGCACTCAGCACTTTGCTATTAGCGAGTAGCTACTTGTGGCCCTGACCATACTTCTTTGTGTTCACCAAAAGTTACAGGCTGATCAGTGTCGTTTGTATTAACTGTTTTACCATCAGTAGCAACTTGTACTAAAGGCCAGTCTTCTTCACCCATTTCGCCTTCGCGGAACAGTACATGATCTGGTTGGTTTTTACTCCAACCTAGCAATACAGCAATTTTTTCATGTTCATCGTCTTGACGTGCGGGTGCAACGGTGTTGGTATGATTTTTTTGTCGATCCCAAATCACTGCATGATCTGTAGCATCGCCAGTATTGAATACACCCTCAAATTTGCGTGCTAAAAAGCGATCGCTTTTTTCTGACCAACTAACCGGAACCAACACCCCAATATTGCCATTTTCTGGCATCTGCTCTGGCGGTGCAACTTGATTACGGAGTAACGGATCTTTGATCTTGGAAGTTGAAGCCATTACCCGCAATTTCTTGGTTTCTCTGTCTTCAACAAACATGGTGCTACTCACGCGGCTGTTATACATTTCCGGTTGAACGTCCATCTGTACCCGGCTATAAACAGCATACTTACCATCAGGAGACACCACAGGTAAACTCCGATAATAACGCACCCCAGAACTACCCTTCGAGCCAACCGCTTCTTGAGTCGCTAAAATCCATTTCCAAGGAATGGGATGGGGACTACCGATAGGATCTACCTGTTCGGCTTGCTCCTCACTCGGTGCTTCCATTGCAGGTAAATCATCTGTAGATTCTGTTTCTGGTGTTTGGGGAATTGCGTCAACCCCTGGAATGCGATTGAATCCTGATGAACCAACAAGAGAATCTTTAGCTGATGCCAAATTATTTTCTTGCATTAACGCTTCAATTTCAGATGCTTGGCCTTTTTTGTGATGACCACGAATATTGGGAACAGGAGCCAGTTCTACTGCTGCGAAAGGATCAGCACCACTTGTCTGAGAGCCATTGCCAATTGCATAATCCGCTACTACTAAAGATTCGATTTTGTGTGCTTGTAAAACTGGCTGTTTCCCCACTCCCAGTAGATTCTGTGACAATGAAATCGATTCTCCGGGGGTGGAGTTATTCGGAGCATCTTGAAACATTGCTGCTAAATCTGGTTCATTAGCTGTTTCTTGAGTTACAGCTTCTGATTCTCCAACTTCAGCAGGAAGTTTAGCTACTACTTTGGATTGTTGAGCAGAGGTAGAGTGACCTGATGCTGCAAATAAAGGCGCAATCAGCATCACTAGAACAACAGAATTAAGAAATGGTTGCACACGGAACCATCCTGACAGCAAGAGGGGTTTGAGCATGTGTGGACTCTCTAGAAGTGCGGGTGCTGTGTGAGGAGCAATCGAGGCTTATGTAGTAGGAGGAAAAGTGATGACTACAGGTATAACAATAAACTCACGCTTTTAACTACTAATTGTGAGAAATATTTTTTTTAAACTTGCACCTTGTCACAAAAATTTATTATCATTGCCTGCACCTTTTTGCTTAATAAATACTATTGATTAGCGAAATTTCTGCCATAACAAAGTTAATGCAGATGAACAACATAATTACTGCATAAACCAAATTTTTACGCCTTTAACCAGCAATTAACCACACCATAAAACTGGTGCTTGATTTAACTGCATTAGGCGCATTATGTTGGCTACAAGGCATTTGTAGCCTCTAGGTAGAGCGAAAAGCTGAACTGTTGGGATAGACTTTAGCAACTGCCAAGCCGCAGGAGGCTCCCCTATTTATCCCTGCTACAACAGTGCAGACCCCTGTAACGATGAAACTGAGTGAGGCGTTTCTTTTAAAAGCTGGTAAAGCTGACGCACAACATATAATACTCGAAAAATCGAGTTAGTATCCACCCCTGGAAGTAAATTAATATCTAATCTCTAACAATTGCAAAAATGCCGCTAAACTTGTAACTGCATTTTGGCAAAAACTGAATCAACAGCTTTGTTTTGGCAACCCTCGCAAAGCTTGTGTATGGTCTCTAGGGGAATCAGCCGACTAATAAAGTGTCAAGCTGGTATCAATCTATCAACATATTGGGGTAAATTACTTTTAGTCTATCAATAAAACTCAATTTCGCCAACTTGTGTGTAGAAAATAGTGAGCAAGGAGGATAATAATAAATAACTAAGTAAATATTACCTATTGATGTTTAACTATTGATTATTGATTAATGAAAGTTGTATTTTTTGGTACTCCTGAATTCGCTATTCCTACTCTCGAAAAATTACTGAATCATCCAGAATTTGAAATTTTGGCAGTGGTGACTCAACCAGATAAACGTCGAGAACGGGGAAACAAACTGACTCCTTCACCTGTAAAAACCCTTGCTCTCCAGCATAATTTGTCAGTGTGGCAACCAGAGCGAGTCAAAAAAGATCGTGAAACTTTAGCTCAACTGCAACAAACAGAAGCAGATGCGTTTGTAGTGGTAGCTTATGGGCAGATTTTATCCAAAAAAATCTTGAATATGCCCAAATTAGGCTGTATTAATGTACATGGTTCAATTTTGCCGAAGTATCGCGGTGCGGCTCCGATTCAGTGGTGTCTCTTTAATGGTGAACCAGAAACAGGAATTACGACCATGTTAATGGATGCTGGGATGGATACAGGGGATATGCTGCTAAAAGCAACCACACCCATTGAATTGTTAGATAATGCTGACAATTTAGCTGTAAGATTAGCAACAATTGGTGGAGATTTGTTAATAGAAACGCTGTTAAAACTGAAGCACCAAGAAATTCAACCAATTCCGCAAAATAACGCAGAAGCTACCTACGCACCTTTGATTCAAAAGCAAGATTACCAGTTAGATTGGACAAAGAGTGCAATACAATTACACAATCAAATTCGGGGATTTTACCCTAATTGTTGGACAACTTTTCGGAACCAGACTCTGAAAATTACAGCTACCCTTCCCCTTGGTTCTGCTGACGCTGAAGAAATACCACCAGAATTAGCAACCATACGCCAAAAACTACCTGATTTATCCAATATATCTGGCATTCCTGGAGAAATAGTCAGCATTACCAAGGGAATAGGTGCGATCGCCCAAACTGGAGCAGGTTTATTATTATTACGGGAAGTTCAGTTAGCGGGTAAACGTCCCCAGTCGGGATGGGATTTTGTTAATGGTGCGCGGTTGACAGTGGGAGAAATTCTGAAGTCTGAAGTGTGAAGTCTGAAATTTTTCATACTTCATACTTGTTCATAGTAGCGACAGTCTTGGCAAGGGCCTTGGGGGTTGACTGCACAGCGAACAATTTCAGAATGAGCATTATAAACACAAGTAGCGTCACCAACCACCCAGCGTCCATTTAGTAAACTTTTTTCTGCTGGTCTTTGAGCAGATTGGACGTAGATTGCTATATTGTGCAGTCGATAACGCCCAGATTTAAATTGATATCTATGGCGACGCTCTAGAACAGCGTAGGTTTTACCTTGAAAATCAAGATAGTTTCCTGGTTGGGGTGTCCAGTCAAGTTGCAATTTACCGAGGGACTGACGCGGGTGCGTCAGTATCACCTCGGTTGGTAAAGAGTCTGGCTCCATAGGTTTATGTGATGTGATTTACATTATAAAAATAGTATCGCAGGAGCCTACTTTTGCTGATCTGACCTCGACTATAATTAACGATCGCCTTCATAGTGATCCACTTTAGGATGCGATCGCTCTAGCGTGGTAGTGTCAAGTTTAAGAATCCAAAAAATTATCTGTAAAGGCTGGGAGTGGCGAGTAGGGAGGGGTATTTCCCTCCTGCCTCCTTAATACTTGTCTCGCTATTTCAAAACAACTTGGAAAGAATTCAAATACCCGGTAATAGTTTTGTTGAGGGTTTGTTGTTGCTTTTTCGTAGTAATAGCCATGACTTGATACAACCTACCTTCGGCAACATACATCCGACTGCGAGTAATTTTACCGCCGGGATTAATAAACTCAATTTCTTTGCCGGGATGACCATTAGAACTGCGAATATTACGCTGACGAATCAAATTACTTTTTGTCGTTTTTAGCACCATAACTTGTGCTTGGTCTAATATGGTCTGCGGATTGGTCAATGTGCCGTAACTGTGGGGGAAATCATTATAAACAACTACATAAGCAACTTGCTGTTTTGGTGGTTGAGCAAAAAATATATTTAAGTCAATTTCCCCTATCTGGGTTTTTTGAGTTTGGGTTTCTTTGTTTGGTGTTCCCGGCATTAACACGGTAAAACGTCCATCAGGCGCACGGAATAATTTCCATTTTGGTTGGACTGGTTGCGCGGCGGTTTCTGGCTTCTTAACTGCCGTTTGGGGTTGACGTGCTTCTACAACAAAACAGCTACCACAAACCAGTGTGGCAGCTATCAAAGGTAATAATTTAGGGAATGTCATAGTTTTAGCTTTACTGATGCAGATATCACTGATGATGATAGTGTTATAACCTAGCTGCACACAAAGCCGCACCTATTAATCCTACTTGGGGGTTGAGAATAATATATACTGGTACTTCTTCTAAAAGAGAACGCATTCTGCCTTTTTGAGTGAAGTTCAATAAAAAACTACCATTTTGAATTAATGGCAGAATTTTTGGTGCAATTCCCCCAGCAATGTACAAGCCACCGTAGGGTAAAAGTTTCAAGGCGAGGTTGCCGGCTTCTGCACCGTAAGCATCAACAAATAATTGTAATGTTTGTTCCGAGAGGCGATCGCTTTTTTGAACTGCGGCTTTACCAATCACGGCACCGGGATCAACACTTTTTTCTGGCTGTCCGGCTTCCTGTTCCCAGGTTCTCACAGCTTGGGCAATTTCTGGCGATTCTGTAGCATGTTTGCGGTCACGCAAAAATTGGTAGATAGCAACAATACCTAAACCAGAAACCACCCGTTCTACCGAAACACGCTGAATATCATGTTTATCCAGCAAATATTTCAGCAATTGAAATTCTAACTCGTTGCGGGGGGCAAAGTCGGTGTGACCACCTTCGGAGGGAAAAACTTGATAATGATTTCCCTGCTTGATTAAAAAGCCTTGTCCTAATCCTGTACCGGCACCAATTACAGCGATGGGTGCTTCTGGTTTTGGTTTACCTGGTTGTAAAGTCAGTAAATCTGGGGAACTTAACCCAAAAATGCCATAGCCAACAGCCGCAAAGTCATTAATCAAGGAAATTGCCGCGATACCTAATTCTTGTTGCAGACGTTCGGTATCTAAAAACCAAGCTAGGTTAGTAAGTTTAGCAGTGTTGTTGACCACTGGCCCGGCGATCGCAAAACAAGCCTTTTGGGGAGTGGCTGTATTTGCTTTGAGTAAAAATTGCTGTACCATCGGCACTAAATCAGGAAAATCCCCACTGCGATAACTGTCCTCATAAACTGTCTGCAATTCTGATGAATTTGAGGTTTCCACCAATCGCAAAATAGTTTTTGTGCCGCCGATATCTCCTGCTAGTAACAAAGTCATAAATAATTACTTAGTAGTTTAGTTATTGTTTTTGTAGAATTAATTCCCGTCTGAAAATAGATTCAGACTTCATCTTTCATCTTCCTTACGGCTCATAACCCCAGTCTTCTCTCCTGTTACGGAATTTACGCAAATCGAACCACTTCTTCGACTTGAGTTAAATGAGAAGTATCCCCCTTGAGTTCTAATAACCATTCTGGGCCTTGAAGTACAACCTTGACTAAAGAACATAAAGAAGCTTTAACTTCGGTTTTGGCAACTTCTCCCACTAACCCCATTGCTGCGCCTAACACAGAAGCACCATGCGCTACCAATAAAATCTGTTCGGGAAAACATTCTGTGGCTAAACATCTGGCTGTTTGTCCAGAACGTGCGCGTACTTGTTCGTGAGTTTCGGGATATTTAGCGGCGATGCGTGGTGTGTAGCTATGGTCAATCCTGGGAAATAATTCTTTTAAGGCAAGAGTAGAAAGTCTTTCTGGTTCTTCTGTCATCCATTCAGGATTTAACCATTCACTCAAACCTGTTTCTAATTTGATAGATAAATCCAAGGCTTCGGCTACTGCATTAGCTGTTTGCACCGTTCGCAAAAAGGGAGAAGCAAAAATATGGGTGATTTTCTCACTTTTCAAGCGTTGAGCTAATTGTTTTGCCTGCACGAAACCATCATCAGATAAAGGCGGATCGTAACGTCGTTCGGCGGTGAGGAACCAATCAGGATTTACAAAGTCGAGGCGGTTGGCGTGTCTTGCTATCCAGACTATTTGACTCATGGGTGTTTTCAGGCCAGTAAAGTTTACACCTAGAAAAAATTAAGGTGCTAAAAGATGGTTGCAAACCCAATATTATGACAAATCTTGTAATGTTTTGTAATAATTAAATGTTTTCACAGGTATAAACTCAGATAATCAATTTTCTAAATATTTAGGACTTACGCAAAAAAACGAAAAAATAAGGTTTTAGTAAAGGGTGCGGGGGTATGAGGGTATAAGAGTGTAAGTATTCAAAACTCTTACACTCCATACTTTTTCACCCCCACACCCAATCCCCATAGACAATTGTGGTGCGTAAGTCCTGAGATTCTGGACTGCGATCAACAAACACTCCCTAGAAATATAAGTATAAAATCTGTAATATATGATACTTAAATCCAGTCTTCCTGATCTATCCACCTACATCAGATTTACATTTAGTCACAGTTATTAAAGATTTATTGTAGAGGTAAGATGGTAGAGAAACAGCGTGGTATCACAATCTGGTTAACTGGTTTGAGTGGTGCTGGTAAAACCACTATCTGTCAGTTTTTGGAAACAGAACTGCGATCGCAAGACTATAAACTGGAAGTACTCGATGGTGACGTAATTCGTCAAAACTTAAGCAAAGGTTTAACCTTCAGCAAAGAGGATCGAGACGAAAATATTCGGCGGATTGGTTTTGTTGCACACTTGCTAACGAGAAATAATGTGATTGTGATTGTTGCGGCTATCTCGCCATATCGAGCAGTTCGAGAAGAAGTCAAAGCCAAAATTGGAGATTTTATTGAAGTATATGTCAACGCTCCATTAGAAGTTTGCGAACAGCGTGATATTAAAGGTTTGTATAAAAAAGCCAGAGCCGGGGAAATCAAAAACTTTACTGGTATTGATGATATCTACGAAGTACCTCTGACACCCGATGTTGAATGTAAAACCAATCAAGAAACAATTGCTCAAAGCGCCAGTAAAATTTTAAATAAATTAGAAGAATTAAGATATATCCAACCTTTCACATCACCCCAATTACAAAATCATCATTTACCTGTAGGATAAAAATTATGAATTTATGGATCTTCTCTAGTATTAGTTGATAAATCAGTTGGGATTTTGCTTGAAGAGACCATTTATAAAGTAAATATGAGAAATTCTAGTTTTACTTTATAAATCATCTCTAAGTTATTTGAACAATAGAGAAGTTATGTAGGACTCATATTTGATTTGGGAAAAAAATCAGTACACTCAGATCAGGCTTCTTTCCTACTCCCGACTCCCCATTCCCTATTCCCGACCTACACAAATAAATTCAGAAATCAAACCGGATTCCTATACCATTGTTGTATGTAGCTGTTTTTGAAAATAATTACGGTAAAGTTCGCAACGCGGTAGAATGCGATCGCCATCAAAACAAATCAATCCTAGACTTTCCAGTTTATAAGCATCAATAGGGTCAACAGACATGCTTGCCTGTGAGCCAACTAGCTCAGTATATTTTTTAACCAAATTGGGATTACCTTGTAATTTAATCCAGTGTCGCCAGAGGTGATGGCGATAGATCCCTCCGTTGGCGATCGCTTCTGTGATCAAATCTTGTAAAGTAGTAATACCAGAAGCTAGATGATATAAAGCTAGTTGAATTAAAGCTGGATGACCACCAACTAAAGACATCAATTGAGTAGATTCTTGACCAGGACTCCAGTCTAACTCATATCTTCTGGCTAAATCTTCCACCTGGGTTTGAGTAAATTCACTCAGACGTATAGGTAAGCCAATATTAAATGGAGAACGATTAATATCTAGAGAAACATATTGTTCTGTAGAATATACCACTACTAATCTCAGTTTTTGCCAAGTTTGATTTTGACGTGCTTCCTCACACCAAGAACGCAACAAAGCAAAAAATTCTTGAGCTATGTGGGGATAATCAAAAAACCGATCCACATCACTCAATACCAATACTATGGGGTTATCACTTTGTTGCAGAATATACTTTTGTAAGTAGAAACTACAGCTTAATTTATAACCAACCTCTTCATCCCATTCATCATCCAAGTTAGGCTCAATTTCTAATTGTTGGGCAATTTCCCAGCAAAGACAACGTAAAAGCTTATTTAAATCAGTCAAACAATGGTTATCTATTTGATGACAATTAACATTAACAGTCCGATATTTTTTGAGATTTGCAAAAGCTAAAAGACGTAATACTAAAGAACTTTTACCCATCTGTCTCGGAGCGCGAATCCGAATCAAACAACCTGGGCGAGTAATTTCTCGACAAACTATTTCTTCTATTGGTGGACGTTCAATATATAAGGGAGAATCTAAAGCTACAGGGCCATTGGGATATAACCAATACTGTTCTTGGTGATGAGAAAATTGAGCAAAATTATCTGTTTGCAAGGATGAATATTTTGATAGAAAACTGAATATTCCTGTTTCTTCTGCGTCATTTAAAATAGTGTAATCTTCTTTTTGTAGTTTTAAATTAAATGCACTAAAGCATAATTTGAGAGTCTTTTGATCTACACCTTTACTCAAAGACCATAATCGGCTTAAAGTTTTTGTAGAAATATTTACCTGTCTACTCAGTTCCTCTAGAGTTAAACGATATCCCTGATTTTTAAGAATTTCCCAAGATATAATTGCTTCTTGTAAACGTTGTATACCTGTGGAAGTGAGAACAACACCTCTCCTTCTCTTAGTTTTATGTTGCTGTAAATTCATGGTTTTTGGAGCAAAATTTTTGGCGTACATAAAATCTAATGGATAAATTGTGATGGTTTATCTATGCCGAGAATTAGAGGGAAACTAGTATGTATTTTGCTCTACTTGCTTTAAGTGTCAAGAGTTATAGGAATCCGGTTTGATTTCTGAATTTATTTGTGTAGGTCGGGAATAGGGAATGGGGAGTCGGGAGTAGGAAAGAAGCCTGATCTGAGTGTACTGATTTTTTTCCCAAATCAAAGATGAGTCCTATATTTAGCAAAGTAATTGTGATTTAGTTCACAGTATCTGATACCAATTTTATGTAAATCTGCACAGTATTTTACCCCTCCCTAACCCTCCCCTTATAAAGGGGAGGGAACTAGATTGTCTTATTTCCCCCCTTGGAAAGGGGGGAATAAGGGGGGTAATTGATTTTTATATGCGTCTTCATATTAAATTGGTATGAGATGGCAAAACATGATATTGTTTGTGGCTTATTTATTATTTAAAGAACAGATTCACATTCAGGTTGTACACTCCAGCCTAAAGCGCAAATAATTTGCTCAGGTAAAGTTAAGGGGTTAAAAGGTTTAGCAATTGCTTTCACCACACCAAGTTGCTGGAGTTGTTGTGAGGTAAACCAATCAGCAATTACACTCAAAAAAATTATTGGAATTAATTTAGTTGAATGTCTTTCGTGAAATCTATGCAAAAATGTCGTAACGTCCATACCGGGCATAACAACATCCAGCAGGATAGCATCAGGAGATTCTACCTCTAGGTGTTGAAGGGCGGCTTGGGCGGAAGCGGCAGTTATAACTTTCCATCCCACCAAATCGTGTAAACAAATTTGTACCAGTTCTCGAATAGTCGGTTCATCATCAATTAACAATATTGTCTTGATGGTCATGTAAAAAACGCTGGATAAATAGTGATGAACTCAGCTTAAATCAAGAAAATAAGAAACTGATAAGGGTGTTCAATGATCATTTGTTATTGGTCATGATTATCTACCTCCAGGGGTGTGGGAAGGGTGGGAGGATGGTGAAGAAATCTTTCCCCCCACACTCCCCACACTCCCCACACTCCCCATACGTGAGAAATTCGTTATCTACTCCCAACTCCCCTAATTAGGCTTACCAAGCAAGGATTTGAGCTATTTGTTCACAAATCAGAACGGGGTTAAATGGTTTATTGATGATGCCTTCTATATCTAATTGAGCAAAACGCTTGTAGTCGTCTGGTAAGACTTTGGCGGTGAGTAGAATTATTGGAATTGTTTGGGTTTTAGGGTTGGCTTTGATTTGCTCGTAAAATTGAAACCCATCCATATCAGGCATAGACACATCTAGGAGAATAGCATCTAAAATCTGCTCTTGGACTTGTAAAAGTCCTTCATGACCTGATTGGGCGGGTATTGTTTCCCAGCCACCTAAATCTTCTAAGCATGTGCAGGCTAAATCTCGAAGTGATTCTTCATCATCGATGACAAGAATGCGTTTGCTCATGGTTCTGTTAATGCTACTGACAAAATTGTGGAAGTGCGATCGCTTGGGTAGTAAGGTAATTAATACAGCAGATTCGATGTTGATGAATGATTGAAAAAAGTAACGAGTAAAAAATTTACTTATTACTCATTACTCATTACTTAATACTCAGAGTACTGTATGAGTGTGGTCTTATTAAGTCAAGAGTTGTTGCTGTACACGATAGCGATCAATTCGGCTCATAACACGATGGATTAAATCTGTCCCCACTACAGGCTTACCAATAAAATCATCGGCTCCTGCTGCTAATACTTGTTGAACAGATTTCATATCTTTATGGGCAGTTACTACTAAAATTGGTAAATTTCTCCAATGAGGATCTTGTCTCACCACCCGACACAAGTCTACACCACTATATGTCGGCATTTCTAAATCAATCATTAATAAATCAGGTTGAGTTTCAACCAGTGTTTCCCAAAATTTTTGCGGATTTTGCAATGTCTTGACTTGTAATCCCCAAGATAGCAGTATGTTGCTCAATATCTCCAGCATCATCGGATCATCGTCTAAAATCATCACCTTAGCTGGATGAGCCGGAGTTTTGGGTAAAACTTGGGTGATTACTTGAAAAACTTCCCTAGTGTTGGGGTTAGAGAGAAATCCTTGGACACCAGCACGAGCCACCGCAACTCGCTGCGTTAAATTTTCCTGCTCGGCGATGACAAAAATTGGGATTTTAGGAAACTGTTGTTTGAGTTGATTCAGCAGTTGTAAACTCTTTGGCATTGATGCTTGCTCATTTAAATAAAGCAAAATCACCTTGGGCAGTTGTGAAACTTGATGTTGAATACTCTCCCAATTCATCGCTACTTCTATCTGCATTCCCCAATTCACAGCTTCCGTTTTGAGTTGGTGATTAAAAGATTGATCATTGATAGCCAGCACGAGAGGAAGTTGGATATTGACAAATTGCTCAAGGGTGCTGGATGTGGGTGGCTGAGTGAGTGTTTCTTGGATTTGAGTAATTAATTGCGATAGTTTCACTGCATCCTGTGAGGTGAGATTTTTATCCTGAATCAGTAAATGTTCAATAGACTGAGCTAACTTTGAGCCTGTGCTGTAACCAAACGAGCCTAATGTTCCGGCTAGTTTATGTGCTTCTTGACTGGTTTGCTGTCGTAGTTTAGATGATAGTTGTCCTTGCTG
This sequence comes from Anabaena sp. FACHB-83, assembly GCF_014697485.1. Taxonomy (NCBI): domain Bacteria; kingdom Bacillati; phylum Cyanobacteriota; class Cyanophyceae; order Nostocales; family Nostocaceae; genus Anabaena; species Anabaena sp. FACHB-83. The sequence goes on along the minus strand of NZ_JACJRY010000012.1, from coordinate 12,495 downwards.
TAAGGCTTGTGCAGCTTGTTCTAGCAAACTTACTCGTTGGTGAAATGTATCTTTGTAGCGTTCTAGAGTTTTCTTAATAGAAGCGATCGCAGTTTGCCGTTTTGCTGTTACTGTGGTGTCTGTCTGCTGAGTTTGTGGCACAGTCTTCAGCCGATAACCCAAACCATAAACTGTCTCTAATAATTCCGCAGACATTCCTGCTGTTTTCAGCTTGTGTCGCAAGTCTTTAATCAAATTAGTCACAGCGCCTTCACTAGGTGACGTATCGATTGACCAAAGACGGTCAATAATTTCACTGCGACTAAATACGCGCTGTGGATGACGCAAAAACAGCCCTAGCAAACTATATTCCTTGGGACTTAAAGATATAACTTTATCTTGGTATGTCACTTCTGCTGAGACGGTATTAATGCAGAGATTTTCCCAACGCAGCAGACTTGGTGTTAGTTCTGTCTGTCCACGCCGCAGCAATGCTCGTATCCTGGCTAATAATTCTGAAATATCGTAAGGTTTTGTGACGTAATCATCTGCACCTGCATCCAATCCTGTAACCACATCATGACTGTGGTCTTTCGCCGTGAGCAACAGAATCGGCTTCTGCACCCCCTGAGCGCGGAGTTGACGACAAAGATTAATTCCATCGAGTTTGGGTATCAGCAAATCTAACAATATCAAGTCAAAATTAGACAAGCTTGCTAAAGCCAATCCATTTTGACCATCGGTTGCTAATTCAACTGTATAATACTCCGCCTTGAGAACATCACTCAGTACGGATGCAGTTGGTAAATCATCTTCTACCAGCAGAATTTTCACAACTTCTACGATTTCCTAACCAATGAGCCACCCTACTCAGCACAGCCAAAAAAATCTTAATTTCTGAAAATTAAGCTCATAAGGCGAAATCGCCTCAGATGGTTTTAGCTATGACTTTATTTAGCAGACACTTTTTAAGATACATCTGTTTGCTTGATAGAGCAAGCATAAATTATGCCTGATCGCCAGTGGGACTTACGCAAAAACTTTGTCTATTAAGAATGGGTGTAAAGATAAGTAGTTAGTGCTGCAACTACGGATACCTTTAAAAGTATACAGACAAATATACGCAAGTTGATCTGCAAAGCATCTGGGATACTGCCTGTAGCATTTTTGCTTTAACCTGCTGACTCTGCGGATTGAATAATCAGGCTTTACTCAACAAAACTTTATACTCCCTTGTCTCCTTATCCCCCTACATACATACATAAACCCTGATAGGAAAGTTAAGGATTCAGAACAAACACTTACTTCTGTACTGGAAGTTTTGTCGTAGTTTTACTTGGATAGCATCTATTGAGATTTTGGTAATTTTTCGCTTCTTCATAGTTGATGAAATTGTTAAATTAACAATATCGAAAGCAACAAAATTGAAGAAGAAACACCTAAATAACTTCTAATATTGTTTGCTTTTCAAATCACTGAGTGTCAGTAATTGGTTTGATGTTTGGTTGAGCATTTCAGCTAATTAATATTAGCTAAATGCCAGCCTTTGGAACATTAAATTCTTTGATAAATCAATTCCATTAACTTATTGAATAGGGGGGATTTACTATGGTTCGTCGTTTTTTAGTTACTGCTACTTTATTGGTTACAGGTACTTTATTGGCTGCTCCCAGAGCCTTTGCTGAAACTCAAAATGTTTCTGCAAGCGGTACTATTGCTCCAACTTGTGTTTTTGGAAGTGCTACCGCAGGTACTTTAGGAGTTGCAGGTGCTAACTCAACTTCTATTAGTACAGCCAATGGTAGTACTGGTTCAACCAGTGTTACTTGTAACTATGCTGCCAAATTGAGTATCTCTGCACCAACTCAAAGTGGTAGTGATACTGTTGCTTTAGGTAGTGCCACAAAGACTAGTACATTAACAGCAACTAGTACATCTTTAAATTCAAGTAACACCACGACAAATGCTGGTACTCCTGTGACTTTAGCGACTGGTGAAGCCACAAATATTTCAATTGGGATGAATGTCAGTAATGGTTCGACTATTATTCCAGCCAGTACATACAATTACACTGTTACTTTAACAGTTGCACCATAAGTAATTCTGAACTTGATGTAGGGGGGTTAACGGCTCCTAAAAACTTTTTTAGGAGCTTTAATTTTTGAAAATGATTACCAAAAATTTATTTATTAAATCAACTTTAAAACTAGCAAGTTGGAGTTTACTAGTAACTTTGTTAGCGAATATTCCTGCACATTCACAAGTCAATCTTTCACCAATGATTGTTGAGTTGCAGGCTAATCGTGGTCAAGCCCAAGCTAGTATTAATGTTAGTAATACAAGTGATCAGCCCTTTCGCGCTCGTGTCTATGCTCAACCTTTTACCTATGACCGCGTGACGGGATTTACAACTTTAACTTCTAGTCCCAATGACCTGAATCCATATCTGCAATTCTCACCGCGAGAGTTAGTCATCCCTCCAGGAGTCACCAGAAAAGTGCGTTTGATAACTCGCTTTCCGCCTAATTTCCCTGAAGGAGAATATCGGGCGGTAATTTTTACTGAAAAATTGGACGAGGTGAAAGATAACAGTGGTAATAAAGTTAATATTGCCACAAGAATAGGCGCAACCATTTATGTCCACCAAGGCAATTTATCTCCCAATTTAGTAGTTGATAGTGCCGTTTGGAATCCAGAACAGCAGCAAATTCAATTATTAATTAAAAATTCCGGTAAAGTCTCTGCTAAAACAACAGTTAAATGGACTTTACAGCAAGATAACAAGGTAATTAAACAAGGTAGGGCAGAGTCTAATTATATTATTGCTGAAAGCGATCGCTACATTCCCATCAATTATCTCCAGCCAGGAAAAACAGCTTTAGCATCTGGTCAATATCAGCTAACAGGTGAATTGCTCTGGGGTGATAAACAACAAAATCAGCAGAAATTCAATGTCAATTTCATAATTCCTGTGCATACCGTTTCTGGTAAATGAATCAATTTCCCTGGGTGCTAGTATTTTTTACTTTTTCTCTACTACCAATCACTTCTTGTCAAGTATTTGCGGCAGATTCTCACTCAAATTTATTCCGCCAAAACACACAATCCTCTGCACCACAAATCGGGGTACCAGAGGAATTTTCTATTTTTCCCGTAGGAATCAATGTCGGTAAACAAAATGTACTTCCCAGTGTATTTGTCCGTGGTCAAGAAAACGGCACAGCAGCCGTTAACTTAGAACACTGGTTGATTTCCTATGATGCGGTGATTCAAGCTCTCAAATTATCTGTGACATCTTTAGGCGATGGTCAGATAGAAGTGCGTTCTCCTGGGTTCGTAATTCGCCTTGACTCCCAGCAATTAATTCATGATCCAGAATTAGGTGTAGTATTTTCGATTCAACAATTACAAACTTTGTTTGGGGTAACAGCAGAGTTTGATATTAATGATTATGCCATTATCTTAAATCCGTCTTGGTTAAACCAAACAGTATCTTCTGTTGAGCAAAAAAATGTAATTCCTCTGCAATTAGCTGGATTACCAACTGTTAAAGCTCCTCAACAAACTATTACAGCCATTGAGCAAAGAGTTAATACCAGTGGTTCAGGTACTTCAACGCCTACTTTTGTAGGAGAAACTATAGCTGTTGGTAGTATTTTTAATGGTAGTTTCTTTCTGCGTGGGCAGCAAAAAGACTTAACAGACTCCCAGACTTGGAATTTAGCAGAAGCTCAATATTTAAGAGAAACAGATAACGCTGATTATATTGTTGGTTCTCAGCCAACTTTTTGGCGTAGTCACAGCAGCAAACAATATTGGGGTTTGACTACGATTCAAAGACAGGGATTCAAAGCATTAATCCCCCAAGAAGGTGGTAGTTTTAGCCCCACTCAACGTTTACAAGCTGAAAAAATTAGCCACACAATTGTTGGTGAAGCTGCACCGGGAACATTAGTTAGGTTAATGCAAGGTTTAGGCGATCGCCCAATCGCCGAAATTTTAGTAGATTCTGCGGGGATATACCGCTTTGAAAATTTAACTAGTGGACAATTATCAGCAGGTAACTATCGTGTCTTTCTGTATCCCGAAGGAAGACTAACAGCACAACCAGAAATTCGCGCTGCAACTTTCTCCAATATTCCCGGACAAATTCCCCCAGGTGCATCAGCAACAATTGTTTCCGGTGGCTGGCGACGAAAATTATCTGGCGAACCAAGTCAAAATTTTTTTGGAGATTTGCAGGAATTTCAAGGGGGAATCGCCCGTAGGTGGGGTGTGTCAGAAAATTTAACATTAGGCGCTGGCTTGATCTACGATCAAAATCTTCAAGCATTAGGAGAAATATTTTTTCGACCAGATAATTTTCCTCTAGAAGTGGCGGCTTCTGTGCTTTCAGGCAATCAAGATGGTAAGTGGGATCTTGATGCGAATGCGCGTTTCTTTCCCACTCAGAATTTAACTGTCAAATTGAATACTGATAAATTTTCCAGCCGATTGAATTTGGATTGGCGCTTTTCGCCTCATTTAACTTTGTTGGGTAACTATGACAGTCGTCATGGTTGGGAAACTGGTGTGCAGACATCATTTAGTTTTGGAGAATGGTTTTCTTTAGGTCGTTTGAGCTTGGATGCAGAAAACCATTGCCATTGGAGCCTTGATCAACGTTTAGGGTTATTATCTTTGAGTCATCAAGGTAATGAAATTGCTACCAGATCCCAACTAAATTACAACTTATCTGGTGATACGGTTTTACAAAGTGGACATTCTCTCAGACTGGGTTATGAAACACGCAACTTAAATCACTTTGATAACTTAGCAACTTTAGCTTGGCGTTATCGTACACCAGAACGAACTGCTGATGGTAGAAATCTTTGGGATGTGGAATTGGGATATGGTATTGGTTCTCGTCATTCAGGGTTAATCGTCACTTTGCAAACTGCGGTGATTCCGGGGCTATTAGTGCGAGGAAGATATGAAGGCGGTTCCATTAGTTCTGATCAAACTTCTTACAGTTTAGAGATTGTCTCTAGTCTGAATTTTCATAACGGGATATTTCCTGGCGATCGCCAATCAGATCGATTGCGTTCTGTGGGAGGATTATTGATCCAACCATTTTTTGACAAAAATAATAACAACAAACGCGATCGCGGTGAACCAATATATACAGAAAACTCTGATTTACTCTTCATCCTGAATAATTTACCCATCAAATCATTTCGTCCAGATGTTCAAAAAAAACGCATTATAGTCTCGTTAGTACCTGGAACTTATCGTCTGGACATTGATCCTTCAGGATTCCCGATAGATTGGGAAACCGCAGTTGATAGCTATGCAGTTGAAGTCATTGCTGGTAGTTATACTCCTGTGCTTGTACCTTTTCACCTCTGCTATAGTCTCTCTGGAATAGTTACAGATGAATCAGGTACTCCCATTGCAGGTGCGCGTGTCGAAGCAATTGCGCCCCAAACACAACAACGCCGTTTTTCTGTAACTAATGATGCTGGCGTTTACTATTTAGAGCGGTTGCCCCAAGGTACTTATCACATCAAAATTAATGAGCAAGTAGCAAAACCCGATAAATTAATTTTGAATGAATCTTCTCAACACTTCCAAGAATTAAACCTCAAACAGTAGGAGCAGATATTTCTCTGTTCCTACTAACAAGTCATAAACAAGGTAAAGTAACACTAATCTTAGTGCCTTGACCAGGAGTACTATGAATGAAAAATTCACCTTGATACAATTTCACGATATGCTGCACAATCGCTAATCCTAAACCAGAACCTTGTTGTTCATATAACTTGCGATTAAATTGAATTAATGCCCCAATTTTTTCGATTTCTTCAGATGTCATACCTTGACCATGATCAATGACATCTAATTGATATTTATCACCATTTACCTGGCTCAAGACTTGCACTTCATTACTGGGGAGCGAAAATTTCAAAGCATTATCTATTAGTTCTTCAACCAGAATATGCAATTTTTCTTGCGGTAATTTTAGCAGAGATTCGGTTAATCCTAACTTTAAATCTTTTTCTCTACTTGCTGCTTTCACTTTCTGAAAGCAAATCTCACTAATTACTGTTTTACTCAAGCAGTTATCTAATTCTTCTTGAATTTGTCGCACCTTTTCTGGGTTTCTGGCGACTAGTTCCAAATTACTATAGAGTAAAAACCTTTGTGCTAGTCTATGCAACCGATTAGCTGATGTGTAAATCGATTCGACAATTTCAATTTCTTCAGATTCATCAATCATATCTGAATGCTCAATTAACAATTGAGTCATCCCAATAATGCCATTTAAAGGCGTATTAATTTCATGGGGTAATGAGTGGATAATATTCATCCGTAACTCATCTAGCTTGGCTTGCGATTGGCGATCAACCATAGCTTTTTTGTTCAGCCGGACGGCAATTGCATTCAGCAGTTCTTCGGGAGTAAAGGGCTTAGTTAAATAGTCATCAGCACCAAAATCCATTCCTACACGAAAATCTGAACGTTCTGCTTTTGCCGTCACAAATATTAAAGGGATATTAATCGTTGCTTCATTTTGACGCAGCGCCGACAGCACACTATAGCCATCTAACTCAGGCATCATAATGTCGCAGATAATTAAATCGGGTAATTGTGTCTGAGCAATTTCTAATCCTATTTTGCCATTGGGTGCTGCCAAGGTTTCAAAGTTGGAAAATTGTAAAATTTCCAGAATATTTTCTCGAACTTGGGGTTCGTCTTCTATAATCAAAATTGTGTTCATCTAAAGAATTTAAAAAGATAAATTATTGTTTTTGGGAATAGAATGACAACCCTGATAGCCTTAAAAATATATAGGTATTGGAATCAATAATCTCAGGCATCAAATACAATTTATTTACTGTGATGAAGTAAATTAAACTTTTGCAAAATTTTGGCATTTTCTGGAGTTAATAATGCTTGTAAATTTTTCATTTCATTTAAAAGCATTATTTCCCGGTCATACTCTTCTTGTAAAATCTTCAAGTAGCGATCGCGGTCATTATCTGATTGCACCTGCTTGAGCATATGCACCGCCATATTAATATTAGAAAGCGGATTACTTAAATCTTGCAACAGCTTTTCTAAAACATCATTCCGCATATCAGCCAACTGCTTAGTTTCTTCTAACTTTTGCTGGCTAACTTGAATTTCTTGTTTGAGTTTGATATTTTGTTGACGTTCTTTTTCATACTTTTGTTTCATCAAGGTAGGTTTTACTACCCGTGCTAATCTCATCTCAATTGCCTTCAACAGTTCTTCTGGTGAAAAAGGTTTTGTGATGTAATCATCTGCTCCTAATTCCATGCCATAACGTAAATCACTACGCTCAACTTTTGCTGTCAGCAAAATTACCGGGATAGAATCAGTTTCCGGGTCTTCACGTAAGGCTTTAAGTACGCCATAACCATCTAAATCAGGCATCATAATGTCACAACATATCAAATCTGGTTTGTCTGATTTAGCTAGGCTTAATCCATCGATGCCATTATTCGCACTAATAGTCTGAAAATCCGATAAACCTAAAATCTGCTGAATGTTCGAGCAGATTTGAACTTCATCTTCAATCACTAATATTTTTTTGGTCATTAATTTTATTAAAAAATTATCTCAAAAGTTTCCCCATATTCATCCACGCACAAGAAAGTCTACGCGTAATTTTTCTAAGTTAAGCGTTTAGCAAACTTAGGCTGATTTCTACATAGATTCTCTATATTTATATTTCCCAAAAATCCGTGATGAATAACATCAAATAAAATTTAATTTACTGATTTAACCACCAAGGGTAATTCCACTCTAAATGTTGTCCCAAAGCCGACTTGACTGGCGATGGTAATTCTGCCTTGATGTAGGTCTACACACTTATGAACGATTGCCAAACCCAATCCTGTACCGGGGACATTCCCCACATTACTAGCTCGGAAAAATGGCTCAAACAAGTTTTGATGTTCTTCGGGAGAAATGCCAATACCTTCATCTTGAATGAGAAAAACAGCATTTTGATTTTGAATTAATAAATCAATTTGAATACGACTGTTATTTGGTGAGTATTTGACTGCGTTAGAAAGCAAGTTGCTTAAGATTTGTCGCAGGAGTTTTTTATCCATATAAGCCATGACTGACTCACCATCTAGCTGGCTATTTTGAGGCGGATGACAAAAAACTAAATGATGTTCAGGAGAACTCAGTTGAATTTCTTCGACTAAGGTATGACAGAAATTGACTAAATCAAGATAATTTGGCTCAAAAGCTAATTTACCTGCTTCAGCTTTATTAATTAGCAAAATATCATCTAAAAGTTGAGTAGTGTGCTGTACATAGGTTTGAATGCACTGGAGATGTTTTTGTTTTTGTTGTTCCTCCAGTTTATGGCTGAAGCTTTTTAAAATACCAGCCGAAGAAGCAATGACAGCTAAAGGAGTGCGGAACTCATGGGAGGTCATGGAAATAAACCGAGATTTTAACTCGCTGAGTTCTTTTTCTTTGGCTAATGCTTTGCAAATATCTGCTTCTGCTTTTTTGCGATCGCTAATATCCCGACAGACACAAATTAAATCACCTTGTTCGGAAATAGTTAAGGATACTTCCTCAGCAAAATAACTACCATCTTTACGTTTGGCGATCGTCTCCCCTCGCCAATGTTTCTGCTGCATTAAAGTGGGAAAAATTTCGTTTTCAAAACGTTGAACTTCTTGTGGCTCGTAAATTTCTGACCAACTCTTACCAATCAGTTCTTCTGGATTAGTATAGCCAAACATCTCAACATGAGCTTGATTCAGATAAGTGTAGACATTACCACTTAAAATTGCAATTCCATCTATAGCTGCTTCAACTGCGGCAAATTGACGTTTTAAATCTTCTTCGGCTTGTTTTTGATTCCGAATATCTTTCACTATTCCCACCGAATAAAGTGGTTTACCAACCACATCTCGAATTAGAGAAACTGTGAGATTAATCCAAATCGGATGACCATTTTTATGTAAACACCGCTTTTCTATGGAAAATGTTTCTATTTCTCCTGAAATTAATTTTGCTAAGTTTTTTTGATGATGGGCAATATCATCTGCATAAGTCAAATCTTTAAAGGTTTTATTCATCAGTTCTACTTGGCTATAACCCAACAGTTCACATAATTTTTGATTGACCTTGAGTAACTGCCCATCTAAAGTTTCTAGTTTAATTCCTACAGCAGCTTGATTAAAAATAGCTCTGAGTTCAGCTTCACTTTCTTGTAATGCTAAAGTGCGCTGCTCAACCCTAGCTTCTAAATCTCGATTCAGTTGTTGCAGTGCTTCTTGCGCTCGTTGTAAAGCAATTTCTGTTTGCTTGCGATCTGTAATATCGTTGGTAATAATTACTGCACCTGTAACTTGTTGGTTGTGCCAAATGGGGCCAATCTGAGAGTGACAATATTGCAAATTTGTTTGCCTGTCTAAAGCACGAGTTTCGTAGCTGACAACTTCTCCTTGGGCAAAAACCTTCTCTAAAGCAGAACGTTGAATTTCCGAGTCTTCTGGTAATACATAGTCATCAATACTTGTACCTACAACTTCCTCCCAGGATAGATGAGGTGTAGTTTGGTTAATAAAAGAAATTTTCCCTTCAGCATTAACAACTCGTACCATGCTAGGTGTACTTTTCAAGACAGAGCGCAACATGGCTTCTGATTCTGCTAAGGCAATTTCTGCTTGCTTGCGTTCTGTAATGTCAATTCCCACAGCCACCGCCGCCGTGTTTTGTTGATATTTTTGCGCTATGACTAAGTATTTACGTGTGAACCCGTTGATTTGGGTATCGACAACACTAGAATCAGCTACATCTTGTCGATGTAGAAAGTCGTGCATAAACTCTGTAAATTGGGGGCTATTTTGCAGAAAACCCAATTCTTGTCCCACAAAATTATCGGCTGTTAAGTTGAAACTTTCCGCCAAATGACGATTCACCCCTAAATAATAGCCATCCGTACTTACCCAAGATACAAACCCTGGTACTGCATCTAAGACTGTTTGTAATTGTTCTTTGGCTTGTTGCAGTTCTTCTTGGGCTTGGCGACTTTCGGTGATGTCTATCCCTGTACAGACGATATAGTGAATTTGGTCATCATTATTGAGTAAAACTTTATTTGACCAGGAAATTAAGCGGCGATCGCCATCCTGATTAATTAAAATAGCTTCATAACGTTGGGGAAACTCTCTGGTTGCCAAATTTTGAAAGAGATTTTTCAGACATTCTGTGATGTCTGGTAACATCAGCACATTCCAAACAGATTTTCCTTGAGCCGCTTCAAATGCGTAACCTGTAGCTTGTTCGCAAGTCTGATTAAAGCGGACAATTCTTCCTTGACTATCTAAGACAACTACTAAAGCATCTGTCAGATTAAAAATTGTCGAAATAAAATTACGCTCTAAACGCAACTCAGCCTCAATGCGTTGGCGTTCGGCAAGCTTGACTCGCGCATAATTATATAGTCCAGCTTGTTGAATAGTAACTGCCAGTAGACTCGTAGGTGTCACTAATCCAATCAATTCCTCTTGCTCCCCGATAATTGGTAGATGACAAATCCGATGTTTTCTCAGTAAATTTAACGCTGTAAAAACATCTTTAAAATCTTCTATCTTCAGCGTTACTAACTCTGTTGTCATCACTTCAGCAACACTGATACCTTCTAGATTCTTTCTTTCGGCTGCCATTTTAATTAAGTCTCGCTGGGTGAGAATCCCGACTAACTGCGAGTCATCAACCACTAAAACACAACTAGCAACTTGAGATGCAATATTATTAATATCTTTAGTGAAGTTGTTTGATGCAGAATTATTTTTGCTAGGCGCATCCCGAAAATTAGCTTGTGCTTCATTTATGAGCGCAATCACATCCAGAAGCCGCATCTTGGGATGAACCGTTAGCGGCTGACGGACGATAGTCTGGTGTATATTATCGGGGCTGTGATAGTTGAGAAGCATTATATAGATGTCTGGAACAAGATAGATGATGAGATGTCAGGTATCATTAATATTTTTGCTTACAAAAATTTAATACACCTCAGTATTTTCTATGATCAGAATTAATCTTAAACTTGCCAGTCAAGGATGGTAATATATCGACCTTTTTGCAGGGAATAAAGTTGTGGGAATTGATGGCACTACTTCTATCATACAAAGTGTTCCCATCAAGGCTGTAATAATTCTTAAACCAGACTTGGTAACTATTACTTGATTTAGTTGCTGATAAATTGGGTAATTGAGACGTTTTTTAGATTTTTTATCCTTACCAACCCTGATTGTTAGAGAAAAATGCTGCTTTGGTAAAGGAATAGAGAATTTGATATCCACAGCCGCACAATTACTAAATTTTTGTTGAAATGCTTGTTGAATTGCTATTAATTGTATTTCCGTAAACGTTGCTGCTGTTTGCGGCGGAATACTAGCTAAAAACTGTTTTAGAAAAGCATGATGTTTGTGCGTAGTACTTGTTAAGCTATGGCAATACATATCTCTATGAAGGATTGTGACGGAGGATTAAAACATTAAGTTATGTTCATGATCCCAACATTTATTATCCTGCCAACTTCTGCCAGTATGTCTACAGTCAGACTCATTATTAATCCAAGGAATAGATGTCGGATGAGCCGTAGGTAATGAAAGGGCAGAAGTAATTGCAGGAATAACAGAAGAGAGGATCATCAAGCTAGAAGTTGATAAAATGATGCAGGAACTTACAAAAAACACGATGTTAATAGGATTAGCAAAAGTTTGGGTGTTTTTTGCTGTGTGTAGTGCTTGATGAGAATGACTTGGGATACCTGCGAAAGACATAATTCTACACTCCTTTGGTGATTGTAGCTAAATCTACTTTTCTCAAAGAAACTAACGACAATTACAGAAAATCTATTCTTATGTCTAGCTATTAGCTAGGAGGAGAAAGAATTGAGAATTGGGAGTTAGTGCCAATTGAGAATTAAAAAACCTCAAGGTAGATGCAGAATTGATTTGAGTTTTTGAATTTAGATAACTGAAAATTCAAAAGCCTCTGGCAATGACATTAGGAAGTGACTAGCTTCTTTGTCTTTACCATAACTTTATTATTCAAGTTTTTGAGCAAAAAAGAATCGAGGAAAAACAGGAAATTTGTTACTGATGAATTTGAGAGAATTTACTTGTGTATAAATTTGGGATGAGGGCGAGAATACGGAGGTGCTTGACTGGATAATCTGAGGATTTACGCAAAAAAACGAAAAATAAGGTTTTGGAACAGGGTGTGGGGGGTGTGGGAGGTGTGGGGGGTGTGGGGAGAGAGGGGAGTTTGGGAAGTGTGGGGGGTTTGGGGAGTTTGGGGGGTTTGGGGAGTTTGGGGGAAAGATTTCTTCACCATCCTCCCACACCTCCCACCCCTGACAGGTGTAGGTTTTTTACAATTAGGAGGAGTTAAAGCAGAAGAAATCGTCAACAGGAGTAGAAGGAAAAGAACTCCAGCGATGAAGATGAATCGGAAGGTGATTGAGAA
>NZ_JACJRY010000116.1:0-3283 GCF_014697485.1 Anabaena sp. FACHB-83 | reverse complement strand
AAAAGAAAGAAGGAAGAACAGCACCTAACGCGAGGAAGAAGTGGTTAGAATGCTGGGGTGATTCCTAGCCAGAACCTTGAAAACTGCATAGAAACGCGAAAAAAGCAGGCAGTCAAAAAGTCAAAAGTGGAAAGTCAGAAAGCAAAAAAAGCTGGAGACAAGAAGCAAAAGACAGATGATTGCATGAAGAAAGCCGAATGTATTGATTGTGGTCAAGCGAAAAAGGGCTCATGGTGGATACCTAGGCACACAGAGGCGAAGAAGGACGTGGTTACCGACGAAATACTCCGGGGAGTTGGAAGCAAACATTGAGCCGGAGGTGTCCGAATGGGGCAACCCTGAATACTGGCTGTTGAATATATAGACAGTCAAGAGCGAACCCAGCGAACTGAAACATCTTAGTAGCTGGAGGAAAAGAAATCAAAAGAGATTCCCTAAGTAGTGGTGAGCGAAAGGGGAAGAGCCTAAACCAAAGGATTTATCTTTTGGGGTAGTGGGACAGCAAAATCGAATCTAGAGGCTAGACGAAGCAGCTAAATACTGCACCAAAGAAAGTGAAAGTCTTGTAGTCGAAAGTCAAAGGATAGAAGCTGAATCCCGAGTAGCATGGGGCACGAGGAATCCCATGTGAATCAGCGAGGACCATCTCGTAAGGCTAAATACTACTGTGTGACCGATAGAGAACAAGTACCGCGAGGGAAAGGTGAAAAGAACCCCGGAAGGGGAGTGAAAAAGAACATGAAACCGTGAGCTTACAAGCAGTGGGAGTCCGATTAAACGGATGACCGCGTGCCTGTTGAAGAATGAGCCGGCGACTTATAGGCACTGGTAGGTTAAAGCGAGAATGCTGGAGCCAAAGGGAAACCGAGTCTGAAAAGGGCGATAATCAGTGTTTATAGACCCGAACCCTGGTGATCTAACCATGGCCAGGATGAAGCTTGGGTAACACCAAGTGGAGGTCCGCACCGACCGATGTTGAAAAATCGGCGGATGAGCTGTGGTTAGGGGTGAAATGCCAATCGAACCAGGAGCTAGCTGGTTCTCCCCGAAATGTGTTGAGGCGCAGCGGTTGTGATTATAGTCGGGGGGTAAAGCACTGTTTCGGTGCGGGCTGGGAGACCGGTACCAAATCGAGACAAACTCAGAATACCCGATGGACACACAGCCAGTGAGACAGTGGGGGATAAGCTTCATTGTCAAGAGGGAAACAGCCCAGACCACCAGCTAAGGTCCCCAAATCATCACTAAGTGATAAAGGAGGTGAGACTGCATAGACAACTAGGAGGTTTGCCTAGAAGCAGCCACCCTTGAAAGAGTGCGTAATAGCTCACTAGTCAAGCGGTCTTGCGCCGAAAATGAACGGGGCTAAGTGATGTACCGAAGCTGTGGGATTAACGAAAAATTAATCGGTAGGGGAGCGTTCCGTCGTAGGTAGAAGCAGTAGCGGCGAGCAGCTGTGGACGAAACGGAAGTGAGAATGTCGGCTTGAGTAGCGCAAACATTGGTGAGAATCCAATGCCCCGAAACCCTAAGGGTTCCAGAGCCAGGTTCGTCCGCTCTGGGTGAGTCGGGTCCTAAGGCGAGGTCGAAAGGCGTAGTCGATGGACACAGGGTGAAGATTCCCTGACTACGATATGGGAGCATGACGAGGGACGCATAAAAAATAGCTACACCCTGATTGGTTTGGGAGGGGTTTACGGACTCCGAGTAGTGAAAGATAGTGCCAAGAAAAGCTTGTGATGTGATGAACATATAGTACCCGTACCCGAAACCGACACAGGTAGGGAGGTTGAGTAAACTAAGGGGCGCGAGATAACTCTCTCTAAGGAACTCGGCAAAATGGCCCCGTAACTTCGGAAGAAGGGGTGCCCACGAGAGTGGGTCGCAGTGAAGAGATCCAGGCGACTGTTTACCAAAAACACAGGTCTCCGCAAACTCGTAAGAGGAAGTATGGGGGCTGACGCCTGCCCAGTGCCGGAAGGTTAAGGAAGTTGGTCAGTGGCAACATGAAGCTGACGACCGAAGCCCCGGTGAACGGCGGCCGTAACTATAACGGTCCTAAGGTAGCGAAATTCCTTGTCGGGTAAGTTCCGACCCGCACGAAAGGCGTAACGATCTGGATGGTGTCTCAGAGAGAGACTCGGCGAAATAGGAATGTCTGTGAAGATACGGACTGCCTGCACCTGGACAGAAAGACCCTATGAAGCTTTACTGTAGCCTGGAATGGTGTCCGGGCTTCGCTTGCGCAGGATAGGTGGGAGACGAAGAGATATTCCTTGTGGGGAATATGGAGTCAACGGTGAGATACCACTCTGGCGAAGCTAGGATTCTAACTTCCTACCGTGATCCGGTAGAAGGACAGTTTCAGGTGGGCAGTTTGACTGGGGCGGTCGCCTCCTAAAAGGTAACGGAGGCGCGCAAAGGTTCCCTCAGCACGCTTGGAAACCGTGCGGCGAGTGTAAAGGCAAAAAGGGAGCTTGACTGCAAGACTGACAAGTCGAGCAGGTACGAAAGTAGGCCTTAGTGATCCGACGGCGCAGAGTGGAATGGCCGTCGCTCAACGGATAAAAGTTACTCTAGGGATAACAGGCTGATCTCCCCCAAGAGTCCACATCGACGGGGAGGTTTGGCACCTCGATGTCGGCTCATCGCAACCTGGGGCGGAAGTACGTCCCAAGGGTTGGGCTGTTCGCCCATTAAAGCGGTACGTGAGCTGGGTTCAGAACGTCGTGAGACAGTTCGGTCCATATCCGGTGCAGGCGTTAGAACATTGAGAGGAGCCTTCCTTAGTACGAGAGGACCGGGAAGGACGCACCGCTGGTGTACCAGTTATTGTACCAACAGTAGACGCTGGGTAGCCAAGTGCGGAGCGGATAACCGCTGAAAGCATCTAAGTGGGAAGCCCACCTCAAGATGAGTGTTCTCACTACTTTAAGTAGGTAAGGTCACCTGTAGAACACAGGTTCTTAGGCGGTAGGTGGAAGTGCAGTAATGTATGTAGCCGAGCCGTGCTAACAGACCGAGGGCTTGACCTCAATTTCAGTTACCAGTTAACAGTGAATACATTGGTGAATATCGCGTTTCTTGCAGTCTTCAGGGTTTCTGAATCAGTGACAGTTGTTTGATAACTGATAACTGCTCTCTGTTCACTGTCTTTCCTGGTGCCTATGGCGCGGTGGAACCACACTGATACATCCCGAACTCAGAGGTGAAACGCTGCTGCGGCTACGATAGTTGGAGGGTCGCCTCCTGCCACAATTGCTCGGCGCCAGGTCTCTTTTTA
>NZ_JACJRY010000114.1:0-2024 GCF_014697485.1 Anabaena sp. FACHB-83 | reverse complement strand
GTATGGCTTGTCCCCAAGGTGGGGATAAAAACCAGCATCTTTCTAAATCTGTAATTTGTTCTTTCATGCTTTCCCCTTCAACAAACAATTAATGGCTTGGGAATCAAGAGATGAAATACGCTTTTTAATCTGATGTGGTGGGTTTTCGAGAAATTGTTTGAGGTTTCCCGGTTTCACCTGATAGTATTTGGGAGAACTTTGATTAGCCTTGAGCCAGCCCCTCTGAATCCAATGTCTGACAGTTAATAAATTTAATGAGAGAATACTGGCGATTTGATGGCAGGTATAATTTTCTGAATTAGTTAAAGTTTTAGTCATACATACCTCTCTAAAATTCGATACCGAGAGAAGGTTTAAAAAGGAAAATTCAGGAGTGCGAAAAACTTGGGAGACTTATTTCCTTAGTCAAGCCACTCTAACTTTTACCCCTTGTAACTGCTGCATCCAAGTCTTGATTACTGTCACTTCCTCAGCCCCATTTGTAACTGCATCAATCACTTGCTTTTGATAAGAAGATTCGGCATCATTAGGGTTTTCAAACTTGTCAGCAGCCCAAGCCAAACACATCGTTTTTACCAGTGAATCAATCTTGCTGACAGGTAGTAAACTTGGACGGTCAACATCTTGAAATTGCAAATACTCTTTGACCAAATCAAGGGGATAATTCAACAAAGTCCGAATCTGTTTCACTCGTAAATCTTGGGGATGCGGCGGCTGTTCTGGTGTTAAGGGAAGCGATGTAGATGTACCCAAGCGAGATTGAATTTCGGTAATGATTACACCCCAGTCAGCATTTGCATTCCATTCTCTGCGGATTCTGACTTTAGTTGTGGCATCGTATAATCGACAGAACACCGTATTTTCTTCGCCAGCAGTAACAGCAATAATCAGGGGTTTAGAAAAGTCTTGTACCAGTGATCCTGATAATAAAAATGTTTTGGCAAAATTCGTGTCTATTCCAGTTCTGATTACATAAACCTCATCAGCCGCGACAACAATATCTAACTTGAGATTGTCCTTTCCTTTGAATTCTTTGGCTGTCACTCGTAGTTCTGATAAATAGCCTGTTAGTCCACGTTGCTGTACTGGAATAGTTTTATCTTGGTCAATGATGAAGTGATACCAAAGATATGATTCACCGTTTGATTCACCATTTTTGACATAAAGATAAACTGGTTCTGGTGGATTGCAAAAGCCTAGTTTGATTTCATTACTCATCCTTAACCTCTGCATTTATTGAGTGTGCAATAATAATTTTTCTGTGACACATACCTGAAATAATTGGCGAACACCTGAAAAGGCTGGTTCAGGTGTTCGTCTTTTTATGATGAAGTCTCTAAGTTAATAGAAAGCTGTTGATTATCCTCTAGTTCGCATTTCAAATACGACAGTGCTGTTTGAGCATCACCAACTGTTAGGTCTGGTTGGTAATCAAGTGCTTGGTAATCAGGATGTTTTTCGATTTGAGATATCAGAAACTGGGCAGATTCAACTAATAGCAATAAATCTGGTAAATCCATGTGAGTTGCTCCCTTGTGTAGTTAAAATTTGTCGACAACTGCCAACAAAAATCCGTGTCCAGTATTCTTGATTTGCACTAATTTCTTGTCCAACAAATACTGAATGATGGTTTGCGAAAACTGAATCCTGTGCAGAGGAATAGCACCACCCGAACCTTTGAGCGATCGCAACAATCTGGCAGCAGTTCGTTCTACGTAATAATCGACAACCTTAGCCATCGTTTGACCCTCCAATTGCCGTCAATTGCTGTTGAAGTGCTTTGATTTGCTGTTGATGTTCATCAATTTCTGCCTGTAGCTGCTGCTGTATTTCTGCAACAGAAAGTGTTTGAATCTGCTCGTCAGAGTAATGGCGAACTTCATCTGAATGCTTATCAGGAAGTACCAAAACAATTGGTAGAGTCGATGGGCGGTATTATCCGCCGCACCTCTCTGTTCAATCTGGGCGTGCCACTTTCGTTGCACCCAGCTTTCGATATTCTTAGCTTGCGCCTTTGCTCATGT
>NZ_JACJRY010000113.1:0-2430 GCF_014697485.1 Anabaena sp. FACHB-83 | reverse complement strand
CCACACCCGAAGATAAAATGTTGGGATTGACACAACTAGCCGTGGACAACCATAAAATTGCGACTGTGACCGAGTGGCTGGCTGACAAGAATGTTGCGATTGCCCAAGTGCCAAGGGAAGATGTGCCACTAGAAACTAAGAAGGGACTCGCCGTATTTAATTTGGTAAATTCATCAATTTCTGAACCCACTTTTGAGGCGATGGCCAAGAAATTTGGGAGTGTGATTGAGTCCCAAACTGAATACGAGAAGAAAGTGCGATCGCTGCCTGACCGTCCAAAGCATCTCAAACCGCCACAACCACTACAGACAGTAACGTTATCCCAAACTTCACAGTTACAGCAGCCGTCGCAAACCAGTCTAACTGAACCGAAAACACCCCCCAGCCAAGAATCTCAGTCCGTAACCATCGACCATCTGCGTTCGTGGTACGTTGCGGCTGATAGTTTGGGTAAGGCTGACGAGTACAAACAACGCATTGTCGAAGTGGCAAATAAATTTAAGGCTACTAGGCAAATATCGCCCAAAGCCCTGGCGGGAATGGAACAAGATACGCTCACTCGAATCTCCCAGGTGTCCCAGAAGTTGGCATCAAATATAGGTCAGCTTGGGAATGATGGTACTGTCCGTGTTACTGGTAAAATTTACGATTTGGTGTTAAATTCCCAGCAGAAAGATTTGGCGATCGCTCACAAAAATGGTGATGTGATTTTGAGGGTGCAGGCTGGGCAGGTGCAAGTTAATAATTTAACTCCAGAAGTATTGCGGGATTTTGAGACTGCCAATAGTAAGCTTGATGAAGTTTTAGCAAAAAAACACGAGACAGCCGCAGGCTTGCAAAGGTGAGAAAAAATTAAAGCTACTAACAAATAGTTAGTAGCTTTAATTTTAAAACGGGATTTCTTCAGCGAAATTCATCGGCTGTATATCCGAGGAGGAAGACGAGATGTGTCTTTGTATCTCTTCCTCAGATACCACTATATCTATTTCTCTCCACTCAATATCCTGAAGCATCATAGCAGCCTCTGGATAATCGATTTCATGCTGAATCATGAGCGCGAGAATTTGAGAGTTGTACATAGTCGGAACCTCTGTCCAAACGACATCAGTGGTTATTAGCGAAGCGATAAAAATTATTCGTTTAAATCATGATATTTCTTGATAAAATAAAATTGTATTTAAAATATACGAATAACGTTTATGGAATCAAATTTACAACAAGCACAAACTTTCTACGAACAAGGTTTAGAACATCTCAAAGCCAAAAATCTAAAAGCAGTTGCAGAATGTTTTGAGCAAGCATTAACACTAAATCCAAACTTTGCAGAAGTTCATAATGCAATCGGGTTAGTACAGTTTAGTATTAAAAAATATGAGGGCGCGATTCAAATGTTCGACAGCGTGATCGCCCTCAACCCAAATCTGGCAGAAGCCTACAACAATCGCGGTCTATCGCGTTTGAAAATTTGCCACAAGTCTGAATTCCCCAGCATTGTAGAAGATTATAATCAGGCGATCACACTCAATCCAAATTTGCTCGAAGCTTATCTAAATCGGGCGGATATTTACAAAAATTATATTGGCGATTTTGAAGCGGCGATCGCGGATTACAGGAAGATAATTGAGCTTGACCCTAACCGCGTAGAACCCTATATTAATCTAGCTAATATTTATTTTATGTCTAGTAGATTGGAAGAATCATTAGCAGAATTAGAACAGGCATTATTGTTAAATCCCGATTGCCCCGAAGCTTTCTGTGGCATGGGAATAGTGAGATTTTATTTAGGAGATAAAGAGGCGGCTAAAAAGGATTTATTTAAGGCATTTGCTATTGATGAAGAGCGAGGAAATACAATTGGTTGTATATTTACTAGGAGCGTAATCATGCAGCTTTTTGGGGATTACGAGGTTTACAAGGATTTGTTTGGAGTCGAAAGCAGAATAGTAGTCAAAAAAAATAAAGCTACTAAAAAGTAGCTGACGAGTGCAAAATGTTGTATCAACTGTAGGCGTACTCGATAGCAGCCTGTAGTTGCTCGATCGCCATCGAGTACTCTTCGGGGTCATAATTGTAGAGGATAAAGTCTACAATCAACTCACACAGTTTTCTTCTTGTTAAACTGCCTGCTGGGAAATTTATCAAGAACTCGAAATATTTGAGGACAAAAATGATATATGTTTCGTCGTCTGGGAAGTTGGACAACATTCTCTGAACATTCATCTGCATTTGCAGTTGTAGTTCGAGATCGGACATACGTGGAACTCCAGGAGAAGACTACATTGGTTATTAGCGAAGCTGGAGGATCTGCAATTAAAGTAATTATGAGTGTTCAATAACTCTCTTCATTCTTGACTCTAGTTTTTCTTGATTAATTGGAATATTGGGTACAGTTACAATACAAAATATGGGTTTAACAAATATTTCCACTTC
>NZ_JACJRY010000112.1:0-2600 GCF_014697485.1 Anabaena sp. FACHB-83 | reverse complement strand
GGAGGAACCCCGCACCTAGATGTGTAATCAGTTGTCCTAGCAATAGATAAGCTAGGCTAACCGTCCCGTAGGCTTTTCAGCCTTCTTTAGATTAAACGAATCGCACCATGATACTGTCAAGGTAATTATCAAGATGAATGATGAAGCAGGCAGTCCAGTTTTACCTAGACATTACCTAGATATGAGCAATACAGGGAAAACAAAGAAGCTGGCATCTTTTAACTGTGACCAAAAGATGTGGGAGCAGTTTATCGCCCGTTGCCAGGAAAAAGGCACAACAGCAACAGCCACGCTCACCCGATTTATTGAACTCTACCTAGATGGTTCCATTGATGACCTTGATGCAATTGCTGGTAATGAAGATGAAGATAAACGTCTGGACTCTTTAGAACAAAAAATTGAAGAGATAACAGCCCGAATGACACAGCTAACTGAGGCGATTCTTAAAATTCAAAATCATCTCAATAATCAACCAAAACGGCGCAATAACTCATACAACAATAATTCCTACTATCAAGGGCAAACTCCAAGAATCCAACCGCTAACGGAAGAAAATTTAGCTACCAGACTTAATGTAAATGCACAAACTATACGTGAGCAGCGAGTTAATCTACCACCACCGCTTTTTGTGGCATGGTGCAAGGGCAAGGATAGAGGAGGGTTAGGCTGGGAATTTAACGAAAGTACAGGACTATATCATCCTGTGAGTTAGTTTACAGATGCGGGTAGGGATGCGATCGCCCACTTCAAAAGTTGAAATCAAACTTAGTGAAAGTCTGAAAATACAATCAAAAATGCTGAAGTGAGATAAATCAGTAATTAAGAGAACGAAAATTTATGGTAAACCGTCGTTTTTGGGGTGTAGCTGCTTTAGTGGCGCTCTTTGTTGGGTGTACGCCTGCTCATTCCCAATTGCCACCATCAACCGAACTTTCGCCATCAATAAGTGTGCATTTGCTCTTGGGAAATCCTAGCAGTGCAACGCCAACGAATATCACACCTGACAACTACTTAATGGTAAAGAATCAGTATGCACTTTCCTACAACCGAAGCAAAGGAACTGCCAACTGGGTAGCTTGGCAGCTTAACTCCTCATGGTTGGGAGATGCAGAGCGCCAAGATAACTTCCGCGCGGACAACACATTACCTGCGGGTTGGTTACGGGTAACTCCTTCTATGTATTCTGGGAGTGGTTATGATAGAGGGCATATTGCACCTTCAGCAGACCGCACTAAAACAACAGAAGATAATGCGTCCACTTTTTTAATGACAAACATGATGCCCCAAACACCTGACAATAACCGCAACACTTGGGGCAATTTAGAAGATTATTGTCGAGAATTGGTAAGCCAAGGTAAAGAACTTTATATTGTCGCTGGCCCTAGTGGTAGTCAAGGTGAACCCCTAAAAGGTAAGGTAACAGTTCCTAAATCTACTTGGAAGATTGTTGTCGTACTAGATAATCCTGGTTCTGGGATTAATGGTATTACTGCTAATACTCGTGTTATAGCAGTTAATATTCCCAATGAGCAAGAACTAAATAATGACTGGAGGGCTTATAAGGTGAGTGTTGACCAATTAGAACAACTCACTGGCTACGATTTTCTCTCCTTAGTTTCGCCAAATATTCAAGAAGTGATTGAAAGCAAAGTCGATGAAAGCAAAGATTAGAGAGAGAACTATTAACTAAACTGTCTGAGCCGCCGAAGGGTTTAAAATAATATAAATAGTCAAATCCAAACCTTTAAGAAATAATACTAAATAACAGTAAAAAATCTTGATTATTATCATACGTAATCGTGCCACTCCCGCACAAATAGAACAGATGCTTGAGGAGCAGAAATTTTATATTAAACTGGCTGTGGACATAGAACGCCGTATTCTGGCTGGCGGCGGTGAAATGCACTACTTTTGTGAACAAGCATTGCTTGAGGATGGCAGCTCTCAAAAGAATATCTGGGGAGCTGGCTTTATGCCTATTAATCAGAAAATCAGCTATGATTCTCTAATTAATATTCGCCCTAGTCAGGGTAATCGTTCAATGGAGATTTTAGACGCTACCATTAGAGAACAAGTTGCCCAAATTATTACAGAGTTACTAGGTAATGTATGACTGACTGGACTAAAAAACAAGAACGCTTCCTGCAATATAATATCCCTACTCGCTTGGGTCACTTAGCTACAAATTTAGCCCGAATTAAATCTTTTTGTGACGATGTAACGCCTGAAGATGCAGTTGCCAGTCTTTTAAAAGAAAGCTTGTATTTTATCGAGTGGACTGTTCCTAATATGGTGCAAATAGACATTGACCAAGCATCTGAGATAGTGGACTTGGGACGGACTCTAACACGTTGGCTATTTAACTGGGAAAAAATTAGGTCTGATGCTACAGCTTTAATCCAAGTTCACACTGAAGTTAGCTTGTGGTCGCAGCGTGTTTTGGATATGTCGGGATTGTTATCAGAATCAACGGCGATTAGCTACAGCGGGGTGTAGCAAAGTAGGTCTATGATCGGTCGCATCGCTTTTTCTCACTCAGGTATAGTTGCAGTTTCTCAAAAGTGGGAGCGCAATTATTGTAAGGCTGCTTGAATCAACCT
>NZ_JACJRY010000111.1:0-2857 GCF_014697485.1 Anabaena sp. FACHB-83 | reverse complement strand
TCTTATTTTGTGTTGTAGTCTTGTATTACAATGTAACTTAAAGCATAATTATGAGCGAACAGCTTAGTTAATGGTTTCAAGCGTGGCACAACTAACCATTCAAATACCGGATGAACTAGCTCAACGTTTAGAACCGTTGCAAAGTCGCTTGCCTGAATTGCTTTGGCGATTGTTGGATACTGAGCCAGGGGAAACAACACAACAACCATCTGTTAGAGCAGAAACGATAAATATCCCAGAAGTTTATCAAGAAGTACTAGATTTTTTGCTGAAGCGTCCAACACCAGAAGAAATTATTGCTTTTAAAGTATCGGAGCAAGCAGAAAAACGGTTGCAAGCATTACTAGAAAAAAACCGCTCTGGTTCACTTAATTCAATAGAAATAGCAGAATTAGACGTTTACGAACAATTAGAACATCTGATGATTTTACTTAAGGCGCGAGCGACAGCAAATTAATTAAATAAAATGTCTTCTAATTCAATTTCTACAGAACTGAGAAAGCTGGTCATAAATAGAGCTTCAGGACGTTGTGAATATTGTTTAATTCATTCGAGCTATTCGATTTATACTCATGAAGTAGATCATATTATCGCTATTAAACATGGTGGTGAAACTAGTAGCGAGAACTTAGCACTTTCATGCCTATCGTGTAATCGACATAAGGGTTCTGATTTTGCGACTATCGATGCAGAAACAGGAGAAATTGTTCCATTGTTTAACCCACGTCGCCAAAAATGGGATGAACATTTCTATTTTGAAGGTGCAAGAATTGAGGGAAAAACTCAGATGGGAAAAGCGAGTACTAGGTTGCTTCAGTTTAATAATCCTAATCGATTACTTCAACGACAAGTGTTAATGAGCCAACAAAAATATCCGTAAACAAAATTTTGAGTAATATTATTAGTAAAATAATTTAATTTAAATTACTAAGGATATAAGAATGAATTATAGTAGAGATTCTTTACCACCAATCAACCTCATTCCTCTTAAAGATAAAACTGATAATAGAGAAGAACGAGTAAGAAAAAATAGGCTGATAAAAATAGCTACACCAACCGATATTCGCTTTGTAAAAGTACTGGAATTTTTACGGAGCAACAATCTATCCGTGAATAGTTGCAAGCTGTACGAACGGGAACTGAAGCGTTTTTTGGGATGGACGCAGTTGTCTTATCATGAGCTACGCCCACGTCACTTGGCATTATATAAAGAATATCTCCGAGACGAAGTACAGACTGATACAGGTAAACCGCTTTCAAAAAGTAGTATCAATGCCGGGATTTCAGCACTCAAAAGCTTTTTCAAATGGATGTGTAACACATATCCTGACATCATGGCGGCAAATCCGACGCTAGGGGTGAAACTAGAAAAAATTCCCCTACCACCAGCCCAAAGTTTAACAGCAGAACAGATGGAGAGGGTATGGTCAGCGTTAGAATTACTGGGAGAAACAAAGCAACGGGACACCGCGCTTGTCCACATTCTGAGCCACGGACTCCGCGCTGGGGAAATTGTCGAGTTAAATGTTGGGTCATTCGATGGCAAGCTACTGTTCTTACCCGATACCAAAACCAATGAACCGCGCCTAGTGCCATTGCGAAAGGAAAGCCGAGAAGTATTAACTGAGTATTTGCTTTCGCGTGAAGAACTTGGAGAAGAATTAAACAGCCTCACCCCACTGATGATTTCGCACCATGCGTCATATAAAGGTGAACGCTTGAGTTATCACGGAATTTACTTTGCGGTGGAGAAAATAGGTGAGCTTGCAGGCATTGAAGAACTACACCCGCATTCGTTTCGACACACTTACGCTACTGACTTGTTAATGTTGGGCATAGATCCAAGCCATGCAAGGAAGTTGACAGGACATACTAGTGAGAAGGCATTTAGACGGTACACACTTCGCTCGGAACAAGAAGCGGCAATAGCGGCTTACTATCGAGCGATAGGTGAGGAGCCAGAAAAGGAGTCCTAAGCAAAAATGAAATAGAAACTAACTGGAGATTTTGAGGAAATCAAAATTTTAAATTATGAGTCGCCCACGAATTATTCAACCAGGACAAAGTTATACATTTAGTAAGTATTTTGAATTACCATTCTCTCCAGAAGACATACTGATTGAACTAGGTTGTACTTATGAGCGTGAACGCTTACAATTACCCAGAACAGAATCTTTAAGTAAAGAAACCCAGCAATTGCAGCAGCTAATTGAACGCAATCTTCGGCGAGTCAAGTTACTAAGTGAAGATGCACGTAAACAAGCAATTATTGCACCAATACTGCTGGAAGTATGTGAAATAGCGCAAACCCAGTTGAATATTGAGTATGCAATCAATGTTAGTGATCAACTCAAAGGCAACCTAGATTATTACATTGATAAAGGTAAAGGCTTGTTAGTGATAGAGGCAAAACAAGCTGATTTAAGCAGAGGATTTACACAATTAGCAGTAGAATTGATAGCTTTGTCTGAGTGGATAAATTTAGATAAACCGATTATATATGGTGCAGTAACCACTGGGGAAGATTGGCGTTTTGCTAGATATAATCGTCAAGAAAAACAGATAACAGAAGATTTGAAGTTATATAGAGTACCGGAAGAATTACCAGAATTAATAGAAATTTTGGTTGGGATATTAAGTGAGTAAAGGACAAACAGATGCCCAAGCCACTTGACCCCAAATGCCAATTATGTGCCAAGTTACCGACAGCTAAGGCGAGAGTATTGCATGGGACAGAAGGTGATGGCTGCTGGAATCCAAAGGTTTGTCACAATCGCCGTTCCTTCTACCGCAACCGCAACAAAGATGATTCTGGGCAAATTGAAGCGATCGCCGTTGAGCCACCCGCAACATATTT
>NZ_JACJRY010000110.1:0-3448 GCF_014697485.1 Anabaena sp. FACHB-83 | reverse complement strand
AAGCTCATTAAACGCAGAGCTTATGGCTTAACTAACTTTAATAGTTTTAGAAGAAGGGTTTTACTAAATTGGTATTTCTGTTGTTAACTTAACATATCTACTCTCGGAGAGCCAATGTTTTCAGGTAATACAGCAGCACAATAGCTGGATATATTCTGTTACTTTTAGTTCAAATGGTAGGATGCTTGCTACTGGTAGCGCCGACAAAACAGTTGGGTTATGGGATATTTCTACTGGTGAATCTATTGGCGTTCTCAAAGGTCATAGTCATGGTGTGCGTTCAGTATGCTTTAGCCCTGATAGCCAAATTCTTGCTAGTGCTAGTAACGACCAAAGCATTAGGATATGGAATGTTCGTACAGGGGAATGTTTGCACATTTTTCAAGAACATAAGAATTGGATACGTGCAGTTGCATTTAGCCCAGATGGTCAAAGTCTTGTTACTGGCAGTGATGACAAAACAATAAGGTTATGGAGTCTCTTGAGTGGCAAGTGCATAAAAATTTTTGATGGTCATACTGACAGAGTACGTGCAGTTGTCTTTAACTCTAATAGCCAAATGCTTGCCAGTGGTAGTTCTGATAAGACTATAAAACTGTGGAATATTAAAAATGGAGAATGCATGAACAGTTTTCAAGGACATACCGATTCCGTACTTGCAGTTGCATTTAGCCCAGATGGTCAAACAATTGCTAGTTGTGATAGAGATGGAAATATTAAACTTTGGGATGTTACATCTGGTAGATGTTTAAAAAATTTAATTAATAGATCATATGAAAAAATGAATATTACAGGTGTTCAAGGTTTAACTGAAGCTGAAAAAGCCACACTTAAAATATTAGGTGCGGTAGAAGATGCAGAATAAATCTTAGACAATAAGCAAATGATGTTACGGCGATCGCCACATATTCTTGACAATGGAATAGTAAAAGCGATCACCCCTATGAAAGTATGAACATTACAGGGTTTAACTCATCGGAAATCACTACCCTCAAAGCACTTATTGCAGTGGAAGAAGGAGAAATGTAAAAATAAAAATGCAGTACAAACAAATTGCAAATTTATAATCATCAAACTTCCGCAATATATGGAAATAACAAAGGTATCCAATGAAGGACAAGTGATTCTTCCTGAAGAATTACTAAAAGCTTCAGGCTGGGAAATCGGACAGGAATTAATAGCAATTAATATGGGTGATGGGATTCTTCTCAAACCAAAGAAGCCCTTTGCAGAAACTACATTAAATGATGTTGCAGGCTGCTTAAAATATCAAGGCGCACCCAAATCTTTAGAAGATATGAATGATGCCATCCGTCAAGGTATAGAGGAATCATGGCATGGTGGCAGTTGATACTAATATAATTGTGCGTCTATTGACTCAAGATGATGAAGTACAGTACCAAAAAAGTCTAGAAATTTTTCAAAACCAAAATGTTTTTATCCCAGATACCGTAATTCTAGAAACTGAGTGGGTACTAAGGTTTGCTTATAAGTTTAAACCTGTTGAAATCTGTACAGCGTTAAGAAAGCTGTTCGGGTTGCCAAATGTCCATCTGAGTAATTCTGGCGTAGTGTTTCAGGCGTTGCAATGGCATGAATTAGGCTTAGATTTTGCTGACGCGCTTCATCTAGCCCACAGTCAAAAACATGCAGAATTTTACACTTTTGACGAGAAATTTGTGAAAAGGGCTAAGGGGCTAACTACCTGTGAAGTCAAGCAGCCTTAGTGATGACTCAGCAAAAAAACCTAGCTTCAAAATATGTGATTAGGCGATCGCCCACTTTTTCCCTTACATTAATTTAGTAAGAGCGATCGCCTGACCAACTCTGACAAGTTTCTAATGTGCGATCACCATAACAACTCTATGCCAGGATATTAATATCCTTGACATTAACTATATATGTACAGCCTAGAAATCCCAGAAGGTCAAGCTGAATTTGCGGAACTACTCCGTCGAGTGCGAGACGGAGAAGAAGTGATTATTTCTCAAGCAGGCACTCCTATCGCGCGTATAGTCCCAATTGCGGAACAGAAATTACCTCGAATTCCAGGCTTAGACCGTGGTCAAGTAACAATTTCCCCAGACTTTGATGCTCCCCTCCCTGACGAGGTGCTAAATGCTTTTATTAACCCAACAGATGCAGAAGCATGAGAGCATTACTTGATACCCATACGTTTATTTGGTGGGTTATTGACGATAACCGACTCTCATCTACAGCTAGAAATATAATTGCCGATCCAGGGAATAACTTATTTTTTAGTGCTGCAAGCGCATGGGAAATTGTAATTAAAGTTCGTTTGGGTAAATTAAATTTACCAGAGCCACCAGAAACTTACATTCCCAGTCGGTTGACTATAAATCGATTTGAAAGTTTGCCTATTCAAATGAATCACGCTTTACAAGTCGTTAATCTACCTGCTTTACATCAAGACCCTTTTGACCGAATAATTACTGCTCAAAGTCAAGTGGAAAAAATGCCCATAATTACTGTAGATAATAAAATCATACAGTATCCTGTCGATGTCATTTGGTAGCCAAATAAAAGATGAATAAAACTCAATCAGTAGCAGAAGTGGAAGGATAGCCTATCACCGCAGTCAAGCTAATCCTCATCATCCCCCTCTTCGCCATACTGTGCTGGTGGTTCGCCATGATATTCAAGAATCTTAGGCTTTTTCATTTTGGCATTGACAGGCTCAATTTTTTCTAGCTGCAAATCAAACTCCCATTCATCCAGTAAATCAAAGGTAAATTGCAGATGATTTCCCACCTCAAGCGGTAATTCACCTAAGCGAAAATCGCCAGTATTTGGGGGAATATCAACAAAGGGATGAGTAAATTCAAAAATGCGTCCTATATGGTCTTTGTAAATGAATCGGTAGAGATGTTCAAAGTCAAAATCAAATGCTTCCACAACTGCGGCGGCCACTTGATCCAAATTGAGGTTGGTAGGAATGGCGATGCGTCGCCAAGCATCTAATAGCGTAACTTTCAAAGTATAAATTGCCTGCTTAAACTCTCCGTTGGCAATGACTAAGGTTTGTTCCCATTCAGGAAAGTATTGTTGGAGATACGGTTTGAGTTTTTCAAAAGCGATGCGGAAATCTAGAGAGATTTCTTCATCTTCTGGCTGTGGTTCAATTTCATCATAAATTTCAGAGAGCAAACCTATCATGGCATCTCCCCAAAGACTACGTTTTACAGTAGTGATACGCCATCCTTTAGCGGGTTCTGGTTCTCCTGGAGTGAGGTCAAGAAAACCAAATAAATGCAACAGGCTAAGATTGTGGAAGCCTGGATAATAGACTAATTTATCTTGTTCTTGATAACTATTACAGCACTTGCGTCTGTTATGAGGTACAATAAATTAAAATATAAATACCTCTAAATGAAGTCATACTCTGTCGATCTTCGAGAAAAAATAGTTGCAGCACATCTTCAAAAAA
>NZ_JACJRY010000011.1:0-219814 GCF_014697485.1 Anabaena sp. FACHB-83 | reverse complement strand
ATCTTTTTTACGCAATTTTGCTCCAACTACAACAGAAATGGTTGATAAACTAATCTCAGTTGCACTCGACTTAATAAATCCTCAACATTTAAGAAACTGGTTTGCTAGTTGCTGCTACTGTACCTCATAACAGCCGTAGGTGCTGTAAGGAAATTCAACATCTAGATAGTCAAATGCCTACAGATAATTGTGATGCGGTGAAACGGATTTGTATTCCCCTCAAGGATGTTAAATCCTATGCAGAATTGTATAAATACTTTCCTTCTTTTGTGGAAATGCTCATGTAGGTACGACAGAATGTTTCTTTTGATCCTGACTACTCAATCGCTCACGGTAAAGAACAATCAGTTCGGTTAGGGCTTTTTTATAGCTTGCTTATCCTTCTGGGTCAGAGAACTCACATTGACTGAAATCAGCTTTCTGCCTATTCTCTTCATAAATTCAGACAGACTTAAATTTATACTGTCGGCGATAGCATCTAATCTATCAATCCCAGTAGGAGTTAGGGCTAGGTTAACTCGTTTCTTCACTTCATCGTACAGTTCTGGTACGTCTTTTTGAGCGATACTAGCAAGATCAGTATAACTGCGATCGCAGTTATTGTTTAATTTAATTCGCAGTTATGAATTACGATCGCTTTTACCAAAAACTCCCAAAGCGATCGCCTAAATCCCAATTCTCAATTAGGTGCAATTACCTTTGATATAAATACATTGTAAGCAAATGTAAAACTAACCCTTCCTACTATTAGCTTTTCCAGAAATTTTGGCGATTATTCTTTCCAACTCCTCCATCTGGTGCTGTAGGTGTAATTGGCGATCGCTCAAATCTTGACTATCATCAACTGTCTCTGCTGGGATGGCTGTTTCTCAAGCTTTGAGTACCGTACCTAATTAAATTACTGGTGAAATTAGTGAGAATTCTTTGAGTTGCATTCAACATCGGTACACTTGGGTGACAAACCTTAGTCTACCTGTATTGGGCCATAACTGACGACAAGCTGCAAGCGTCTACGCTCCAGAGTGAACACAAAGTTTTAAATCTTGATGATGTTGGGTTACGCTTTGCTGCACCCAACCTACGCGGGTAAATGCGATCGCTTGCTGTGATGATTATGATACATGAAGTGTGTAGGGCGATCGCACCCGAAATCAACACAAAATTCCGAGTTTTGGCTTTAGGGTAAATACTTTTGTACAACAGTCCAGCCAGTCCAGGATACCCAAGCAAAGGCGGCGCAAAGAATAATATTGACAGTGATGTGTAAAGTTCTTACCCAAGGTCTGCTGGGGTTAATTTGCGTGGCGCTGACGGCAGATATTAAAACTAAAAATACTACTATTAGCCCCGCAATTAGGTGTGATGAATGTCCTAGTGAACCAAAGTGACCTAATGTGCCGATAATGCCGATCGCCAATAACAATAACACTAAGCTCACCATACTAATGCCCATTGTATAGTGCAGCGATCGCACTCCTCCACGACTCGCAGGAAACCCAGGAAAACTAGGCATAGACTGGGAATTTCTCGCTTGCCACATCAGTATCCCGGTGACAGCTAACATGATATATGCTAACAGCGATAAGCCCATCGACCAAGCGGCGATTTTCCATAGCCAGAGAAAAGAAGGTAGGTGCATAAATTTGGGGGAGTGGGGAATTGGGAACAAATGACAAATAACAAAGGATTGATGACGACCCACCATCACAATAGAAAAGGTTGCTGATATCAGCAACCTTAAATTTTTTTTGATCAAATTTTTTATCTTAATCAAGCTAATGATTAACCAGCGATTGTTAAAGGTTTTGTTGTATCTCCGCTTTTGGTATTAATTGACTGAACTATGGGTTTTTTACTTATAGGGTCGAGGGTAGATGATTCGGTATTAAAATCACTACTGCTTGGTTCTTGAAGTGCAAGGCGATCGCACGGAATGGTATCCGATAAAATGGCACTTGCCATCATCCCCGTATGAATCTCCATGTGAGCTTCTATCGGGGCTTCAAACACGAGGCGCTGCCCAGGAAACACAACCCTTTCAAAGTACCAGTTAGCGATATTAGAGATGCGAGCCACCTGGATTTTGCTCGTAGCATTAATGTAGCAGCAGAGAATTTTTCCCGATTGCTCAGGTGGTAGAGAATCTAGTATTTGAGCCATAACTGCCGAGGAGCTTTACGCCAAACATTGTATATTACACCAGCCCAGACTAACACTGCTGATCCCCAGTTGCTGTAACTCCGACTACCAACTGAAAATTTCTACGTTATTTATATCTAAAGATATGTTCAAGTTATGAAAATTTTATAAAAAAAATCTCTTTTCAAAAAATTATACATTATTAAGGAAAATTTTTAATTGTTGGCTTTGGTAACAATTTTGTCTAAGTTATTAATTAACTTTCCCTAGAGGATACAACCTGGAGATTAAGCTTGTATCTTTCTTTTCATGAGTTTGACTGAACTTTTATCCCTAAAGAGATAGTGAGGGATCATCGCTTAATGATTAAACTCAATGTTATGGTAAAGATATATGAACAATTTATTCATAAACCAATCTCCCTTGTTTGATGCCAAGCTAATTTAGGCCTTTTCACCATTCCGCACCGGAAAAATGTAAAAGCATAAATTAACTCCCAAGTCAAACTAGATTGTCATAAATAGAACTAAGCAAGCTTCGTTTCCCTCGCTTTCCCAAAAGAATGGCAAGATAAAGGTTAAAACTCTGATGATCGAAAATCGTATTCTCTACGTTCGCCTTCCTTGTAACCCCATTTTTCCCATTGGGGTGGTTTATCTTTGTGATCATGTCCACAAGCTATTCTCGAACATCGAACAGCGCATTTTCGATTTGGGGACAGTTCCCCCTTTAGACTATGCTGCGGCGTTAGATCGCTGTATCGATGAGTTTAAACCGACACTGTTAGTATTTTCTTGGCGGGATATTCAAATTTATGCCCCCGTGGGTGGACGTGGTGGCAACCCGTTGCAAAACGCTTTTGAATTTTATTACGCGAAAAATCCCCTGATTAAATTACGTGGGGCTTTGGGTGGTTTACGCATCTTCATTGCCTACTATGTAGAGTTGTGGCGTAATTTGGGATTAATCAAACGCGGTTTAAAACGCGCCCAAAAATACCATACTGATGCGCGTGCAGTGGTTGGCGGCGGTGCAGTCAGCGTATTTTATGAACAGTTGGGTAAAAGCTTACCTTCCGGCACAATTATTTCTGTGGGCGAAGGAGAAACCTTACTGGAGAAATTCTTGAGTGGGCGAGAAATTAGTGATGAACGTTGTTATGTAGTGGGGGAAGGTCAACCACGCCAGCGCCTAATTCACGAACAACCCACCCCATTACAAAAAACCGCTTGTAACTACGACTACATTGAAAGCGTCTGGCCAGAGTTTAACTATTATCTGCAAGACCAAGACTTTTATATTGGTGTGCAAACCAAGCGCGGTTGCCCGCATAACTGCTGCTATTGTGTTTATACCGTGGTGGAAGGTAAACAAGTACGTATCAATCCTGCTGATGAAGTTGTGGCAGAAATCCGACAACTATATAATCGCGGTGTGCGGAACTTTTGGTTTACCGATGCCCAATTTATCCCAGCGCGGAAATATATCAATGATGCCATTGAATTATTACAGGCGATCGTGGATTCTGGGATGACAGATATTCATTGGGCAGCATACATTAGAGCCGATAATTTAACGCCGGAATTGTGCGACTTAATGGCCAAAACCGGGATGAACTATTTTGAAATTGGCATTACCAGTGGTTCTCAAGAACTGGTACGCAAAATGCGGATGGGTTACAACCTGCGGACTGTCTTACAAAACTGTCGTGATTTAAAAGCAGCCGGGTTTAACGATTTAGTTTCTGTCAATTATTCCTTTAATGTGATTGACGAACGTCCTGAAACTATTCGCCAAACCATCGCCTACCACCGCGAACTAGAACGCATCTTTGGTGCAGATAAAGTCGAACCCGCAATTTTCTTTATCGGACTACAACCCCACACCCATTTAGAAGAATACGCCTTTAAAGAAGGCATCCTCAAACCAGGGTACAATCCTATGAGCTTGATGCCGTGGACAGCGAAAAAACTGCTGTGGAACCCAGAACCCCTCGGTTCGTTCTTTGGTGAAGTCTGCTTACAAGCTTGGCGACAAAATCCCAATGACTTCGGAAGGGAAGTGATGAAGATTTTAGAAGCAAGGCTGGGTTGTGCGGAATTAGAAACAGCACTTTCCGCACCAATTGAGCCAAAAGAAAAACAATTAGCAGGCATATCATAGAAGACACGTCATATCATGTCCGGCTAATCAGTGGTGATTCGACAAATTTGTGCAGAAACGACAAAACCCTCTCCCTTGCATCCCTACCTCCTGCGGCCTTCATGATAAGTCTTTAACAGGAGACGATATTAATCAAGGGATGGGGTATAAAACAACCTTCCCTATTCCCTACTCCCCACTCCCTACTCCCCACCGCCTATGTTAGAAGGTTCGATTTTACAAAAGCTGGAAAACGCCCATCGCCATAGCACTAGACCAATTAGATTTGGGGTGTATTATAAAAACACTTTAGTTGCTTTGTGTCATGCTCTCGAAGACCACGTTTTAGCTGATCAGGGTCAACCCTTGGTAATTACCGCTTTCCAACGTGGTAAATGGTATTTGCAAGAAGCCGAAAGATATGCAGACATAGCTAAATGTAGTCGGGAAATAGTGATTATGGCATCCCCCGATGCTGGCTTTGCGGAACATCCTACCAGCAAATTACCGAATGTAGACTTGGTAGCATTAGATTCATCTGATCCGGTGGCGCAGGAATGGCATTTAATTATTCTGTCGCCTGAATACACGGCAATGGTACTTTGTCAAGAGTTATCTGAGGCTGATTATGGTGCAGGTGGGCTACCAGATTCTGATTTAGAACGGAAATTCTACGGGTTGTGGACTTTTGAACCGGAGTTAGTGAAGGAAACCGCAGAATTAGCGATCGCGCATATTCAACAATACAACCCAGAACTAGCCGCCAAACTTATTACCCATAAAGAAACAATCCAGCCTCGTTTAGCTGCACCAGAAGACTTAAGTACAGTTGTCTCTCGCGTAGTTGATTACCTGCAAACTGGGCAAGAAAGCTTATCTATTCCGACAGCACCGCGTCAACAAGCGTTAGATCGCAACTTAGTTTCTAACGAAATTCAAGCATTTTTGCGGATGGCGCAGTTAATAGATATTGCCGATATCAACAACCCAATGGCAGCAGCAGAAGTTGTCGCCCTGTCCGAAGCAATGGGACAATTGTTAGAACTACCAGCTTGGCAAATCAAAAGATTGCGCTTGGCAGGTTTGTTACATCGCATAGATCCGCTACAAAAAGCTGAAAGCGTACTGACTCCCGGAACATCCAACCGTTACCCAGAAGAACAAGCCCCCAGTTGTCCTTTAACCTGTCCTTTAGTACCAGGCGTACAGGTATTGCGAACCATGTCTAGACTGAGGGCTGTGGCTCAAATTATCACCCACCAAACCGAGTGGTGGAATGGTACAGGCGAACCCGCAGGTTTAGCTGGCGATGAAATTCCCCTAGAATCGAGAATTTTGGCATTAGTCGCCGAGTTTCAATGGCGAGTCAATCAAATTAAATCCTCTCATCAAAGTCGGGAAGAAATATTTGCTCAAGCTTTAGACCAATGCCGACAGCAACAATCAACCCGCTTTGACCCTAAACTAATAGATGCCCTAACTTTGTTAGTCATGGGTTTGCAACAAGGACTTGACTTACCCGTGATGACAACCAAAGCCAGCAACGGTATGTGGTTACTAGATACTCGCTGGGATAGTCATAGCAAGAGTAATGAGGAGATTGGTAGTTACCCCAAATGAACATTGAAGCTATTAAGTCAGGAACCCTCAAACAACTGTCAGGGGTAAATTTAGAAGATGAAGAGCTTGATCAACTTGATTTAAGCCGGATTAATTTTGCAGGCGCTACCCTGGTTGGTACTAATTTTCGGGGTTCCAAGCTGGAAGGTGGACATTTAGAAGGAGCCAATTTAATGGGGGCGAACCTGCAAGAAACTGACTTGCGGGCGAACTTGATGGGCGCAAACTTGATGCAAGCCGACTTAACCAGTGCTGACTTGCGTGGTAGCAATTTACGCGGCGCGAACTTGATGGGCGCAACCTTGAGTGATGTATCATTAGCGGGTGCTTTTTTGAGTGGCGCGAATCTAATGAACGTCAACCTACAAGGCGTTGACTTACGCAGTGCTGACTTGCGTGGTGCTAACTTGAGTGGCGCAAATCTCAAAGGCGCAGACTTAAGCCGTGCTGACTTGCAAGGAACATTGTTAAGTGAGGCAAATCTGGAAGAAGCTGATTTGCGGGGGGCAAATTTAGCGGGGGCAAATCTTACAGGTGCTAACTTGTTATGTGCAGAGCTAGAGGGGGCAAATTTAAGCGGAATTAAGTTAGATAAAGCTTGTTTGGTGGGGACAATTGCTGAATATGGGTTGTAAGGATTTATAGAAGAATTTCAGTCTCACGCATAGACGCAAACTGTTGTTTCTAGCTAATGGATTGCGTCATTGCTTCCATCCAAATCATCAAGAGCGATCGCTATATCATCAAATACAATTCCACAGAGATTTGACATACTTTTATCACAACATCGGCGAGGAAAGAGACTTTTTTACTCATAACTTGAGCTATTGATTGGGGGATATTTGCTGTACTACTTGTTGGACTTGTGTAATATCTAAGTCTAACGCCTGTGCTATTTGTTCCACAGTCAAACCCAATGCCAAAAACTTAGGTACAGCTTCTAGTTTACCTTCTAGTCTGCCTTCTAGTTTGCCTTCTTCTCTAGCTTCCTGATAAACCCGCGTTTGTTTCAACTCACTTAAACCAAACATTGCTTCTATCTCCTTTTGACTCATTGTCGGAAATTTATAAACTAAAATTGTCTCTATTAATTCTAGTAATTGTTTTTGTGGTAGTTGTAAATTAACGGCTTGCTGGGTGCGGTTAATTAATTCCCTGGCGCTACTAATGGCTATATCTTCCGTTTCAACGATTAATTTTATCGTAGCAATGCCTATGGGTAATGATGTCGTTTCCCCTAGTTCATCTAGGTAAATTATCCTGAGACGTTGACTCTGGAAGAATTCTAAGGAATTTTCTCTGTCTGCTGTATCTATATCTCTACTCGGATAAATCACTACTCCCCGCCAAGGATTTGGACATTTGTTTTGGCGTAAGTATAAGTAGATTTCTGACACTAGGCGGGAGTAAATCTCTACATCTGATTGAAATTGGACTTCTACAAAATAAATTGGACTTTTTTTATCTTCGGTGGGAAGAAATACGCCGTCAATTCTAAATGCTGTTTGTTTGATTTCTACGGAAGCAAATTGATATGAATTGGCAATTTCGGGAGGGTTGCCTATTAGTTCAAAGAAGATACTAGGAAATTCTTGAAAGAGGCGATAAAATATACTGTCTGTTTTCACACCAAGGTTTGAGCAGATTTTTGACTACTGTGATTTTACTATTATGATGTTTGGTTCATAACGGCAAATTTCATTTCTGGGTGATGTTTTGCATCTCAGCTATTGATTAAGAGATGTTTGCTGTGCGACTTGTTGGACTTGTGTTACATCTAAGTCTAACGCCTGTGCTATTTGTTCCACAGTTAAACCCAGTGCTAAAAACTTAGGTACAACTTCTATTTTGCCTTCTTCTCTCGCTTCCTGATAAACCCGCGTTTGCTTCAATTTTAAATACAAATATTATTTCTGAATTACTGATTATCTGC
Organism: Anabaena sp. FACHB-83; assembly: GCF_014697485.1. Taxonomy (NCBI): domain Bacteria; kingdom Bacillati; phylum Cyanobacteriota; class Cyanophyceae; order Nostocales; family Nostocaceae; genus Anabaena; species Anabaena sp. FACHB-83. Next base: position 211,980 of record NZ_JACJRY010000011.1, on the reverse strand, counting down.
GCGATCGCTCTAGTACCTATCCATTGCTAAGTAATAATCAGATTTAACCGCTATAATTTTAGTGAGTTTTAGGGAAACCAGCCATGTTAGAGTACAGTCTGCCGAGGTACTTGCCAAGCGCCGAAGAACTACCCGACTCTGATGAAACGCCTGTGGATAATGAACTGCAAGAATTAATACCAGGCTTGCTGAAAGCAATATTGCTGATACTTTGGGCGGAACGCATGGACTGGTTCTTTGGTATAGATATGGGTATTTATTATCACCCCGATGAACCACCGATTGTACCAGATGGATTTTTAAGCTTAGGGGTAGAACGTTTCTATGATGAGGAATTGCGTCCTAGTTATGCGTTGTGGGAAGAAAAAGTTGTACCGAGTTTAGTGCTAGAAGTGGTATCTCAAACTTACCGGAAAGAATATACAACTAAATTAGATGAATATGCAAATTTAGGCGTACTTTATTACGTAATTTATTCTTCTCGCCGTCGCCGCAAACCGCGTTTAGAAGTGCATAAATTAGTGAAGGGCAAGTATGAATTGCAAGCAGGAAATCCGGTTTGGCTACCAGAAATTGGCTTAGGAATAGGATGCGATCGCGGGAATTATTCTGGTGTCACTAGAGAATGGCTTTATTGGTATGATCAGTCAGGAAAACGCTATCCTACACCGTACGAGAAGATTCAACAAACTGAACAACGCGCTCAACAGATGGCAGACAGGTTGCGATTGCTTGGCATAGACCCAGATAATCTTGATTAATCGCTTGCTAGTGCATTTCCATCGCTCAAAGAGTCCAGTAAGAAAAGAATCATCAGGATTCATAGTGCTGTGTTGTTGGTAGATATTACTTATTTTTTGGGTTTTCAGCTAAATACTCAAAACAAGGTTTATCTTATCAAAGGTGCGATCGCTTCCCTCTCCTGCTCATCCATACCGCCAAAACACTCATCAAAAATAACCCCATCAACCCCATCAAAGGATTTTGATATACTCCCGTAACCCAATCAGGTACTACACCCGTATATTTAATTAATCCACCAACATTAATAATGTAGTAACCGCCAACTAAACCACCATGCAAACCAATTGGTAAACCTAAACGCCCTCTACGCCAACGCTTTGCCCATACCTGCGTTAATCCCAAAACTACTAAAGCTGGGAACTGTGGCAGAGTTTGAATAATTGCCTCTAATGGTTTAATAAAATGCAAGGTAGCAAAGACAACAGCATCCGTCCATAATGCTACACGCTGGTTGTAGTCGCGTTCTAATTCATCCAGTAACCAGCCGCGAAATAATAACTCCTCGGCAAAACCCACAGCCAAGCCGACAATTACACCTTCTATAACTATTTTTAATAAGAAAACTTTCGGTTGTTGCCATACCAGCCAACCTAAAAGACTTTCTATGCCAAAAAGTAGCCAAATATTAGTAAAACCTATAGCCAAACCACGCAGCAAATCTATTCTGTTGGGTGGCGTGGTGTCCAAGCCATAATGCTGCAATATCTGAGGTTGCTGGTAAACGTATTTACCCCATAGTTTCAACAGCACAATAAATTCTACATACAGTAAAACCATTGTTAAAATACTTACTAAGTTAGCATCACGCACTAGTAAGTAAATTGGGGCAGCAAAAGGCAACCATAGCAGCAACAGCATTAAAATAAAACAACCCAGCCGAATAGGGGCAGGGCGTTGAGCTAAACGGGTAAGGTTGTTTTTCATACCAAGTAGTTAAAGTACCAAGCGATTACAAATCGCAGCTATACAAACAAAGTCCGCCTGCGCGGACTAATAAAAAAATTTAGAGTTTTTAACCCACGCAGGCAGTCACTGAGCGACTGGTGAGCGAAGTCGAACCATGTCGAAGTGTGGGTTTTGTCTGTGTAGCCGCGACTTCCAGTCGCCAAGGCTACTCAAACTACTCATCCGGTTCAATACTGCTGGATAAACCGTGATTTTTCAATGTTTCACAGTAAAATTCAGCATGTTCTAGGGCGCAGGTAATGACTAAAGCTAACCCATTTGTATGTGCTTCCATCATGATGCTCACAGCTTGGGGCTGAGTGAGACCCGGTATTGTTGTTAATAATACCTGCACCACGTACTCCATCGAGTTGTAGTCGTCGTTATGGAGCAGAACGCGATACCGAGGGGCGAGCTTGCGGGATGTGGAACTCTTCTCAATGGTTTCGACTGACACGGTTCTTTGCTCTTGTTTCGATGATTTACTACAACGGAATGCCTATTGGCGATCGCTTAACAGCTTAACAGTTATTCACTTATTTTATAACATTAAATTCCAAACTCTCGCTGATCCAAGGGTTTGTTTTTGAGATAGTCTCCACACCGTTAGCCTCTGTGTCGCTGAGATGATGTTACCTTTGGGGCGACTAGGTGAGTAGTATTTGGTAATTTAGACATCGCGCTCACTAAATCCTCATGAAAAGTGCGATCGCTCATAGCAGGGTGCGCTACTATCGATTTAGTCAGTTGTTGGATCAGAAGTAATTGTGGCTACACTGCTCAACATCAACGAAGCCTTACTACAAGAGGCGTTGGCACTTGACGACCAAGTGAGCATTGATTCTCTGGTGGAAACAGCACTGCGCGAATATATTCAACGTCGCAAGCGGCTCAAAGTGTTAGAACTCTTTGGTACTATTGATTATGATGCAGGCTACGGCTATAAACACCAACGTCAGCAAACATGAGTGTAATTGTTGATACCTCTGTTTGGTCACTGGCTCTGCATCGAAGAACGCCACCTGATTCTTCAAGAGCGATGGCGCAGAGCGCCCGCCTTCGGCGATCGCAATATTGCAGAATTTAATCACTGATGACCAAGTTGCAATGCTGGGCGCAATTCGGCAAGAAATTCTTTCTGGAATCCGCAATTTTGAACAGTTTACCTGTCTGCAAGATTACCTGCAAGCTTTAAGAGATTTAGAACTCATAGCTGAAGACTACGAACTCGCCGCAGAGTTTTTCAATACTTGTCGCAGCAATGGTATCCAGGGTTCAAATACTGATTTTTTGATTTGTGCAGTTGCTCACCGTCGAAGCTACAGCATCCTGACTTTGGTGCAAATCGCAAGTAGCCAATATGCTCTACAGTAAGAAAAATTGCTACTATAGAGCAAAAAGAACGTATTATTATGCCTAACGTCGAAAAAATCAGTGTAGCTCTGACCCCAGAAATGGCAGCTTTGGTTCGTAATGCTGTAGAGTCAGGCGAATATGCTAGTAGCAGTGAGGTAATTCGTGAAGCACTGCGCGAGTGGAAGCAAAAACGTTTACATCAATTGCAAAATGTTGAAAAGCCGATAGCTCAACCACAATTAGATTTAACAGCAGAAGAGAAATTAGCTAAATTAAATAAACTATTTGGGGCTTGGAAAAATCAACCAGACTTAACAGAAATATTTGCAGAAATTGACCAGCAACGTCATGCCTATCAAGGTAGAAGCCTAGACTCAATTGATCATCAGGATAACGGCTAATGTATCTGTTAGACACTAACATTTGCATTGCATTGCTCAAAGCAGATACCCAAGCCGTGAGTAAATTTAATCTCTACTTTAGTCAATGTTATCTATCCACAATTATAGTTGCAGAACTTTATAAAGGTGTTTATTATTCTCAAAAATTAACCAAAAATCAAGAAACTTTGCAGCAGTTTCTGGAATTATTAATAATAGAACCGTTCGACATAGACGCAGCTTGTGAATTTGGTAAAATTCAAAGCGAACTCAAAACAATGGGGAAGCCTACAGGCGAATTAGATGCTTTGATTGCGGCTGTTGCTCGTTCTCGTGATGATATTCTTGTAACTAATAACATCAAAGATTTTATTAATATTCCTAATTTACAGTTAGAAAACTGGTTAGAAAATTAGAAATAAATTAATAATAACTTTATTTATATTGATGTTGTTTAGGATTTATTTTCTTGCTCTTTTACCCTTTGTAGCAAAAAATAATTATAACAACATACAAATATAAACTATGAGTCATCAAATATATACAACAGATATCTTAGTTGTAGGCGGGGGAACTGGTGGAACGGCGGCGGCGATTCAAGCGGCGAGAAGGGGTATTAGAACTATTTTGGTTAGTGAGTTTGCTTGGTTGGGGGGAATGCTGACTTCAGCCGGAGTTTCGGCACCAGATGGGAATGAATTAGTTGCTTGGCAAACTGGGTTGTGGGGGGCGTTTTTACAAGAGTTAGGCGATCGCCAACCAGGAGGATTAGATAATAGTTGGGTGAGTTTTTTTAGTTATGATCCTGCTGTGGGGGCGGCGATTTTTGCTGATTGGGTAAAGGATTTGGCGAATCTGCAATGGATGGCTGGACAAGTCCCACTAGAGGTTTTACAAGAGGGAAATTGTGTTACTGGGGTGCGGTTTGCGGATTTTACGGTTCACGCCAAGGTAATTCTTGATGGTACAGAATTGGGTGATTTATTGGCGTTGGCGGAAATTCCTTACCGTTGGGGTTGGGAGTTGCAAGGTGAATGGGGAGAACCCAGCGCCCCAGCTAGTTATCATGCCCTAACAGAGAAATATCCAGTGCAATCACCAACTTGGGTAGTAGTGATGCAAGATTTTGGTGATGCTGTTGCACCAGAAATTCCGGCTGCGCCTCATTATAATCCGGGGTTGTTTGCGGGAGCTTGGGAAAACTATGGTGCGGAGAAGTTTTTGAATTATGGACGCTTGCCGGGCGATCGCTTTATGATTAACTGGCCCATCAAAGGTAATGATTACGCTGAAGGTGTCGGGCGTTTGGTAGAGTCAGAAGCATCTAAAGCTGAGTTTCTCCAGGAATGTCGCTGGTATAGTCAAAATTTTGCTCATTTTATCCAAAATCAGTTAGGTCGCCGCTACGGTTTGGCTGAAAAAATTTTCCCTGGGAATGGCACAGCTTTTGCGCTACATCCCTATTACCGTGAAAGTCGCCGTTTAGTAGGACTCACAACCATTCGAGAACAAGATATTTTACCTGTGGCTGGAGGTCAAGTTGCATCTTTATTTACAGATGCAGTTGCGGTTGGTAACTACGCCAACGACCATCATTATCCAGGGTTTGATTTACCACTACAACCAAAATCAATTCGTTGGGGCGGACGCTGGACGGGAACGCCGTTTACTATCCCTTACCGTTGTTTAGTTCCGGCGACTACAGACGGTTTATTAGTGTGTGAAAAAAATATTTCTGTATCGCATATAGCTAATGGTGCAACAAGATTGCAACCTGTGGTGATGGGTATCGGTCAAGCTGCTGGTATGGCGGCTGCTATGTGCGTTGAGTTGGGTGTACAGCCGCGAGATTTACCAGTTAGGGCTTTACAAGAAGCATTATTACAGGATAAACAAGCACCTGCGGCGATCGCACCTTTATTTAATCTAGATTTTTCCCCCAATCATTCACAATGGTTATCGACGCAACTAAATTATTTAGATCATCCCGAAGATTATCCTGTAAGTGGTAATTGCCCTCAAATATCATTGCTTGAGGAAGTATCAACCCAAAATTGTGACTGTTTGACAGGGATTTTCCAACGTATAGATCAGCAGAATTACCAAATCCTAGTGACTGAACCATCTGCATATCAGGGTCAGACTTGGAAACTAGTAACGTTGCGATCGCACATAGATGAACAGCTACAAATTGCTGTACATGGACAATTGATCACTGTGTGGGGAAAGCTCAATTTCTCTGGTAATTGGTTATTAGTTGATCAATTAAAAAGGTAAGAACTGAAGCAGAACTGAGCCAACACTACCAACAAAATCAAAGAAACTGGGTTTACCTGTAGTCACATTTTCTTTATAAGGCGTTTGCAGTTCTTTGATAAACGCTTGGGCTGTTTGGGTTCCATCACCATTTTGTTGGGTATTAAATAGCTTTTCGGCAATTTGGGCATCTGCGAAAGCACCTTGGCGATCAAATAATTGGTATTTAGCAATACCCCGTGCTAAGTAAGCACCTGCGTATTCTGGTTTAGCGGCGATCGCTTGACTAAAGTAACTAATTGCTTGTTGGTGATTGCCTCTCTGCCCTTCTGCTATGCCCCAAGCATAAAACTCTTCTGGGGTAGCGATTTGTAATGGGATACCAATAGCACCTTGAAAATTAGCTCCTTGGAGGTAAGCCTTGGTAAATTCCGCATTTCCTAAATAAGTGTTTCTTAAATCTGCACCGTTAAGATTCGCCCCATTGAATTTCGCCTCTGTTAAGTTCGCACCAAACAAGCCTGCACCCGCTAAGTTTGCACCGCGTAAATCAGCACCAACTAAATTAGCGCGACTAAGATTCGCACCAGTGAGATTTGCACCACTTAAATTTGCCCCAGATAAATCAGCTAAAACTAAACCTGCACCAGTCAAATCACAGTTTTGGCATTGTTTTGTGGCTAATAACTGTGTCAAATGTTCGGGATTGGCTGCTTGGGCATTTGAAGCGCCACTGATGGCGGCAACAAATATAATTGTGGCTAAAATTGGGCTTTTCATACTTGGGTGTGGCAATATTTACTGCTCAAAACTCACAATTAGGCTATAAATTTATACTTCAGCCTATGATATGAAGAGTTTGACCAATTTGCCCTCAGTAAGATGCCTAGATGAGTTAATGAATTTGCATAACAGCAAAATCTCCAGGCTGGTAAAAATCTATTTTTTGACTTGTATTGCTGGGTGCTGACCAACCTATCTCTGCAATTAAGCGCAAAACTAAAGTTAAAAGAGTTGCAAGTAAGAGTTTTTCTAGCATAACCCCCTCCCCCACATCCACCACACAATAATTGAAACTTATACTTACAGTAAGTATAAGTTATGATTACCCCAAAGGCTATGTTAGACTTACTTAATATTCAATGATTTATATCTGGTTTTTGTGTGATCAAGGTCACTGCTGAAGATAGGAGAGCAGGTAACAGGGGATAGAATTGGTTAGGACTTACGCAAAAAACCTCTTAAACTCTTATTTCTCCGCGAACTCTGCGTCTCTGTGGTTCGATTTTCCTTGGACTGTGCGTAAGTCCTATTGGTATAAGGATGAAGGGAGACTGGGAAGGTTTTTATAGACTACGTATTGATAAAATCAGAATTATTTTTACAGTTACTGTTGATTCGGGTGAAATTGAAATTTATACCATTGGTATGAGAGGAGATGTATATAAATAATGATTTTTAGGGCAGATTAAATATATATAGCAATCTTAAATCATTCGTAAACTAAAAGATCCCCGACTTCTTGAAGAAGTCGGGGATCTGAGTCTCACGATTTTCACAAATCAAATAGGATTGCTATATTATTTAAGCTTCTTACGCCAGTAAAACAATAAAGATATGCTATTAATTTTCATACAAAGTTCCATCTTTTCTTGTAAAAATTCGCTCACCATTTACACCTGCTTTGGCAATTAAATCATCGTCTGGATAGTAACCTTCATCATCCGGTGTTCTATCGCCAACTTCTAAATAAATTACTATTGTCTCAGAGCGATTTACTAGGTGATGTCCGTTTTCTTCGCCAGCAGGAAAACCTGCCATCATTCCTGGTGTGAGAATTTGTTCTCCTTCATTGGTGACTAAGGTTGCTTCACCTTCAATAATATAAATAAATTCATCTTGCCGAGTATGCCAATGCCTTAAGGCAGAACGACTTCCTGGTGCTAAGGTGACTAAATTTACCCCATAATTTTTTAATCCGGCGGCATTTCCTAATGCTTTTTTAACTCTCCCAGCAACGATATGTTGGAATTTTTCTGGGTAAATTGAAGTTGTGCGGCTAGGAACATTATCTGGATTGATAATCATGTTATTTATCCTGATGGGAGTGGTGATATCGATACATTAAGTTGAGATTACCAACTTCTGTTGTGAAACCCCAACGCTGATAAAATGGCATCATTTCTGGCAAGCAGTAAAGTGCAATTTGTTCGACTTGATGTAATTGGGGATGATGGACAATTGCATCCATTAACTTAGCACCAAGCCCTTGGTTTCTGTAGGTTGACTTAATGATGACATCGTAAATAGTGGCTCGATAAACAAAGTCAGTGAGAATCCGTGTAAAGCCAATGAGTTCTGCATTATTATCTATCAATCCTAAAACAATATCTGAATGTTTGAGCATTTTGACAACATCTAGATATTCCCGTCTCTGACTCCAAAATTCTTTTTGATATAACTCTACTAATTGATGAATTTGCTTTTCTGTGAGGGTGTCAACAAATTTATAAGTCATGGGAAAATTATCTTTAATCAGGAAAGGGTTTACGGGCGATAAATGCCACATTTCCTTTTGGTAAATAGAAATTACCATAATTGCGCGTTGTTTGGACGCGAAAGCCAATTTTACGTAAGTCTGTGGCTATTTGTGTGGCTCGGTATAACTGCACATGATGAATTTCTTCATCGCGTCTATAGTATTGTCCGACTTGGCGAAAAGTGATGATGCGGCGGGTTAATATATTTTGCGATCGCAATTCTTCTTTCTCAACTAATACAACCCAGTCTTTTCCTTCGGTAAAATTTTTCGCTTTATTACCAACGGCGATTTGTCCCGCTTCTACAATATCAAAAATCAAGACACCACCAGGAACTAAAGCTTGATATATGCGCTGAAAAAGCTGAATCAGGTTTTGGCGGTTGTTGTCAGCATCAAACAAGTAACTCAAGCATTCACTGATGGAAGTAACAGCGTGACATGGGGGAATGGCAATTTTAAAGACAGAACCAACATAAAATTTTGCCTGGGGTACTCTTTTTTGGGCGATCGCAATCATTGATTCTGAAATATCAACTCCCAATACCCGATAATTAGACTTGACCAGTTCATTTGCCCATAACCCACTCCCGCAGCCCAAGTCTACGACTAAACCTGAGTTAATGTTGTTTTGCCGGAAAATTTCTAAAATACCGGGGGCTGATTTGAGCGCATAATCCCGAAAACCCTCATCATGGATAAAGGCGAGGTCTTCTTTATACCATTCACTCATATAGCGACCTGAGTTTCAGCAATTTATTTTATGTGAACTACCTACACTGACCTTGCGGAGAGCGTGTAGGCTTCCTGCCCAACAGAAAACGCAGTAGTGGATTTCTTTCGTCCTCCCTTACTTCGACTTACATCTGGGCGACAGGCTTCTTGATGAAGTTGTTCATAGGGGAAACCCCCAAGACCACACTTCATCGCTTTATCCCCCGTTCCAGAGGAGCCAGTGCCGTGGGCGGGTTTCCCGACTTGAGGCAACTGGCATGTCAAAATTCGTAGTCCTTCATCTCGAAGGTTAATACTTGCATTGATATCCCTATCATGTTTTGTGTTGCAGTGTTCACAAGTCCAGAATCTTACATCTAGCGGCAAACTACCAACTTGATTAAGGCAGACATGACAGGTTTTTGAACTAGGGAAAAATCTATCAACTTCTAGATAAATCTTCCCATCCATTTCTGCCTTGTATTTCAGCATTGTGCAAAACATTCCCCATCCAACTTGATGGATAGACTTCGCCAAACAATGATTTTGCATCATGCCCTTAACATTAAGATTTTCCACAACAATAACTTGGTTTTCGTTAACTATCCTACGAGATAGCTTGTGCAGGAAATCCTCACGACAGTTAGTTATTTTTCTGTGAACTCTAGCAACTTTTTTTCTAGCCTTGATTCGATTTTGAGAACCTTTCTGTTTTCTAGATAGCTGTTGCTGTTTAAGTTTTAGATTCTTCTCATGCTTGCTCAGTATTCTAGGATTATCAAACTTTGACCCATCGCTAGTAATAGCAAAGTGGGTTAATCCCAAGTCAATACCTATTGCTTTACCTTCTGTGTTTAATTCTGGTTTTTCTTTACCATCATCAAACAGAATAGCTGCAAAATATTGATTAGAACAGTTTTTAGATATAGTTACAGTCTTAACTTTCCCCTCAATAGGTCTATGGATAATTGCTGTTACATCTCCTATTTTTGGGAGGGTTACACAATTATCAGCAACTTTAACATTTTGAGGATATTGTATTGACTGTTTACCATGCTTAGATTTGAATCTAGGGTATTTAGCTCTTTTCTCAAAGAAGTTGTTAAATGCTACACCCAAGTTCAAACAAACTTGCTGCAAACATTGTGAGTAAGTTAGTGACAACCAATCATACTCTTTCTTTAATTGGGGAATTATCTTTTTAACTTCATATCCAGATAACCCCTTACCAGTCTCCTTGTATGTTTGGTTCATCAAGTTCAGACAATAATTCCAAAGCCAACGACAACTGCCAAAAGCTTGTGCTAGTGACTGCTGTTGTTGGACATCTGGATATAACCTGACTTTGACGACTCTTAACATATTAGAGTGAACTACGTTTGCTATAAAAGAGTATAACATAAGATTTGTTCGTTTCCTCCATGTTCTGCTCCCTGTTCTTCCTGCGGAAGAATTTGGTCGCAGAACTGTCGTCAACTCACGCGCAATTCATCTCAACACTTCCGCTATCGCGGTAAGTGTGAGGCTTCTTGCTGCTCAAGCTAAAATGTTGATTAGAGTAATGCCTTGATGGCATTGACTAATATTTGATTTTGCTCATCTGTACCAATGGTGATGCGGAGTTTATCTAAGAGTCCTGGGTGGGGAAAGTAGCGGATGAGAATTTGTTGTTCTTTGAGTTTTTGATAGAGATATGCGGCGTTTTGTTGGGGTGGCTGGACGAGTAAAAAATTGGTGTGCGACTCCCAAACCTGGAAGCCTAATTGTTGAAATTCTTTGGTAAGTTGGGTACGAGATGCTTTAATTTTGGCTACGCAAGCATTTTTATAAGCTTGGTCGGTGATGGCGGCTGTGGCAACTGTACAGGCGATCGCATCAATGTTATAACTATCCTTAACTTTAAATAATCCCTGCAATAACTTGGGTTGAGCAATCCCAAAACCCAAGCGCAAACCCGCCAAGGAGTAACCTTTAGATAAGGTGCGGATAATTATCACATTCTCATACTTCTTGACCAAATCTAAAGCATCAGCTTCGGCAAAATCGACGTAAGCTTCATCAATGACTAACACCCCAGATAACTGACTGGCGAGTTTTTCTAAGTCTGCGCTAGAGACAACATGACCAGAAGGACTGTTTGGTGAAGCAATAAATGTTACAGCCCCATCCACGGCGATTAATTCCGCAACAGGTAATTGATAGCCTTCATTGTAAGGAATTTCCACCACATCTGCCGCCTGCATCTCTGTGAGTGTACGATACAAAACATAAGTCGGTGTCGGATAAACTACCTTCCGTCCCGGTTCCGTACAGGCTCGCATCACGACATTTAAAATCTCATCACTGCCATTACCAACAATAATCCAATCACTCGGCACTCCTAAAACTTGACTAGCAGCGTGGCGAAACTGGTCGCCAAAAGGTTCTGGGTAACGCCGCAACCACTCACCATCAATATTTTGTAGTGCAGCTAAAGCAGTTGGTGAGGGGGGGTAGGGATTTTCGTTACTGTTGAGTTTAATTACTTGGCTACCACGTTTCGGCTGTTCACCAGGAATGTAACTAGCCATTGCATCAACATTGGCGCGGAAAAAATTGGTCATAGTTGCGAGGAAGGTGACAGAGCAGAAATTGGTAGATAAGTATTTTATAGCAGTCCTAGTTGATATGTGAACAACAAAGACAAGGGAGACAAGGTAGACAAGGGAGAGAGATATTTATAAACCATTTAGGATTGCTATAGCTTGTGAATGAGTGTCGAAACTAGAGAAATGAGGATTTTCTCTCGATTAATGAGTCTTTCTGCTCTAAACAACAAGATCCCCGACTTTTTTAAAAAGTCGGGGATCTGAAACCCCATAACTTACTATCCTTTAATCTGCGTTAAGAAACTCCAAATATCCATTACTCAGTTCTTTCACCGCCAAGTCATAAAATTGCTTACCATGTTCTGGTGTGGCTAAGGCGGGATTTGAACCCATACGTCCATCTGGGTAACGGTTGCGAAAGTCGGCGGCGCTATAAATGTTATGTCCCCGCGCTACTTCTGGAGAAAGGGGTGCTTGCTTAATGGCTTCGGGATAAACATATTGAGTCACGGCTACTTCACTGGGGGTAGCATGAGAACCTTCTTGATCGGCGTATAATTGTTTAGCTAACTCAAATACAGATTTACACATAAACCAGTTAGCTACTTGGCATTGCACTTGATGAGCGTGGGAAATTTGTAAATCTTCTAGGTAAGCATAAGTTTCTGAAAAAGCCGCTTTGAGGGTAGCAATATTACCACCGTGACCATTAATAAAGTAGAACTTTTTAAAACCAACTTTGACTAAACTGGTTACATAGTCTCGCACGACTTGAATTAACGTGCTAGGACGGAGACTAATTGTACCGGGAAAGGCGGTGTGGTGTAATGCCATCCCCACATTGATTGTAGGGCCGACGATCGCCCCAGTCACATCACCCACACCACGAGCGATCGCTTCTGCACAAATCGCATCAGTCCCAATTAACCCCGTCGGCCCATGTTGTTCTGTAGAACCAATGGGGAAAATTATCCCCTGAGATTGCTGTAAATACGCTTCAACTTCTTGCCAAGTACTTAAATGCAGTAACATTCTTAATCTACGTCCTCGTGATAATTGCTGTGGCTGTCTAATTTCTCGACTGGATAATTTAGGACTTACGCAAAAACTCTCTGAAACTCTGATTCCTCCGTGTCCTCTGTAGTTCGATATTGAGTAACAGTTAAAAACCACCTACATATTAGGTGGTTCAGTCATTATTTGCTAATTACAGCTTGGCATAAAAATAGCGACTGTCACCAGCGAAAATCTAGTTAACAAGCTTGTTTAGTAAGCTTCCAGGCGACAAATTTTTAAAGTATTAGCTCTACCAATTTTGCCTAGAAAAAGTTATTTACAGATACTCTTGTCTTTTCAGATGATTCTGCGATCGCAGTCTTGCTTTTCAATCTCTAAGAGAGATTAGTTGAAGTTTAGACCATTATCGACTTTTAACTAGCTTTGTAGCAACCGATGATGATTCTTAAGCAGAGATATTTATTCACAAAGATATATTGACAAAACTATTTACTTTTAATATGAAGTAGGAGGAATTTTGCCAGAAGCGCGTATCGAATTAATTTCTGGCTCAAGGTGTGCTTTAGTTTTGGCTATAGGATTTGTTAAATAATCTAATAAAGAAAGCTTTTGCATATCTGGCACATAACACACTTCGATTCAGTTCGCGGACATTGCACGCAAATTATTTTTTAATTGAATTAGGTAGTGTTTATCATTTGGAAAGCATTATTTAAGATTTTTTTCGTGCATACTTACTTAAATTAGGCAATGTTCAAAAGTTACGAGAAAGCTTGATAGTCATAGATAAAAATAAATTAACATCATTGGTAATCTCAATTTTTTCTCTCAGTAAACGCATGTTAAGCTAACATGAAGAAAACAAAAAAGATTTTCTAAATATAAAACAAAAATAGCTGTAAATAATGCAGGGAGGACATTGCAGAATAAAATTCTAATACAAAAAATGAGGAAAATTTAAAACAAAATTATCTTTTTAATAAAGATGTCTTAGTATCTTTATTAAAAAAACTCATAGTTGTTTTGAACAACTTGAACAGATTGATAGATTTGCATACTGCTCATACGCTTCACGTAAACAATATGGTTCTTTAGTACATAATTTAGTGCGCTTTAGCATACTATTTACTTAAGAACCAACACTATCTATTGCTTGGGAAAACAACAGAAAAAATCACCTGTCTTCCCAGATTAAATATCTACCACTGCAATATCTATAGCCCCATACATAAAAAATGTTTGCGATGATTATCGCATTATTTTTTATGCAGAATAAAGCTTGCCCATTGGTTATTTTTGTCTCACAATAGGAGGAAGATATGTTTCTAACAAGACGATTATTCTCAGGCGCTTTGGCATTATCTTTAATGAGTTGGACTATTTATCCATACAAAAGTTTAGCTTATTCCCAATTATCTACAGAGTCTTCAAAACAATCGTCCACTCAAAGTATTAGCCTACTAGATTCTCTTCTAAACCCTTATAAATGCCCTACGAAATTAAGAGTTATTAACGCTGCGGTGGGTACTGCTTCACCAGTTGATGTCATTGTCAACGGTAAAAAAGTTTTAGAGGATGTAGATTTTCGTCAAGCTAGTAAATATGTCAATGTAACACCAGGAAATCTTCACGTACTTTTTGTGCGATCTGATAATTTCAGTACAATTGCTTCTAGAACATTTACAGGAGCGCCTAATAGTGCTTACACAGTAGCGATAACAGGAACACTACCAGGCCCCTCCGGTCAACCATTATTTAATCAATCACCCTTTGTGATTCCAGAGGATTTAACACAGCCTAATCCTGGTAAATTTAAAGGACGTTGGTATCGCTTTTCCGAAACTAGTGCTGTGATAGATTTCCGTATTAGCAAATCCTCTAGCCCAACTGTGGATGAAACTCGTATCACAGACCTGATACCCAAAACTGCTATTGCTTACCCAGAACTTACTGCTGGTACATATAACTTCAATCCAGTTCTACCTGATCAATTTGCCCCATTGATCAATAATGCCTTCAACCCACCAATCGCAGTAGAAGTTGCGAATCAAGCAGTCCCGGCCGGAGTCATTTTTGATGTAATTGCTACAGGTAATGCTTTAGGTCAAACACCTAACTCTCTGACACTCACAACTGCTTCAACACAAGTAGCGCCTCCTGATGCTAATGGGTGTACTCAGATTGTGCCGTAAGCAATATCAACAGTGCTTAACTGAAAGTTATTGCTTCAGAAATCATTGAGGATTACTATAATAATCCTCGATGATTTCTGAATCTATTTGTGTTTCAGTTAAGAGAATAGTAGGTTGGGTGTAGCGATAGCGTAACCCAACATTCACGCATACTCTGTTGGGTTTCGTTCCTCCACCCAACCTACACCAGAATTGCTTTTTAGTCTTAACTGAACTGTATTGCTATAGGAATCATATTTGATTTGGGAAAAAAATCAGTACACTCAGATCAGGCTTCTTTCCTACTCCCGACTCCCCATTCCCTATTCCCTAACTACACAAATAAATTCAGAAATCAAACCGGATTCCTATATATATTCAGGACTTATGTAAGTGTCACAATTTGGTGGTTGGTGCGTGACGCTATAAATATTATGGCTACGTTCAAATCTTCTCGCTGCGTCACACACCCTACAGAACTCAACCGAAAAACGCTGTACCTATTAATCAAGCGGGGTTATTTTTATTTTCAACTATTTCCCTGACTCGATAAATAGGTCTTCCTTGGGATTCATGGTAAGTACGCATTAACAATTCTGCTAACAGACCAAAGCAAAACAGTTGTACACCAGTTACTAATAATAAAACTGCCAAAATTAACAACGGGCGATTACCAATCATTTCACCCAATGCAAACTTGACAAAGGTCAAATAAATTCCTATTCCCACACCCAAAACCATCGAAATCAAACCCAACAACCCAAAAACGTGCATTGGGCGGGTGAGGAATTTTTTCATAAACAAAATAGTTAACAAATCCATCAACACGCGAAAAGTCCGGGAAATGCCGTACTTACTCCGACCAAATCGCCTCGCGTGGTGACGTACAGGCATTTCGGTGATTCTTGCCCCTTCAATATATGCCAATGCTGGTAAAAATCGGTGCAGTTCTCCATAGAGATTCATATCTGCTACCAATTCTGCACGATAGGCTTTAAGAGAACAGCCATAGTCATGAATATAAACGCTAGTAGTGCGACGAATCAGCCAGTTAGCAATTTTAGAAGGAAGTAAACGATTAACTGCGCCATCTTGCCGTTTTTGCCGCCAACCACTGACTAAATCGTAGCCTTCATCCAACTTAGCCAATAACATCGGGATATCAGCCGGATCATTTTGCAAGTCAGCATCTAAAGTGACAATTGCTTGACCCACTGCATAGTTAAATCCAGCAGACATGGCGGCGGTTTGTCCGTAATTGCGCCGCAGAATTACCGCTTTTAAATCACTGCGAATTTGCGCTTGTTGTTTGAGAAATTCCGCCGAACCATCTGTAGAACCATCATCAACACAGATTATTTCATAACTAATTTGACGATCAGATAAACTAGATGCGATCGCCTCTAATAAATGTGGTAAACTCTCTACCTCATCACGCACCGGGACTACCACCGACACCGCAGGTACATTGGCAGAAATCACCCCATTTTCCTCACGCATTCTCTCTGGAATCAACCCACTCCTCATAAACTTTCTGCGTCCTCAACGTCTCTGTGGTTCGTAACTTTGCACAACTCGGCCAGCACCGCGTAGTTGCTGATAATATGACCGACTCACCGCATCTCCCTGTTCCGAGAGAACATCAATCCCTATACCATTGCGTCCTTGTGCTTTGCCTGAACTATGAATATAAGCACCATCACCTAAATACAGTCCGACATGGGTGGCTTTTTCTGGTGTGCCGAAAAATACCAAATCTCCTGGTTCTAATTCCGTTAACTTGACTACTTGGACAAAAGCTTCTTGCTGATAAGCGTCTCTTGGTAGCCAAATTCCCACCGAGACAAACGCCGCCTGCATCAAGCCAGAACAGTCATAATTTGGCCCCACTGTCCCACCCCAAAGATACTCATTAGATTGCTCCATAGCTTTTTGGGTGAAAGCAATCACCTGGGGAAGTAATTTTTTAATTTCAGTTTCCGCCCATGTTGTAGCTTCATACTGTACAGTAGCAGGTTGTAATAAACCCAAATCTGCCAACGACATCCAGCCTGGATAATCATCCTCACATAAATACACCTCTACTGCTTGCCCTTGATGATTTGATGTTACCTGTAAATGTCGCCCAACAGCAGCTTGAGTTGCCAGACGTTGACACTCAGGAGAATCATATAAGTTGAGGTTAGCGAGACATTGATATTCAGAGGCGGTCAAATTGAGGATTTGGGATTCTGAATTAGAGAGCATTATTCGATGGTTTTCTTTAGAAAAGACGAGCAACTAGAAAATTTGGGTAATGGCATTTTAGAAGCAACTTGGGCAACATTTCCGACATTAGCCCAAAATCAAATTGCTTTGACTTGGATTGTCTATGATCCACCAGCACCTGTAAATACTGGTGGTGCTTTAACTCCCAATGCCTTTTGGAATCACCCAGTCCGTGGTTTTACTTATCGCGGTGTAGAACGGATTTATCCCGCGAGTGTGGTTAAGTTATTTTACTTGGTAGCTGTAAATGAATGGTTAGAAAAAGGCATGATCCAAACCTCGAAGGAATTGGAGCGAGCCTTGGGCGATATGATAATTGATTCTAGTAATGATGCCACAAGTTTAGTTGTAGATATTTTGACTGGTACTACTTCCGGGCCAGAGTTACCACCAGGGCCGTTTGAAACTTGGAAGCAACAACGCCATATTGTTAACCGCTACTACCAATCTTTGGGTTGGGAAGAAATGGAGACGATAAATGTTTGTCAAAAAACTTGGGGTGATGGCCCTTATGGCCGGGAACGCGCTTTTTATGGGGAGATGTTTGATAATCGCAATATGTTGACGACTCATGCGATCGCCCGTTTACTACATAGTATCGTTGGTGGGGTCGCAGTTGCGAGTGGGCGATCGCAAGCCATGATGAATCTACTCAAACGCAGTACCAACCCCGAAGATTTACCTAAAGATGTTGAAGAAGACCAAATCACAGGCTTTATTGGTGGTGGTTTACCGCAAAATGCTCAAATTTGGTCAAAAGCTGGTTGGACAAGTCAGGTTCGTCACGATGCAGCGTATATCGAAATACCTGATCAACGTCCTTATTTACTAGTAGTGTTTACTGAAGGTAAAGCCAACGCCAAAAGCGGCGAAATTCTCCCCTTTGTCTCAAAACTCATTGCCCAAGCCATAAGCAATCTTTAAAGTTTTTAGCAGCCTTGACAACCATCCATTCCCTACTCCCTCAAAATTGATTTTTTCATATTTCCCATTCACCACCTACGTCCTTCTCAGGATGTAGAAAATGAATTTGTGAGTTAAAGTCTAGCCACTACCAAATTTTGCGGAGTATAACCGTAAAATTCAGGATTTTGACAGCAATATTCTGCTAGGAGTGAATGTGAAAACGATGTTTCTGCGTAAAAGTTTTGTTTTGTTACCGGGGTTAGTGACTTTTGCTGTCTTGAGTTGGGGTTTTTCTGCTAACGCCCAGATAGTAGACAAGGCAAATACTCAGCAGTTGACGGATGCTTCTATTACTGCTACGCCCGTCCTCACACCGATTCCGGGAACAGTAGCCACCTCATCCACCGCTTTGATTCCTCAGCCTGTTGAACCTACTACTCAACCTTCAAATGTTCCAGAAATTGCTCAATCAGATGTTGTGAATGTCGGTAGACGGACTCGCGGCGGCAGAAGTTACATTGGTGTTGGTGCTAATATTGGCTTAAGTGGGGGCGAGACATCTTTAGGTGATGGTAATTTTGCCGTGCTGAGTAAGGTGGGATTTACAAACGCTTTTTCTATCAGGCCTTCAGCCATATTTGGTGACAACACCACAATTTTGATTCCCGTCACCTACGACTTTTCCTTGCAACAAGACGAATTTACTGAGCCTTTACCTATCGCTCCCTATGTGGGAGTTGGTGCAGCTATTAACACTGGTGATAATTCACAAGTTGCTTTCTTAGTATCTGGCGGTATCGACGTACCCCTCAACGCCCAATTTACCGCCACAGCATCTGTAAACGCCGGATTTTTTGATCAAACTGATGTGGGTTTGTTGGTAGGCGTTGGTTACAATTTCAACGGTTTTTAGAAAATAGGGGCTAGTCCGTTGAATTTGATGAGATTTACCCATTTTTTATTCCTACAGTTTTGGAATGAGTAATGAGTAAAAGGTTGGGCTGAAGGAAGTGAAACACTCAACCCAGCCTTGTATCTTAAATTCTCGACCAAACTAGCCCCTAACCTCTTCTTACTTAGGTGTAACTTTGTCAATTACGGTGATTTTACCGTCATCTCCTACAGCCCAAACATCATACACACCAAGGACATCGCCATTTTCGTCCACATCTACGTTACCGCTTGCACCTTGGTAGTTGATCGTTTTACCTTCTTTGAGTAACTTTAACCCTTCACAAACATCAGTAACTTCTGTACCAGAGCCAGCCGCAACTTCCCGAATTTTACTGGAAATGCCCACACCTGTGTTTTCTTTGGCGGCTTGTGCTGCTAAGACTAGCAATGCAGCTGCATCCCAGGCTTGGGGTGCGTACTCTCCTGGTGAACCACCTTTTTTCTCTTTCCACAACTTGTTAAAGGCTTCTAAGGCTTTACCATCAGAACCCGGTACTGTCCCTAATGCCCCGGTTAAGATAAATTTGCCATCGCTACCTTTACCCACTTGTTCAGGGAAAGTAGGGGATTTCACGCCATCGGTGAGCAGAACTTGTACTCCTTTGGTCAAACCTTGTTGATAGGCAGCTTTTAACAGCAGACTACCTGTTTCGGCGTAAAGTACAGCGACTACTGCATCTGGCTTACCAGCAAACGCCGCCGCCGCTTCAGTATCAAAGGTTTGGGCTTTGGGGTCGTAACGAACTGGGTTATTTTTGTTAATTACTGTACCGCCTAATTTTTCAAAAGTTTCGACAAAAGCTTTTTCAAAACCCACACCGTAATCGTTGTTAATTACAACTGTGGAAACACGTTTAAAACCTTTTTTGTTAGCTAACTGGGCTAATGCTAATGCTTGGTAAGTATCTGGGGGTGCAGTCCGCGCCCAAAAGCCTTTAAATTCGCCTTTTTTCGCTTTCTCCGTAAATACGGGACTGGTGCTACCAGGAGAGATCAACATGACGTTATTCGGTACAGCAACGGAAACTGCTGCTGTGGAAACACTACTCGCAAAGGAACCAACTACACCAGCTACTTTATCTAGTGTTGCTAGTTTGGTCATCCCAGCCGCACCGGCTTTGGGGTCTGTTTGGTCGTCGACTTGTACGAGGGTGACGTTTTTACCATTGACTCCGCCACAGGCGTTAACGGTATCAACTAGCAATGGTACAGAGCCTACCATCTGCTGTCCAATGGAAGCTAAGTCACCTGTTGTTGGTAATAGAGTGCCAATTTTTAACCCGTCATTACTGCTGGTGGTAGTTGAGTTAGCAGTTGGGCTGGCAGTACTAGTGCTATTGTTGGTGTTGGCATTGTCGCAAGCTGCCATCAAAAAGCCTGTGGCTATGGTAGCTACACTCAAGGCTAGGGCTGTAGTAATTCTTGGCATAATTTACTTTCACTCCTCTGAAATGCGGGAGCCTGAAAGTCAGATTCAAACTATGTTTCAGATAGCTCAATCTCAACAGACTCCAAATGTTAAATAATAACATCCACCGTGAGGAGTATCTGTATTAATGCCGACATTAATATTAATATTTGTTTAATATTTAGCAGTACTGAGTGCAATTTACTGCCGAAAAACGGAGAGGGAGGGATTCGAACCCTCGGTACGGAGTTGCCTGCCGTACAACAGATTAGCAATCTGCCGCTTTCGACCACTCAGCCACCTCTCCAGGGTCACGAATATTTATGATAGCAGATTTTTTGGGAAAGTCAAACAATTTTTAGAAGGCAGTGTTTCGACTACCTTCTGCCTTACCTTAACGATAAATACTCACGCCAATTACTTACAGCACTTGCGATCGCATCCAAGCCAAGGGTAAGGTGCGGAATTTTTTCAATTGCGACACAAAAGCCCGTTGGCTGAACACATCATAATCATTGCGTTCAATGGCATCCAAAATCTGTCCGTAGAGCATGGAAGCTGCCCACACTGGCCAACGAGCATCGGGTGACAGATGACTAATACCTTGTTCGGCTTTGGTATAGAATTGCCTCGCCCGGTCAATTTGAAATTGCATTAAGGCTCGCCAACGGTCATCGACTACACCTTGAAAGAATTCTGGCTCGCTGTAGTTGAATCGCGCTAAGTCTTCTAGGGGTATGTATATGCGTCCGCGTCGGGTATCTTCCCCCACATCCCGCAGAATGTTGGTGAGTTGATTGGCAATGCCGAGGGCGATCGCTTCTTCTGTGGGAATATACTGTGGTTTTTTCTGATTCCAAGGTGCCGTATTAGCTTCAGTATCTACACCCATAATGGCTGTTGACATTAACCCCACAGTCCCAGCCACACGATAACAGTAGAGGTATAATTCCTCAAATGTTTCGTAGCGGCTGCGGTATAAGTCCATACGCTGGCCAGCAATCATATCCCGAAAGGGCTGAATGTCGAGGGGAAAGTTTTGCAAACTATCCACCAAAGCGACATCGTAATTTTCCTGTGGGTGTCCTGCAAAAATCGATTCTAGTTGCTGCTCCCATAGGTCTAGGGTTTCTGGGGTGGTGATGGCAGATGCAGGCCCATCTACTAATTCGTCTGTACGGCGACACCAAGCGTAAATTGCCCAAACGGCTTGACGCTTTGCCGGACTCATCAGCAAAGTACCAAGGTAAAAGGTTTTGGCATACTTGGCTGTAAGTTGCCGACAAAGTTTATATGACTCGTCTACAGAGACCAGCGTTTTCATGCGCGGGGGGGAATCAGGCAGTTGCAGCATTCGTTGCAGGCGGTCGGGTTAGCGTTTGTAAGTTTGAGGCACTGGCCTCTGGCAGCGATTCACAAATCGCCTGCGCTGTTAGCTTACCAGAAAGTACGGCCCCTTCCATACTGCCTAGATAGCGTTGCATGGTGTAACTCCCACTCAAAAAGAAATTGGCGATGGGCGTTTTTTGGGGCGGACGGTACTGTTGACGACCAGGAGTCGCTTTGTAAACTGAACGCGGCGTTTTCACTACATGAGATTTCAACAGTTTTGCTGGATTTTCTTTCCCAAAGTGGTCGGGGAAAAGTTTTTCCAACTCAGTCATAGTTGCAGCCACAATTTCCTCGTCAGATTTGCTCACCCAATCTTTCGCTGGAGCTAGAACTAATTCCAGCATTGAGCGATCAGGGTTAGCATATTCTCGACAAGTGTTGCTCATATCAGCATAAACGCTGAGGAGGGGCGATCGCGAGAAAAGTAGGTGATCAATGTCTGTTAATTTCCGATCAAACCATAAATGAAGGTTAACTACTGGTACGCCTTCTAAGCCTTCTAGCTTTTGAAAGAATTCCATTTGCTGCCAAGGTTCAGGCAACATCACTTTTAACGGATCAACTGACATCGCTGATACGTAAAAGTCTGCCGTCACCACTTCATCGGGTTCGCCATTTAACCCACGCAGCAAAAATTCTTTAACTGTGCCATCAGGGTGAAGCACAATTTCTTTGAGGGGGGCATTGAGCCGCACTTGGCCACCACGTTCGGTAATGTAATCAACGATGGGTTGACACAATCTTTCGGTGGGCGAACCATCCAAAAAGGCGATTTTGGAGCCGTATCGCTCTTGCAAGAAACGATTGAGGGCTGTTAATAAAATTGTTGAAGAAACTTCATCAGGGTTAATAAAAGTGAGGGCTTTAGAAGCAGCAATAAACACGTCACTTGCTACTCGTTCACCAACGCCTTGTCTTTTCAGCCATTCAGAAAAGCTGTACTTGTCCATCTCCTCAACATACTTTTGACCCCGGACAATGGCTGGCAGCAGGCCAATAGCAAACCTAATCTTCTGCTCCCAAGTCAACATATCGTTGTTACGCAGAATCGAGGCAATGATGTTAAACGGAGATGGAATGTCAGGAACATCAAACCGTGAGAGTGTTCCGGGCTTTTCTGGTTGATTAAAAATTAGTGTATGTTCTTTCCATTGGAGGCGGTCTTCAATGCCTAATTCCTTGAGCAATTGCAGCATATTGGGGTATGCCCCAAAGAAGGCGTGTAACCCGGTTTCGTACCAGTCGCCGTCAGAGTCTTTCCATGCCGCTACTAGGCCACCCAATACGTCCCGACGCTCTAAGACAATGGGAGTGTGACCTGCGTCTACAAGATATTTCGCGCAGGAAAGTCCTGCTAGACCAGCACCCGCGATCGCTACTCGCATTTCAACCTACTGTTGTTCAATATTTCTTAATGGTTTTGTCGTTCTCATTATACGTTGCAATCCGTTACATTTGGCAGTAATTGTGCGTTTGCTTGGGGAAAAAGTTCTATTAAGAGGTGACAGGTTATAGGTTAGAGGTTACAGATTACAGGAAAAATTTGTATAACACTTTATTGCGAAGGCAAATTTTTATACAAAACTTTTTTAGAAAAATAGGTAAAAAATTATGTCAATTTCACGAGAGCTAGAATTATTCGGAAATCATGTGATTTTGGGGGTTTCCGGCACAACATTGAGTGATGATGATAAGCGGGCGCTGGGTGAATTAAAACCAGTGGGGGTAATATTTTTTGGGAAAAACTTTATAGATGGCGTTGCTTATGAGGTTTGGTTAGAAAGTTTTCAAGAACTCATCGACCAAATTCGAGAATATGCGGAACGTGATTCGATGTTCATGACTTTAGATCATGAAGGCGGGCGTGTGGTTCGCACACCTTTACCTATTACGCGATTTCCTTATGCTTCACTGTTGCGATCGCAAGCCAGGGAAGTAGCAAAAGCCACAGCCAGAGAGTTGAAATCACTGGGAATTAATGTCTCTTGGTCGCCTGTGGCGGATGTTTATTCTAATCCTCTCAACCCGGTAATTGGGGCGCGTGCTTTTGGCAACACACCAGAAACCGCAGCTCAGTATGCGTTGGAATATTATCTAGGGTTGCAAGAGTCTGGTATTTTAGGATGTGCCAAGCATTTTCCGGGACATGGAGACACAAGCACCGATTCTCATGTTGAGTTACCAGTGCTGAATTTAACTGTACAAGATTTGCGCGATCGGGAACTGATACCTTTTAAAGCTTTGATTGCAGCGCAAATTCCTTTAATTATGACAACTCATATCTTATTTCCTCAAATTGACCCAGATGTGCCAGGAACTATCTCACAACCAATTCTGAAAAATATTTTACGAGAAGAACTAGGGTTTGAGGGTGTTGTCGTATCCGATGATTTGGATATGAAAGCAATTTCCGATATGTTTACCCAAAGCGGTACTGTTGCACGCGCCTTTAACGCTGGGTGTGACTTGTTTATTTTGTCGCGGAATATCAATTCATCGTCTTTGGAACGTACTTATTATATGGCGAAAGATTTTGCTGATGCTCTCAGTCAAGGTAGCTTGCAGCAAGAGGTAGTGAAAGCCGCTAGACAGAGAATTGAAAATTTGTTAGCCCAAACACCACAATACATTGTTCATGCTTTGGATAAAGCTACATTACTACGACACGCAGAATTAGCGATCGCTTGCACTTTTTAATAGAACAAGCCATAAGCAAGGATATGGTGTGCATCAACACTTTAAACTAGGTTGCATTGCCAAATTTTCATTACATGACCAGATTCATTCATGACCAATTCGCTAAAGACTACCTTGAAGAATTACTCACCCCTTATGGCGAAGTTCAAGCAGCACGACGAGTTGCAGGCGAAGTCAGAGAAATAGACGTTTATTTCATTCCCACCCAACCAAGCAACATCTCAGAAACCCTTGGTTTATTGGGACAATTTGCCACGACTCCGGCGTTGTTTGAACCGTTTCGGAATCCTGCGGCGGCTACAGAAATCTGTGATTGTCTTTTAAAATTATTAGAGGTACGTGGCGATTTACAACGGCAAGCAAATCGAAACAACACCCGCATTCAAGAATCTGATTTACCAAAATTATGGATTCTGACACCAACAGCATCAGCATCACTCCTCTCAGGATTTGGTGCTAACCCGAAAGCTGATTTTCTGCCCGGTGTTTACTTTATGGCAGACTACCTACGTACAGCCATAGTCGCAATTCATCAGTTACCTATTATCCCCGAAACCTTATGGCTGAGAATCATTGGTAGAGGAAACGTTCAGAAACAAGCCATTGATGAGCTAGAAGCACTATCTCCTAATAACCCATTCCGAAAAGCAGCATTAGAATTACTATACAACTTGCAACAAAATTTACAATTTACGCAAAATCCAGACGAAGAAGATAGGGAGTTAGTTATGCGATTAGCACCACTTTATCAACAAGATAGAGAACAAGCGATACAAGAAGGTGAAAGGTTAGTTGTGGAAAATTTGCTGAGGGTTCGCTTTGGTGAATTAGATAATCAACTACAAGCAATTATTGAACCTTTATTAGCTTTATCACCGGAAGAATTTACTCCTTTGCTGTTGCAATTATCGCGCGAAGAATTAATCGCTAGGTTTATCTAAGTCAAAGTCTCAATAGTAGTAAATTAATTTTCAAATCTTAAACAAACAGATTTATTTAGATGGAAATACTTTACTACGACACGTAGAAGTAGCGATCGCTTCTATGGGCAGGGCGGCCGCATCATGTCAATAAGGCTAAACTATTCTCAATAGTCTCAAAAATAATCGCATTAAGCCATGTTTATTGACAAAGATTTTAGCGATCGCTTTGAGGTTTGGACAGTGGTTCAAATGATAAATGCTGATTTTTCCGTTGATTCTCAATTTCAGTAGTCACTAAGTATACTTTAGATGCGTTCGCCCTGCTTCTATAGGACTCATATTTGATTTATGAAAAATATCAGTACATCCAAATAATGTTTCGTTCCTACACCCCACTTCCTATTCCCTGTCTATACAAATAGGTTCAGAAATCAAACCTGATTACTATATTCACATCTTGTACCTAGCGTGTGCAGAAATACGCCCCTTGAGATATACACACATGACTTTCAATCGTCACAGTCGCTAGATTATCAATCCAAGCATCTTCCCCAATCCACACATGGATCACCCACAACCAGCCGCCAGGGGTTAATTCGGGAAACCTTGAAGTAGCAAGGGTTGTACATTTTGATTGCTGGAACAGGATTACCTGTATAAATCATCATTGTTTCTCAGCATCTCAATAATTAATTTTATAGGTACCCTTTTTTGTCAGATATGCTGCGCGAATAGGAGAATTTCACCTACATTACGTAATAGACATCTCCAATAACTATCAAACCCTTTATCTGGCTAGTTTTTAGGGTGCAAAGGCAAGCATTGTGAATCAACTAGTCTATATGAGCCAATAAGGGTTTGAGATATTTATTGTAGAGAACAAGACCAAAATATCTGGTGATGTGCATTAATTTTAGCTTAGGCGATCGCGTGGATTTCTGGTGGTAATATAAGTGCGCCAATTCGCAATCTTACTAGTCCACAAATTGTCAAAATTACTTGTTCATACTTTGTTTTCTCTTGCGTATACTGAGCTATTGCTATTTTTTACTATACATATCACTATGGTATTATTTCAGTGATTAGTTTCAAGCATATAATGCAGTCTGCGTATTTACACTTAAATTAGGTTGATTATATGTGAATTTATCGTAAATTTACTCTAGGCAGAAGGTGAAATATTCTGATTTAGTGGAGAGGT
This sequence comes from Anabaena sp. FACHB-83, assembly GCF_014697485.1. Lineage (NCBI taxonomy): Bacteria > Bacillati > Cyanobacteriota > Cyanophyceae > Nostocales > Nostocaceae > Anabaena > Anabaena sp. FACHB-83. Next base: position 185,461 of record NZ_JACJRY010000011.1, on the reverse strand, counting down.
ACCTTTTTTACTGATGTAATATCCACGTAAGTAGTACAGAAGGAAGCAATTGCATGAAAAATTTAAACCCCAAAGAACTAATGCTTGGAATTATTGTGCTTGTTTGTTTATTTGGCCTAATCGGATTTTCGATTGTCGATAAAGACACTAGACCAGCTTTTCTTGATGTAGCGAAGGTCAGTATAGGCGCGTTCATGGGGTATCTCATCCCCAACAATAAATAATCCCCATGAGTCATATCACAGGGATTAAATCGTTTTTATAGTCTTAAGCCCTTACGTGTTGGTAGCATGTAAGGGCTATTTTATTTTATGGCCAGTTGTAGAAATAGTCACTATTTATGTGTAAGATCCAGTTCTCTAAGCTTCTTGAGATACAAAGGTGTCTTAGATCTAAGCTTGAAACCCACCTTAAATTTTTAGCGGTGCGTTGTGTTTCGCAACAACACACCCTACATTTCTAACGCACAACCCAGATGAAGAAGATAGGGAGTTAGTTATGCGATTAGCACCACTTTACCAACAAGATAGAGAACAGGCTACACAACGAGGAATTCAGCAAGGTCAACGGTTAGTTGTGGAAAATTTGCTGAAGGTTCGCTTTGGGGAATTAGATAATCAACTACAAGCAATTATTGAACCTTTATTAGCTTTACCACCGGAAGAATTTACTCCTTTGCTATTGCAATTATCGCGGGAAGAATTAATTGCTAGGTTTTGTTAAGTTATAATTAGAAATGTGGAAAGACTTTTAAACGCAGAGGCTCGCGGAGGTAAACGCAAAGGTACGCAGAGTCTTTTTTTCGTTTTTTTAATATAAAAATTGGAATATAAAATCTAAAATTGCATGACATCATCTCTATTTGCTGCTGAACGACTTTTATTCACTCCTACTACTCCTGACACTAATGCGATACCCTTAATTTTTGCCTTTCCTAATGAGTACAGTGTGGGTATTACTAGCCTTGGTTATCAGATAGTTTGGGCAACTTTGGCAATGCGCGATGATGTGCAGGTGAGTCGTCTATTTACTGATATACATGAACAACTTCCGAGACAACCAGAAATTGTGGGATTTTCGATTTCGTGGGAATTAGATTATGTAAACATTTTAAATTTACTTGAATCTCTAGATATTCCAATTCGGGCAAAGTTACGAAATGATGCTCATCCGCTAATTTTTGGTGGTGGCCCAGTTCTCACGGCTAATCCTGAACCTTTTGCCGCTTTTTTTGATATCATCTTGTTAGGAGATGGGGAAAATCTGCTGGGTAATTTTATTGAAGCTTACAAAGAAGTTAGACAAGCTCCTAGACAAATTCAGCTTCAAAGATTGGCTCAAGTACCAGGAATTTATATTCCGAGTTTGTATGAAGTGGAATATTACACACCAGATGGTGAGGTAAAGTCAATTCAGCCAATTGATGCGGATGTGCCGACAATTGTGCAGAAGCAGACTTATCGCGGAAATATTCTCTCAGCTTCTACAGTAGTTACTGAAAAAGCTGCTTGGGAAAATATTTACATGGTGGAGGTGGTGAGAAGTTGTCCGGAAATGTGTCGTTTTTGTTTGGCAAGTTATCTAACACTACCATTTAGAACTGCTAGTTTGGAAGGTTCATTAATTCCCGCAATTGAGAGAGGTTTAGCAGTTACAAATCGCTTGGGATTATTGGGTGCTTCTGTAACACAACATCCAGAGTTTGAGGAGTTATTAAATTATATTAGTCAGCCAAAATATGATGATGTGCGGTTGAGTATTGCTTCGGTGAGAACTAATACGGTAACGGTACAGTTGGCGGAAACTTTGGCAAAACGAGACACGCGATCGCTTACCATAGCTGTAGAAAGTGGTTCTGATCAACTGCGGCAAATCATCAATAAAAAGCTGCAAAATGATGAAATCATTCAAGCGGCGATAAACGCGAAAGCTGGCGGACTCTCAGGCTTAAAACTCTATGGGATGGTGGGTATCCCTGGGGAAGAGGCGGACGATTTAGACGCAACTGTGGCGATGATGCGGAGTATGAAAAAAGCTGCACCAGGACTACGGTTAAGCTTTGGCTGTAGTACCTTTGTCCCGAAATCTCATACACCATTTCAATGGTTTGGGGTAAACCGTCAAGCAGAGAAGCGGTTGCAGCTTCTACAAAAACAACTCAAACCCCAAGGAATCGATTTTCGTCCAGAAAGTTATAACTGGTCTATCATACAGGCTTTGTTGTCGCGGGGCGATCGCAGATTATCCCAACTTCTCGAACTCACCCGTGATTTTGGCGACTCCTTGGGTAGTTATAAACGCGCCTTCAAGCAACTTAAAGGACAAATCCCCGATTTAGATTTCTACGTCCATAGTACTTGGTCAACATCCCAAGTCTTGCCTTGGAGCCACTTGCAAGGGCCGCTACCGCAGTCTACACTACTAAAGCACTTGGATGAGGCGACAAGTCATTTCCGTTCAGCCTCTAAAGAACTACAACCGTTAAATTCGTAGTCAAAATTTGAATGCAAACCACTGCTGAGTATTACTGCGCCTTTTGCGGCGAACCAAACTTAACCTTTATTGACTTGAGTGCGGGGGGACAACAATCTTATGTTGAAGATTGTCAAGTTTGCTGTAACCCCAATATTTTGTATATCCGGGTTGATGAAGACACCTTAGATATCGAAATCGACACTGAATACGACGAAGGCTGATATATTTTGGATTTTAGATTTAGAATCGCTGTGTATCCCTTGGGTGTATCAATACCATCTGTCACCATCATTTTTTCTTGGTATGAGTTTTAGGTTTTGCTGTTCATGCTGCACTTCAACCATTCATCTGTAATTAATGCGCCAATAGAAGTAGTTTGGCAATTTCACGAAAGACCAGATATCCTGCAAATGCTAACTCCACCTTGGCAACCAGTCCAAGTAGTCCGGCGGGAGGGAGGACTGCAAATAGGTGCTATTACAGAGTTTCGTTTGTTTTTGGGTTTAGTACCTTTAACTTGGTTAGCGCGTCACACCCAATGCGAACCATATCACCTATTTGTCGATGAACAAATATCTGGCCCCTTTGAAACTTGGATACATCGCCATGAATTTCAGTCAGAAGATGGCAAAACCAAGCTAACAGATGCAATTTCCTACTCTATGCCAGGGGGAGATACAGTTGAATTTATCAGTGGTTGGCTAGTCCAAAGTCAACTAGAAGCGATGTTTCGCTACCGCCATTATGTAACGAAGCGTGAATGTGAAGGTAAAGGCGGCAACTGGTGGTAAAAATAGGGATTAGAGGCTAGAGTTAGTTTTCTCGTAATTTACGAAGTTTCTGCCAAAATCAGTCAACTGGTAGAAGCACAATCTATCTTATAAGAGAGGTTGAATCTTTCTAGATTGTTAATGATAGTAGCAAGACATTCAAACAAACTATCACTGACTTTTTAGGTAAAACAATGTTGGGAACATTTCTTATCACTCTAGCTACAGCACTCAGCTTACTAATTGTTGATTTAGTTGTACCTGGTGTTAATATTGCTAACTTTCCTTCGGCGTTAATTGCTGCTGTTGTCATTGGCTTACTCAATAGTTCTGTCAAGCCAGTTCTTTCTACCCTATCTTTACCATTAAACCTGTTAACCTTTGGCGCATTTTCCCTGGTTGTGAACGGTATTTGTTTCACATTAGCCGCATTTTTAGTGCCTGGGTTTAGCGCACATGGAATCCTCGCGTTTATTCTCGGCCCAGTTGTTTTATCTTTAGCTAACACCTTCATTGGTAATTACTTTGCTGAAAGAAACTTATCTTTAACAGGCAACACTTCAAAAACAGGTGAATTACCTCAAGGTAATCCTCAGCAATAGTAGAAATTCGGCTGCAACAATCATCCAGAATTAACATAATTCCTGAGACAGAGTTTGTCATCAAGTTAATTCTGCACAATATGAGTTAATCAATTTGAAACAGTAACAATAAAACCCATGAAAATATTACGCTTTTTACTTGCTATTTTCTTGCCTCCTTTAGGCGTTTTTCTGACAGTTGGCGTTGGCCCAACTTTGGTAATTAATATTCTGCTGACTTTGCTTGGTTGGCTTCCTGGTAGTATTCATGCACTGTGGATAGTGGCTAAGAGAGAAGAAGCATTAAATAGCGGCACTTACTAATTAGGCAAGAAAATCTACATCTTTCCATCGAACAAACCTCTCTAAATAAGGACAATCAATTAAGGGTAGACTATAAAAATCTACCCTTTTTATTATGTTTTTCTGAATATGTAGAGAGCTACAGCGACTTAAGTTTAGTATGGTATTGATTGCATATCCGATTATGAAATATAGCGTTTCTTATTCTAGTGAAGTACAAGCAAGAATAATTAACCGCAGATGAACGCAGATGGACGCAGATAAATTTGTACATCAGCAAACTAGGAAAGGCTATATAATTAGATGCTATGCAAGCAAGCATAGTAAAGTTTTATGCAGAATATATGCCCCAGTCAAGTACTAAGATTTCGCTTGCAGAGTTTCTTGCTCAACCTCAAATAGAAGCTTCTCCTGCATTGGAACTAATTGATGGGTGAGTTGTCCAAAAAATAATGCCAACCTTATTTCATTCCAGGCTACAACGTAACCTAGTAAATTATATTAACGATCGCACCGATAAATTTGAAGCTGTGCAGAAGCTACGTTGTATTGTACCGCCTTACTCACCAGTACCAGATATTGTGATTATTGCAGGCGATCGCCTGAGTGATGCAGATGGCCCATTTAATGGAGCGCCAGATTGGTTAATTGAAATTCGCTCACCAGACCAAAGCACTTTAGACTTACAAAATAAGATTCTCCACTGTCTTAGTAATGGAACCCAACTGGCTTGGTTAATCGACTTGGCTCGTCAGCAAATATGGGTTTGGCAAGGAGATGACTTACCGATAATTTTTGCAAGCGGAGATTTTCTCCCCAGTTTGGGTATTCTCCCGGAAATTACAGTTGATGCTGTTATGGCGATGACTAGGGGAAGATAGCTTTTGTATGAAGTACTTTGTTAACTAAATTGTACTTGCTCAGAACCCCGACTTCTTGAAGAAGTCGGGGTTATTATGATATGAGTATCTAGTACAGATCAGCGTAAATAAACAGACCATCGGGAATTGCTAAAAGGCTTGTGATATCGTTATTATTTCTTTTTCCTTTTGCCTTGTTGTACTAGTTTTTATCTGCTGGTTCCTTGTCTTTAAACAAATCAGCAGTTGCGAGAAGTAACTCGCGTAAGGTTTGTTTGATTTGAAATTCTTTTTTGGCGATGGCTGTACCAGCTTCACCTAGTTTATCTTCTAACTGCGATCGCTTCTGTGATACCTGGGTCGCTAAAACTTCCGCTTGGGGACGAGCTTGGTCATACCAATTTTTGGCATCATTGAGATGATTTTGAATTTCTTCCGAACGGCCGCCATAACGTGCTGCTAAATTCGCGCGGACAATGGCTAATTGTGCTTGTAATTGAGCGTAACGTTTTCTTAGTAACGACACTTCATCACTATTTTTGATAGCATTCACAGCCGAGTCAATTACATTTTTAGTATCAGCAGTATTTTGTTTACCTGTTTCCTCAATCTCAGCTAATATCACATCTACATCTTGCTGAAGTTTTTCTTCTTCACTATCTAACTGAGCCTGTAATCTTTGCAGTTCTGACTGAGTGTGAATAATAGTTTCGTGTCTTTTGTGGTTCGCACCTTCCAAAGCACCTTCAATAGAAGCTGTCACTTCTTCTTTAATTTCAGTTCCTCTTTCTTGCAGAGTTTCAATCACAGCCGCAACCGCATCTTTAACCAGTCCCCGCAATTCGGTTGAACCTTCTTTCAACTCAGCCGCAACTTGCGAAACTGCTGATTTGACAATTTCTCTAACTCTTTCAGTCCGTAACTGACCAGTTTCTTTAACTTGTATCAAGTCAGTTTGAATTTGTTCTTTGACATTTTTAACCATTTTCAACTCGTGTATTTAGCTAATTTGGATAAATTTATTTAGTTTAGTCATCTCCAACATCTTAATTTTGACGTATTCTATTGGGAATAGACACTTCCTTTAGATAGAAAATGACAAATTATCAGTTTGTATCTGTGGTTTTATTGACACAGCAAATATTGGGTATCGCTATGCACATAATTATGAGAAGATAAAATTTGAGATTACAGTCACTCTCAAGCAATGATGACCACCAAAGCACAAATTAAGATAATGAGAATTAATCTGCTCAAAATGATGCAGCTATTAAGTTTAATTATCTTGTTATTGACAACTACTTTTACTTTGCCTGCAAATGCCAGTGACACAGCAAACGGCGCACAAATATTTAGCCTGCATTGTGCTGGTTGCCATATTAACGGCAGTAACATTATCAGACGCGGAAAAAATTTAAAAAAGCAAGCCCTCAAGAAATATAATATGGATTCCATAGAGGCAATTACATCTATTGTCACCAATGGCAAAAGTAATATGTCTGCTTATAAAGACCGCCTGAGTGAGCAAGAAATTCACGATGTTGCGGTTTATGTTCTAGAACAAGCAGCCAAAGATTGGCGTTAGATAATTATCAATTCAATTATATGAATCATATTTGTCCTACTCCCTACTCCCTACTTCCGACTCCCAGCCTTTACAGATAATTCAAAAATCAAATCGGATTACTATATATGGTGCTACTACCTACAGAAAGTCGTCTGCAACTCACTCCTGATTTAAATATTTGTCGGATATTAAATGGAATGTGGCAAGTATCTGGCGCACATGGACATATTCAACCACAAGCAGCTATACAAGCTATGTTTCAATATCTGGATGCAGGTTTTACTACCTGGGATTTAGCTGATCATTATGGCCCGGCTGAAGATTTTATTGGGGAATTTCGCCATCAACTAATTGCAACTAGAGGGAAAGAAGCTTTAGCTAACTTACAGGCTTTCACAAAATGGGTTCCTCGTCCGCGAAAAATTACGAAAAAAGTCGTTGAAGAAAATATTAATATTTCCTTGCGGAGAATGAGAGTTGAATCTTTAGATTTAATGCAATTTCACTGGTGGGAATATAATGATAAAAATTATCTAGATGCCCTGATATTTATGGCAGAATTGCAAACTGAGGGCAAAATAAAGCACTTGGCTTTGACAAATTTTGATACAAAACACCTGCAAATTATTGTCAATGCAGGAATTAAAATTGTTTCTAATCAAGTGCAGTTTTCTTTAGTTGACCGCCGTCCAGAAGTGGCAATGGTGGAATTTTGTCAGGAACATAACATTAAACTGTTAACTTACGGGACAGTTTGTGGCGGTTTCTTATCAGAGAAATATTTAGGTCAGCCGGAACCACGAAACTTTGATTTAGGTACAGCCAGCTTACGTAAATACAAAAATATGATTGATGCTTGGGGTGGTTGGCAATTATTTCAAGAATTGCTGGTGACGCTGAAAGAAATTGCTGATAAGTATGGTGTCAGTATTGCGAATGTTGCTGTACGTTACATTTTAGATAAACCAGCAGTGGGAGGTGTCATTGTTGGCGCAAGGCTGGGTGTATCGGAACATATCGAAAATAATGCCAAAGTATTTAGTTTTAGTTTAAATCAGGAAGATTGCGATCGCATCGAGCAAGTCTCGCAAAAATCCCGCGATTTATATAAAATAATTGGCGATTGTGGCGATGAATATCGAAGATAATTCGTAGTTATTTACTGTAGCTAGTACGTCAAAGCGATATCTGAAAATCTGATGTATGAAAAGTATCCTTACTCCTGGAAATTTGCGGAAAGTGCATCACATTGCTCTCAATGTCAAAGATATGCAAGCTTCGCGTCACTTTTACGGTAAGATTTTAGGCTTACATGAATTGACGGGTAAGCAAGTCCCCGCAACACTGGTAGAACTTGTCGCGGAAGGGAAAGTTGCCAACTTTGTGACCCCCGATGGTGTAATTTTAGATTTATTTTGGACACCGGATCTCAATCCACCCCATCCAGACCCAGAACAGAGTTTTACAAGAGCTTATCATCTGGCGTTTGATATTGATCCGCGATTATTTGAGACGGCACTAGCGGTTTTAGAGGAGAATAAAGTAGCGATCGCACATGGGCCAGTTACTCGTCCTACAGGTAAAGGTGTGTACTTTTATGACCCTGACGGATTTATGATTGAAATTCGTTGCGATCCTCAACCTGAACTAAAAGTACCGAGTGCTAATTACTAATTCAGTATTTCAATAATTCCTTTTCACATAACAATGCAGATATTTCAAGTCATCGAAGCCGCACTCACAAAACCACCAATTCCCCACGAACCATACAAGCAATCACTCAAAGCTTGGGCAATGTATTGCTTGCGTGATAGAGGTTTCAAAGTTGTTTATGCTCAAAATGCTGATTTTGCCATTGAACCGAAAGGCGGAGATAAAATCTATTTCAAAGTTACCAATAATGCCGATGATGTAGATAAGTCCTGCGCTTGGATAGTTTGGGATAGTGTCGCTAAAACCGCCAGCTTGATTCCACCATCATCTTGATGAGGTTGACAAGGGAACAGGGAACAGGGAAGTATTTTTCCACACCACTTGAAACCCATGATTCTCAAAGGGTTTAGTAAGGGTTTTTGTTCATTTAGGGATTTGCGGGTTAATAGGGTTGCAACCAGACGGGTTTCGACACTTCTCCTACCGGAGACGCTACGCGAACGACAAGCTCAGTGCATCGCTTCGCTCAACCCTCGACCCTTGAGAGTTGAGCGAAGTCGAAACTCGGTTTACTGGTACTTTATTTTTATGCAAGTCCCTTACACCCTTACACCCTCACCGTAACCCAAAGCTAAAAGTTCTAAAATCACGCCATTAGTCCAACCGAAACCTATTTCATTGGAACTGTAACCAAAGCAAATTTCGTCGGAAACTTGAGCAGAGCATCGCTCAACGTCATATTTTTCGACGAAGAAACCAAATCTGGTAAATTCTTTCATCGCCATAGTGAGGAATTTATCAGCAATCTCCTTGGCTTCGGTATGATATCCATAGCGGCGCAGTCCCAGGACAGTAATTAGTGTGAGGGGAGACCAGCCAAAAGGCGCGTCCCATTGATTTCCGGTGACATGAGAACTGGTAAAAATTCCCCCTGGCGCGGCGAATGTTGGTAGATTTTGGACAATTCTTGCAGCTTGTGTGGGTGAAGCAAGTCCTGTCCAGAGAGGATAAAAGGTGGTAGCAAATTCATAATGACGACGATCGCCACTATGGAAATTATAGTCTAGATAAAGTCCTGTGTCTTCATCCCACAAGTATTGATTGATACGCTCACGGCGGAGACTGGCGCGATCGCTCCATTGTTGTCCAAGTTCGGGATTACCTAAAATCTCGTGAATCTGCGCCAAGTCTTGCTCTATTTGATACAGCAAACTATTTAAACAAACAGGCGCATAGTGGATGATATCAACACTGAAAGGGCCAAAGCGGTTGGAAATATCAAACCCAGACTCACGCATAGAGCGATCGCCTTTGTAAAATAAGTCTGTGAGTTCGTCTTTTTCGCGGTCATAATACAAACTCACATCATAATCATCAATCTCAAATTTTTGATAATATTCCTTGACACGTTCGTAGTGGCTGCGTCCGGCTTCGTCCAGTTCCGAAAACACAACTTCAGGTGCTGGCCCTTCTCCTAAAGCAAAATATCGAGATAAGCCTGTGGTCAGATTCAAATGTGGCGGTACTACCCAGTAATAATAAAACTGTTCTAATAAGGGCAAGGTTGATTTTAACCATGCTATGTCTTGGGTATGTTGAAACAACGCCAGCACCATCAAACTGAGGACAGGGGGTTGCGATCGCGTCAGCATATAGGTACGGTTGGCATTGAGGATAGTGCCGTAATGCTGGACTTGATAAAGTAATTGATCAACTTGACTTTGAGCTAATTCCCATTCTTCATCCCGCAGTAAGCCCAGCAAAATAAAATAGCTGTCCCAGCCATACATCTCGTTAAAACGTCCACCAGGAACGACATAAGCGCCGGGAAGATATAACAAGCCGTGTTCTTGAATATCTGCGACTTCGTTGGGTAAGGTGCGAATTTCGATTTGCTGCATTTCGGTTGCAGATAGCGATCGCTCTAACACAGCCTTGACTGTATTACAGTCTTCTTGGGGAGATATGTAAACTAGCCACGGGGTATTAGGTGGGTGTTCTAGTTTGGTGTCTTGGACTGATTCTAGTAGGTGTTGATGGGAACGGGTGAGGGTTTTCCAGGTTTGTTTGATGTAGGTGCGGACGGCTTGTATTGGTGGGCTGGTGAGTTGTTTGGTCATATTTATTTCACGCAGAGACGCATACTTCGACTTCGCTCAGTAACCAGAGGCGCGGAGAGGAATTAAGAGGGATTTTATTTGTATATTTAGAGATTGCTTTAACCTCTTGTGGGGTGGGCATCTTGCCCGCCACTGTTGTATTAATCACTCCGCAATTAGTAAGGCTACTGGGAAGTGGGAGAGGGTTTGGGAGATAGGGAGAGTATCTCCAGGTTGTAGGGTTTGGTGGGTGAGGAGGTTTTGCCAAGTTTTGGCGGGGAGTTTTAGGTGTGTATCTTGCCATACTGACTCGCCTAGTGGGGGTTGTCCGAGTTGGGTGAGGCTGGTGAGGAAACGGGGGACAATGGCGAGCGCGGTTTGCTTGCTATGTTGTCGGGCAAAGGCGATGATATGGTTGGCGTGGGTTCCGTGGACTTCTAGTGGTTGATATTCGCCGTTTTGGAATAAGGAAAGATATTTTGTTCTGGCTTTGAGTGCTTGCAGGGTTAAAAACAGTTTGATTCTACCGTCGGTTTTCTGAGTTAGTAGTTCGGGAATGCAGCCGAGAATATCTGTTTTGATTTGTGCTTGGATGGTACTCAAATAACTACGTCGCAATTCAAAATCTACGGGACGGCGGTTATCGGGGTCAACTAAGCTTAAATCCCAAAGTTCTGTTCCTTGGTAGAAGTCGGGAACACCAGGCGCAGTAATCTTCAAGAGGGTTTGGGAAAGAGAATTAAATATGCCATATTCGGCAATTTTTTGTTGAAAGGGACGGAAGTTATCTAGAAATTCCCGTGATAAGTTGGGGTCAAGTATTTTCTGTACAAAGGTGGTACAAGCTGCTTCATACTCATTATCAGGGCGTAACCATGCGGTGTGAACTTTTGCTTCCCGGATGGCTTTAATCATGTATTCTTGCACTCGTTCCACAAAGGAGGCTTGTTCATGTTCTGCAAAGGGAAACGCGCCAACTAGGGTTTGATAGAGGAAGTATTCATCGTTGCGATCGACTAAGCTACGATGTGATTGATTGATTTCACTCCAGTTATTTACCTGTTGTTCCCACTCTTGAGGAATTTCGGACAACACATTTAACCTCGCTCTCACATCTTCGCCGCGCTTGGTATCATGGGTGGCGGTGGCGTTCATGGTATGCGGCCAGTTTTTTTGGTGCTGTTGGTTAAAGTTATGAAATTGCTCAATAGTAATACCAAAATGACTGGGGTTTCCGCCGACTTCATTCAGGGAAATTAGACGGTTGTAAACATATAAAGTAGTATCTTCCACGCCTTTAGCCATGAGTGGCCCAGTGTATTGCTGCATCCGCAAGACAAAATAAATCCACTGTTCTTTTTCTGTTTGGCTGAGAGATTCATCGAACTGCAACAGCAAGACTTTTTCTAAAAAGTTCATTTCATGTTGCAACAGAGGTACTTGTTTTCTCGCTGTGTTAATTACTTGTTGAATACAAGCTTTATCAGTCTCGGAAATTGCATCGGGGGTGATATAAGTGCGGTAGATAGGGAATAATGTGAGCAGTTCTGCGATCGCTCGTTTCAAACCATTCAATGTAAAATCATTGCCATAGCGATATTTGCTGGCAATATTCTTCAGCAAACTAGCTAAATTATCCACATCACCCGCTAGATTTTTCTCTAATATCAGATGCTTTTTCTCTTTAACCAGTGATGGATAATTGACCCTTGCACCGATAAATGAATGGTAAATTTTATTAAAAGCTGCTTGATTTTGTGCTTGACAAAATACACCATTGACATAATTCAAAAAATCATATCCTGAAGTACCTTGAATCTGCCAATTGTTGGGTAAATCTTCCGTGAGTTCTAAAATCTTCTCGACAGTGATATAAACATCACCCATTTTTTCGCGCAGTCTTTCTAAATACTGCGTTGGGTTGTATAGTCCATCAATGTGGTCAATTCTTAAGCCAGTGAATACGCCTTCTTCTACTAGCTTAGAAATTAAACTATGAGTGTTGTTAAACACTCGCATTTCTTCAACTTTCACCGAGATAAGTTCGTTAACAGTAAAGAAACGGCGATAGTTCATTTCTTCCGCGCCAACTTTCCAGAAGGCGAGACGATAAAACTGGTCGTTGAGTAAGTCATCGAGCAAGTTAAAACTTTCAGAATTACCCGGTTCGCCATTGAAAATTTTCAGGTTTTCGTCAATAAATTCCCGGATATCATCATTAGTGCTGTAGAGTTCCCAAATCAAACCTTTGATAAAAGCAATTTGGTCTTGACGCTGTTTACCTGTAACTTCTGAAGGCACACTTTTGAGAATGTAGAGAACACCTAAAAGTTTAATAAAATCAGGATGATTTCTCCCCAGTGTGCGGGTAAGTTTACCAAGATTGTAAGTCAGAAATTTGCTATAAGACTCTAACCGCAATGGTAATTTTAAGCTGTAATAGTTAACAGTTAAACCATTCGGCTCATATTGGATTTGAATATCTCCCTTTTCTAAGGCTTCGCCATAAAAATCTCCTAACAATGGTGCAAGAATGCGCTCTTGGCTATTAGCAAAAGGCGAGTTCCAACAAACATCAAAATAATCGGTATAACTAGAATCTGCACCATGTTCTAACACATCCATTAAATAGGGATTTTCGCTACTATACGCCATGTGGTTAGGCACAATATCTTGTAGCCAACCCATCCCCAAAGCTTGTAATTCTGCCACTAAAGCCGCAAAATCCTCCTCAGTGCCTAATTGCGGATTTAACAGTGCAGCATCTACCACATCATAACCATGTGTACTCCCAGTCCTCGCCTTAAAAATTGGCGAAGCATACAAATCAGAAATACCTAAATCTGATAAATAGGATGCGATCGCTCTAGCATCATCAAAGCCAAACTGGGGTGTAAACTGAATTCTATAAGTTACTTTTGGGATTCGCATAATATTGTTACTTGTATATAAATAGGTTGAAAAAGAGGTTCAGGGGAAAACACTCTGCGCCCCTCCGCGTTGACTTCACGTAACTCTGCGTTAAAAAACCTCATATAGCAGCCCTAAATAATTTGTGAAATTTTCTTTCTTTTCCTTCCTTTCCTTCTTTGTGTCCTACCCTTCGGGAAGCCGCTATCGCGTCTATGCGTCCTTTGCGGTTCGTTAAAAAGAATACTTTTTCACGACTCATTTAGGATTGCTATACAAAACTAAACTCATAGCCGCCAACACAACCTCATCCCCCACCGCGAGTTTGTCAGCAGCTTGAGAACCTTCACCAGACCATACAGCATCGGCTGAGTCTAATAACTTCCGCGCACTTTGCTGAATTGGTAAACTTACCGCCACCGATGAGGAATTAAAATTCATCGCAAATACCACCTCACTCGACTCACACCAACGCCGCACTACAACTAATTTTTTGTCTTCATCACTGGTTGCTGTAATATTGTCGCGGTCAAAATTCAACAACGCGGGATGAGTTTGGCGTAAATTAATTAACTGACGATACCAATTCCATAAAACCTTGTGTTGTCCTTGGTGACGCAATTCCCAGTTAAGTTTACACCGCAGAAATGTCTGTGCAGATTCGGGATCTGGTGGATCTTCTGCATAGTGGAACGCCTCAAACTCTTGCTTACGTCCAGCACGCACAGCTTGAATCAATTCAGGGTCGGAGTGGCTGACAAAATAGATAAAGGGTGCTGTTTCGCCATATTCTTCACCCATGAATAGTAACGGTAAGTAGGGTGACAACAATACAGCACCAGCCGCTAATTTCAAACCAGCAAAGGAAATTCGCTCAGATAAGCGTTCCCCCTTCATTTGATTACCAATTTGGTCGTGATTTTGAATACAGACTGAAAACTGAGATAATGGGCGATCGCGGCAAGATATCCCATGAAAACGCTTACGGTGGGGTGCATACCGCCAATCGTAGACAAAAGTATCTTGGTAAGCTTTAGCTAAATCGGCACACTTACCGAAATCTTGATAATACCCTTGGCGATCGCCTGTTAACAATGTATGTAATGCGTGGTGAAAATCATCACTCCACTGTGCATCAATTCCATATCCTCCCAATTCTGGCGGACGTACAATTTGCGGGTTATTCAAGTCACTTTCTGCAATTAAATAACGTTTCCATGTCCCCCCTTGACAAAAGTTATGCACAACTTCCGCCAACTCCCCTAAAAAATGCTTTGCACCCAAATCATAAATTGCTTGAATTGCATCCAGCCGCAAAGCATCTATATGAAAATTTCCCAACCAATACAGAGCATTTTGAATAAAATAATTTCGCACACCTTGACTATAAGCATCATCGAAATTCATCGCGTTGCCCCAAGGTGTCTTATAAGTTTTAGTAAAATAGGGCGCAAACTGACCCATATAATTACCTTCTGGGCCAAAGTGGTTATAAACCACATCTAGCACTACAGCAATGCCATTTTCGTGACAAGCATTCACAAATCGCTTGAAATCGGCGGGACTACCGTAGGAATTTTGTACCGCATACAGATAAACGCCATCATATCCCCAATTGCGATATGCCAAATCAGGCTGAATATGATCATCGCCCGGAAATTGGGCAATGGGCATAATTTCAATCGCGTTAATTCCTAACTCCCGTAGTTCTGGTAAACGGGGAATAATCGCAGCAAAGGTTCCTTCCGGTGTGAATGTCCCGACATGGAGTTCATAAAAAATCATCGATTCTAAGGGAATACCCGTCCAGGTTGTATCTGTCCACTCAAAATGATGATCTACAACCACAGAAGCACCGTGAACTCCTTGGGGTTGAAACTGCGAAGCCGGGTCAGCAAAAGCTTCTTGCTCATTTAATTGATATCGATACAATGTACCCGGATACACATCATTGACTTTTACTTGCCAGTATCCCTCTGCTTGCGGTTTTAGCGGAATTAACTGCGACTCTGGCGTTAAAATCTCTACCGCAACGCTGTTTAGTGTGGGAGACCAAACAGTAAACTCACACTCGCCGTTACCTAAGTAGTGAGCGCCAATTTTCACACAGCATCCTCCGCTTAAATGATGTTCTGAATCAGTGTTTGACAACTGTAAATGTCATCAAGTCAACATTTTTCAGTTATCTGTCAGATAGCATCATGATATTTTTCTCAGTTATTTCACTAGTGCCAAAAGATATATTTGGTAGTCAGCATTTGGAAATAAAAAGACCAGCCTCTGGTGAGATGTCAGTTTAAATCTGATCTCAAATGACACTTTCTCAGAAGGGTATCAATCCGATTGTTTCTGTTTATCTAATTTTTCTTGTACCGCATCCCTACAAAATTGTGCTGGGTCGGGTTGTGCTTTCACTGCATCTTTCATGTCTTTACTTGCACGAAAGCTGATTTGCTCTGTTAAGGATTCCTCACCTTTTCTTTGTCCTGGTTCTAAATTTTCAGGTGTTCCTCTAGGATTCGGCATTTATGTAGAAACGTAAATATAAATTGAATCGATTGAAACCAATCGATTAGAGTTTTAATCAGTGGTTACTTAACCCTGGAAAAGTTGTTAACCACTGATACCACTCGTAAAAATGGTTTTTATTGTTGGTTTAGTTGTGTTTACTTGCCTTTCTCAGCTAACAGCTTGTCAATTAATTCCTGTTGCTGTCGTAACTGTTCTTCAAGTTGCTCTATTTTCGATAATTGCTGTGTTTGTGGACTAGCTGGTAATTCTGGGTTAATTAGAATTGCTCTGTCAGTTATATCTTGATAGTGTTTTTGGCTGACTGCTTCACCATGACCACACCAAGCACTTACTATTTTTTCATCCCTGCCTAAATCGAATATTTGGTGTGTGATGAATGTATGTCGTGTGTTATAGGGTGATAAATACTTAGTTAGTTTACCTTGCTCTATCAATTTATCTATAACTGGCTTCCAATGTTCTGAAGTAAAAATATTTCCACGTATGATTTTTTTGGTTTTGGTTTTAAATACAGTTTCATTTGCTTCCCCTTGAGGAATTGATTTTATTAGGTTCCATAGTTCCCCATCTTTAGGCATAGGGAAAATTCTAATTAATTCTTTATCCCCTTTGGATGTTTTTGTATGATAAAACTTTTTAGTTACTCTATCGTATGTTCTACGAATGTATACACATTCTTTCTCCCAATTAATATCACACCATAAAAAAGCAATTGCTTCACCCGTTCTACATCCTGTAAGAAATTTAAATTTAGTAAAATCATGCCAGTGAAATTTTTTAGGGTGATTTTTGAAAGCTTCTAAAATTGTTTGTACGTCATGCCAAGTATAAGCTTTCGATTTATCTAGTACATCATCATCGGTTTCTGTGTTAACCTCTGTCTGTTTTTTTCCCTTTGCACCTAAAACCTTAATATCATCTGCTAATCCATCGTAGGGATTAAAACTTACAGATTTGTTTTTTATTGCCAATTGATAGGCTTTAGATAAATTAGAAAGTAAAATTTTAACTCTATTTAAGCTTCTATTCTCAACTAACCAATTTCTAATCTTGATTGCATCCTCTGACTTAGTAGCTTCAATTGCTGATTTAATAAAACTTGAGTATTGATGGCAATACATATTAACGAAATGACTTTCTTTCATTCCTAGTTTTATGTATTCTAAATACCTATCCCAGACTTCAAGTAGTGATAACTCTGGCTTAGGTGGTAATTCATCACTAGTTTTGATCCCTCCATCCACTAACCTAAGCCTTGCCTGTAATCCGTATTCCTTTAAAATTGCCTGATAACGTACCTCATTAAAGTTACCGTTGCCGTCGTCAAGCTTTCCCTTCTCAAGCTCTAACTGTAGCCGACGTTGTAATTTATCTGCCTTAGCTTCCCATCCCTCAACATTAGAAATACCAGTACCTTTTTTGACTTGTTTACCATCCGCGAAATAGTTACGAGGAAAGCAAGCCTTGATGCTACCGCTATCCTCACGTACTACTATTTGACCCTTCTTAGTCTTACCAGTCGGTGTTGTGCTGCTATTTACCATAATGCTCAAAAAATGCTCAAATGTGAATGCTCAATTTTAAGGCACTTGGTATTATAAGGTGCTTGAAATAAAAAGACCAGCCTCCCACAGCTGGTCAATGAAATATTTTTCGCGTTGTCTTCTCAATAGAGTTAAAACCCGATTGCGCGTTCCCAAAATGCAACGGGCAACTTTTCTTAACAATATTGTAACAGCCAACACAGTTTTTTCTTAAAAATTCACTAAAAAAAGATAAAGCCCGTTCGGATGGGCTTCCATCTTTGAGAATATTTCAACTAACGCGGAAGGTAGAGGGAATTTAGGGGGGCAAGGGGGACAAGGGAGACAAGGGAGAAGAATAACAATTGATAACTCCTGCCTTCTGCCTTCTGCCTCCTTCAATGACTATTGACTAACTGTGGTTTTCCCCAGAGAATGCGCTCTTGTTTATAAATGGCAATTCCCGGTTTGGCTCCTTTTGGTTTGTAGACGTACTTGGGCTGGGTGTAGACTACTGGTACTTGGTCGCTTTGACGAGCGCGGCTGTAGTAGGCGGCGAGGTTGGCTGCATATTGCAAATCATCTGTATCGGGAACAGTACCCGCTTCTAAACGCATGAGAATATGACTGCCGGGAATTTCTTGGGCGTGGAACCACAAGTCATAATCTCCGGCCACCCGAAAAGTTAATTGGTCATTTTGGCGATTATTGCGACCAATTAAGATTTCCCAACCGTTAGGAGTGCGATAACGACGGAAGTTGGTGATAGCAGTTTCGTTAGTGTTGCGATCGCGGTATTGTGGATCTTCTAAATATTTTTGTCCAATTAGCTCATCACGGATTTCTTCTAAAGCTTGCAAATCTTCGGCTGTTTCGTAGTTTTCAATTTGCGCGATCGCAGCTTCTACTTGCTCTAAATAATCAATCTCTGATTGTACTTCTAACAATAGCGGTTCCACTGCCAAACGAGCGCGTTTGAGTTTTTGGTGCTGCTTGTAAAAATTTTGAGCATTCTGCACACCGTTTTTATCAGGCTGAAGTGCGATCGCTACTGGTTCCCCTGTCTCAAAATCAGGTAGAGTGATTTCTTGCATTCCCGCTTGCCAATTTTGCAAGTTAGCCATCAACAAATCTGCTTTTTGGCGATAATCATCAGCTTGATCTGATTGCTGTAACCGAGTTGTAAAGGCTTGGGCTTTGATTTTTAACTTCGTCAGAATATTTTGTAATTTCTGACTCAGTTGATGGCGCAATTGAGCAAATACCTGTTGATTGAGTTGGTCAGTATAATACTTATTCAGCAAGCTTTGAGTATCTTTGACTAGCGCAACCGCACCCCAACCCATCACGGTGTAACCAGTTGCTGTCCAAGCTGGTTGGAATTTACCAACATTTAAAGCTTGTAGCCATTCTTGCCAACATTCAAAGAGTTTTTGCCAATCGTCAGAACTTAGTTGATCAGTAGTTGTGTCTGGTGCAATACTCGCAGCTAACAGCAGAGAATCTACCAGTGATGCACTTAAACCGCTATAACTTTTGATCAGTTGACGCTTAATTGCACCGGGAACTAAACTCACCCTTTCTTGCCAACGTGCTTGAGATTCGCTCAAACTGGGAACCGGGCCTGTGAGTTTGGGGGGAAATTCGTAAAGCTGTCCAGTTTGAATTGGTCGGACACTCGATTGCTGTTCACTAACTTGATGGGCAGCCGTAATGATGAAATTATTGGCATCAGTCAAAATCGCATTACTGTATTTGCCCATAATTTCCACATACAAGTGATATAGGGCAGATTCTCCTGGACGACGGGCAAATTGTAAATCAATCGCCCTCTCCCAAGGTGCGATCGCTTCAATGGCAATTAAAGCCAAGCCGCCCAATTGATGTACTAGTTGCTGGCTAAATGTAAAAGTATCAGGCGATCGCGGCGGCGGATCACCAATACAAATCCGTGCAGCTTGCGGATGCCAAGAAATTTCCAGCCAACCCCGTTGTTTCAGGGTGCGTAATGCGATAGAAATAGTGTAGCGATCGCGCTGATAAACTTGTTCTAAACGCGATGGCAGCCAGTAAGCGCGTAGTTCGCTACAAGCAGAAGTCAGGGTGGTAAAGTCAACTGGTTGCACAACAAATCATTGGCGTTCAAACGTCGATGCTCAGTATATGCTATCTTGTCTAGCTCTGATTGGCATACTATGAAAAAGATAAAATCTTCCACATCCTCCCGCCTTCTCATAGCTACAGTCGTCACTACAGGCGTATTGTCATTAATCACTCCAGTTAATGCTCAACAAACTCCTGAAACTGTAGCTAACGGCATTTACCATCCGCGAGAGGCAGCATTTTTCCGTGAGGGAAGGGACAAATTAGAACGAGAAATAGAATTTTTATCAACAAATAGCATTTCTGCTCCCGAAAACATCCTCAAAATTACTCCAGCAAAAACACCCGTAATTCAGCAACCACCTTTAGATAACCCTGAATCTTTACCAGGTAAAAAAGCTCTACCGTCAAATTAATCACCACCTCATCTACCTGGACATTATTACAGACGAACAAAACAATTGCGAGATTCATATCCCCGACTTTTAAAAAAAGTCGGGGATATTTTTTCTGATGGATACTTTCCCCCGAATTTATAACTTTAACTACAATGCCATCTTCCTAGAGATACTAAAATTTTTCCTAAAGTTTGTCTATATTTTGAGCATAATTTTGTTGCTAAAAGGTAGCAAAAGTGAACTAGTAATTTCTAGAGGATTAAAGCATGAGTTTGCTACTTACAACATTCACCCAACACCTAAACCTTTCCCAAGCACAACTAGAATCTATCCTGTCAAAATCACTGAGTGAAGTACTGATTTTGCCAGAATTGCAACAAGAATTAGCGAGTTTAGATATTAAATTGCTCAAAGAAACATTACCTACAGCCGGAGCAGTTTTAGCCCAAGAATTACCACCTTTTTACAATTGGTTAAAAAACGAGTTGGGTGTTAAACGTGTTCCCGACAGTCCAGATCATGCAACTGCGTGGGTAATTGGGTTTGTGAACAATCAAGAAAGTTTAACTCACTTAGTTGAATTACATCGCCCTGTACCACGTCCAGCTTTAGAAGCTTCAGTTCCTCGCCTGATAGGGTTATTTGACGGTGTAGAAAATCCAGTAGTCAGAAAAGAATGGCAAAAAGCGATCGCAGCTTTATGCTTAGTCTTAATAGTCGATGCTCGTGAACAAGAGAAAATCTCTCTTGCTGCTTAAAACCTTGATTCTGTACCCAGGAGTGTCACAAGCCAAAGCAAGCATTGAAGATATGAATACAGGACTTACGCAAAAAACCTCTCAAACTCTCATTCCTGAGTTACATAGCCTCTGCGTAAGTCCTAGTTAATTAGAACTAACAATTACGACGTAGCTGTGTTAATAGAACAACAATCTCATCAACAGCTTGGCGAATTGTACTAGCGGGTTGATCAGATTGATTCACAATAATGCTAAAAACTAATGGTTCATACTGTGGTGAATCTATATATCCTGAGAGAGCAACTACTCCTCGTAAAGTACCTGTTTTAGCGTGTACAATGCCCTCGGCTGATGTGTTGCGAAAGCGATTTTTTAAACTACCACTCACCCCAGCTACAGGTAAAGTCGCACGAAAAACTTTGGCTTCTGGGGATGCTGCGATCGCTTCTAACAATTGTACCAAAGCTTCTGGACTAATTAAATTTTTCCGCGATAAACCAGAACCATCAAATACACTATAACTGTTGGGTTTAACTCCAAATTGAGTTAAGGTTTCTTGCATAACTTTCAAACCAAAATCAGCAGTATTTTGATTTTTGGTTAATTGTTGTTTATGCGCTAAAGTTCTTAATAAAGCCTCGGCAAATAAATTATTACTATTAACATTAGTTTCAGTTAATAAATCCGACAAAGGTGGAGATTCAATTGCAGCAACTTCGCGTTCATTATTACCACCATTAACAATAGATGTTTGCTGCACAGAAATTCCGGTTGCTGCTAAACTTTGGCGAAATTTACGTAAGAAATTTTGTGTAGGATCAAAAACTGCGATCGCAGTAACTTCTGGTGCAGCATTCACAGGTAATTGTCCTTGTAAATATAGCACCGCCCCTTTTAAATCACGCTTAATTTCTACTAACCCTCGTTCATCTTTCTGCACAGTTACAGAATTATTTTCGACTCGCCATTGATATGCTTCTGTAGGATCAGCCCATTTAATTTGTAATGGATTGCCTACTGTTTGTGGCAACAAAGTTAACACGGCAGCATTTTCATTTAAAATTAAACTATTAACTGGTGCGCCATAATCAGCTTGCACATCTTCCCATTGCCAACTCGGATTTACAACATCTCCTTGAAAGTAACTATCATCAGCAATTAAATTAGTAACTTGAGTAATTCCCTGTTGGCGTAATTGCTTGGCTAATTCTGTTAATTGAGCATTTTTTAAACTCGGATCTCCCCTACCAACAACACGCAAACTACCATCAGCATCTTGATAAACAGAAGTACGAATGCGAAAATCTGCGCCTAATTGTTTTAGTGCTGTGGCTGTAGTTAACAACTTAGTATTAGAAGCAGGAATAAAATATTTCTCCCCATCACGGTTATAAAGAGTTTGGGTAGAAACTAAATTTTTCACTAAAATTCCCCAACGGGCGCGACTAAACAAAGGACGATTAATAGTAGTATCTATCAGTGCGCCTAATTGGGCAGGACAGACTGATTTTGTTGTAGATGTAGGGGAAGCTGGAGTTTGGGCTGTAACTGCTTGTTGAGTAATACCAATGTGCATCCCCAGAAACAGTAGCATTAAACTCAGAGAAACTTTGTGTGTTTGGCGATTAATTCTGCTCAACATTGGTTTTAGTATATTCACTCACAAGTATCGTTTATTTATTTAAGCATTGACTCTGGAACGAGTGAATACACCGAAGACAAAATTTACTAATCTCAACCACAATATACTTACTTATTCACACACATCTGCATCCTAAAACTATCAGTGTTATTCCCTACATACGATTTTTTCCTATTCTTTATAGGTACATTTGCTTGTGCCAGTTTTTTAAAATCTCACGTTCTGGCTTACAAATATTTTCTGTTAATTGTTAATGTAATTTTTTATGCTTTTTTTGGCTGGCATTTCCTAGAATTGTTAAGTGCCAATGTTATAACTAATTATTTAATACTTGAAGGTATAAGTACAGGTAAAAATAGACGCTTTTTTCTTGTCTTTGGTATAGTTATTAACTTAATATACCTGGGCTTTTTTAAATATTATAATTTTTTTATTGATTCCTTACAAGAAGTATTAAATACATTCAAAATTTCCAGCGAAATTCCAATTTTACAAGTTTTAATCCCAGTTGGAATTTCCTTCTACACATTCCGAGTTATTTCTCATTTAATTGACTGCTATAAAAATCAACTTGCTTGTCCCAAGTTTTTAGATTATGCAGTTTATATTACTTACTTTCCGCAAATTGCTTCAGGGCCAATAGTTAGAGCAACGGAATTTTATCAACAGTTAAACAGTGAGAAAAAATATAATTATCAGATAGAAAGAGTTATTATTTTGATAATTTCTGGTCTGTTTAAGAAATACACTTTATCGAGTTTTTTATTTAACTTTATCAAAGTACCGTTTCAACTACCAGAACAATACTCAAGTTTCGATTTAATTTTAGCGGCACTAGCTTATTCTTGCTATATATATGTTGATTTTAGTGGTTATTCTGATTTAGCCAATGCTATTTCTAGTTTGTTAGGATTTCCGCCAGTGCTTAATTTTAATATGCCTTACTGCGCTCAAAGTTTGCAGGAGTTTTGGCGCAGATGGCACATTAGTCTCTCAGAATGGTTGCGAGATTATTTATATATTTCCTTGGGAGGAAGCCGTAAGGGGAATTTGAGGAAACATTTTAATTTACTAATGACGATGGTAATTGGTGGTTTTTGGCATGGTGCAGGTGTGAATTTCTTGATTTGGGGATTTTTGCATGGAATTGGTTTGGTTTTTACTCACCTTGTGAAAGATTTGATGAAAAACTTTCATCCCAAAAAGCAATCTGATCAGTCTTTAACTAGCAGCCATATTATTGTTTTTTCACGGAGGAGTCAAACACAAGTTTGGTTGAATTGGTGCCGATTTTATTTTCGACAAACTGTATATATATTTAAGCCGATATTTGCCTGTGCTTTGACTTTTAGCTATGTAAGTTTATGTTGGATATTTTTCAATACATCTAACTGGGAAACTGCACTGAAATTTTTACAGCAGATGGTGAATTTTTCCTCAAATTTGGAGTTGCGATCGCAATTTAATCTTTGGCAGTTATATATCACGTTCGCCATCATATTTATGATGAATTTTTATGGAGATAAAATTAGTGTTTATTTACAAAACCTCTTAGCCAAGCGGAATTTCATCATTCAAGCCATACTGACATCTACCTTGCTATATATCGTATTTAGATTAGGGCCAAATACCGTACCGCCATTTGTTTATTTTGGTTTCTAAGTTATTGAAATATTTCTGATAATTATTAATATGATGCAAGACTTAAAGTTTTTAGCTCTTTGTGGTTTAGTTACTTACAGTCTAGTGATGGTGAATGAACCTATCTTTCTGAAAAGTTTAGGTTCTAGCCCCATCGCACCCAGCGAAGTTAAACAAATAGCCCAACAAGTTGAACTAGAAGGACTTAGTAAAGTTGAATCTGATTTTTGGGATAGTATCAAAGAAATTGATGGTAAATCTCAAGCCACAGCACAAGCTACAGAAGTTCCTATAAAACCTGAACCTCAGATTCCAAAAAAACCTGAAACTACTATTCCAACCCCATCAGTTACTAGTCCACCTATCAAGCAAGCAGAACCAGCAAAACGTTTCTTATTGCTGGGTGATTCGATTATGAGTTTTTTGGGAGTTGCATTTGAGAATGATGTCAAAAAATCAGATTATGGCTTGGAAAGTATTAAAGTTTTTTATAAAATCTCCACAGGCTTAAATCGCATCGATTTTTATGATTGGTATTCCCGCACACGCGAACTGATTCAACAAAATAACCCTGATGTAATGGTGGTGATTTTTGGTGGGAATGATGACCAGAATATTTTAGATGCTAACAAAAAGTTGTATGCCGAATTAACTCCAGAGTGGGAAAAAGCTTATGAAGAACGTGTCGAAAGATATGCAAAATTGCTCGATGAATATCCCGTCAAAAAAGTTTACTGGATAGGTCATCCAATATCGAATGTGGCTAGATATAATAAATTCTTTCCTATTTTTAATCGGATTTATCAAAAAGTCTCAGCCGTTCACCCTAAAATCGAATTTGTTGATTATTGGAATACCTTTGCTGTCAACGGTAAATTTTCGCCTATAGCGGCAGATAGTACAGGGAGAAAAGCAAGAGTTCGGTATAACGATGGCTTACATCCAACTGAGCATGGCGCTAAAATTATGATTGAAATTCTCAAAAAAAGAATGATAGATGAAGGTGTCTTAAAACCAAAGTTAAAACCTGCGACTCATCTGAAAAAATAATTGATATGAATAAGAGACTTCAGGGAGAAAAGGTAGACAAGGTAGACAAGGGAGATAGAGGTTTTTAAATTATTTAGGAATGCTATAGCTCTTTTTAGTCTGCTGAGGTAAAAATTTATCTGCGTCCATCCGCGTCCATCTGCGGTTAATTATTCCTGAAACATATCACCTCTATTTAATTAGTCTTATGATACTTAAAAACAAGTCATATCGTCAGTTTTATCTCATTGCGGCTATTGTTACTCTCGCTATTATACTTTTGAATAGTGGGCAAGTCTTTGCTAATCAGCTTGCACAGGTAAATCAACGCCAAGTTTATAATTTAGAACGCAACATTGTTTATGAACAAGTAAATGAAACTAAATTAACTCTTGATGTTTACAAAAATAAAAAATCTGGCTTACGTCCGACATTAATGGTAATTCATGGCGGAGGTTGGATTAAAGGTGAAAAAGAAGATGAGTTATTTTTTAAACCTTATTTTGATTGGGGATTTTCTGTAGTTAATATTGAATATAGATTAGCAAAGGTAGCATTAGCACCAGCCGCAGTGGAAGATGCTCTATGTGCTTTAAATTGGGTAGTTAATAACGCCTCAAAATATAACTTTGATACCAAGAAAATTGTGTTGACTGGCTTTTCCGCAGGTGGACATCTATCATTAACTACGGGAATGATGCCTGATGTGAAAAAATTTAATCAAAACTGCCCCGAAAGCAAACCAACAAAAGTTGCTGCCATAGTTAATTGGTCGGGAATTACTGATGTGAATGATTTGTTAATTGGACGTAATCAAAAATATTTTGCTGTGCAATGGTTTGGCAATCGCAATTCTCCGCGAGAAATAGAAATTGCGAAAAGTGTTTCTCCAATTAACTTTGTGCGTCCAAATCTCCCGCCAATTCTAACCATACATGGTGAAAAAGATAATTTTGTGCCTTATAGTCATGCAGTGAGACTACACCAAGCATTGCGTCAAGCTGGAACTGTCAATCAATTATTTACTGTGAAAGGTGCAGAACATGGCGGTTTTAGTAAAGCGCAAAAAAGACGAATTTATGCAGCTATTAAAACGTTCTTGATTAATCAAGGTGTGATTAGGAATAATTGATACAGCTTTCAATGAAAGAGAGGCTAGAGGCTAGTACAACAAGGCAAAAGTAAAAAGTTGAGCAGAACAGTAGCGAAACCCAACATTCTCAAGACTTTGTTGGGTTTTGTTCCTCAAATTAATCTACGCTTTTTCAAACATCCTCTTAGAATCTCCTCAGCAAGCGCAAGCCGTTCAGAGTAACTAACACTGTTGAACCTTCATGGCCAATGACACCGATGGGGAGGTTAATATTCCCCACAAAGTTAGCCAGCATTAACAAAATAATAGATGTCAGCGCAAAAGTAATGTTTTGTTTAATAATAAATTGCGATCGCCTGCCGAGTTCCATTGCGACAACCATTTTTTCGAGTCTGTCTGCGATTAAAACAATATCTGCCGTTTCTAAGGCGACATCACTACCCGCGCCACCCATTGCTATGCCTACAGATGCTTGGGCTAAAGCAGGCGCATCGTTGATTCCATCTCCCACCATCGCTACATTTTCATACTGTTTCTGCAAGCTGCGGATGAGATTGAGTTTATCTTCTGGTAGGAGTTGGGCGTAAACCTGAGTGATGCCTATGGTTTGAGCGACACTTTGGGCTGTACGCTGGTTATCGCCTGTCATCATGACAATTTCTTCTACTCCCAACTGACGCAGGCGGCGAATGGTAGCAGCAGCTTCTGGTCTAATCATATCTGCAATGGCGATCGCGCCGATAACTTCCGCATTTTGGGCAACCCAAACCACAGTTCTGCCCTCAGATTCCCAACTATGCGCCAAATCTTGTAATTTATTGGGTAGCTGTGTCACATATTGCTGAATAAAAGCAGCATTGCCCACGGTAATTTTTTGGTGGTTGAGTATTCCCACAATACCTTGTCCTGGTATCGCTTGCACATCAGTACCCCGTTGCCAATTTAAATCACTTGCTGCTTGGACAATGGCTTTGGCTATCGGATGTTCGGAAGATGCTTCTAAGGCGGCTGCTACTTTTAACACGTCTGCTTGTGTATATTCCTCACTGGGCATTACCTGAGATACTTGCACTTGTCCTGTAGTTAAAGTACCAGTTTTATCAAAAGCGATCGCCCGGACTTTACCCATATTCTCTAACTGTGCGCCATTTTTGAATAAAATCCCTTGTTTCGCGCCATTGGCAATACCTGATAATAATGCTGGCATAATTGCCGCCATCAACGCACAAGGAGAAGCCACCACTAAAAAAGTCAAAGCCCGATAAATCGTCGTTTCCCAATCCCAAGCCCAAATAAACGGCGGTAATATTGCCAGCAATATGCCGGAAATCACAATTACCTTGGCATATCCCCGTTCAAATTTTTCGATAAACTCTTGGGAAGGTGGCGCTGTTTCTTGGGCTTCTGCGACTAACTTAATCACTCGTTGAATCAAATTACTCGCAGCCGGTTTGTGAACTTGTAATTTCAGCGCCCCATAACCATTAAGTGTCCCTGCAAACACTTCCTCACCGACAGTCTTTTCTACAGGTAAAGATTCCCCAGTAATCGCCGCTTGATTAATCGTGCTGTAACCAGACAAAATGATCCCATCGGTGGGAATTAACTCTCCGGGTTTGACAATAATTTCATCTCCCACCTTTAATTGGCTAATAGGTAGCATCTGTTCTTGTCCCTGATGCAAAACCCTGGCTGTATCTGGTGTCAAACTCATCAAACTGCGAATACTCCGTTCAGTGCGCCCCATTGCGTAACCTTCCAACGCGCCACTAATCGCAAAAATCAGAATTAACACCGCGCCATCAAGAATCAGGTGATATTCTCTGCGCCATAAACCCAAACCAGCCGCACCAACAGCCGCCACAATCATCAGCAAATCTACATCTAGCTCTTTTTCTTTAATTAATGTCGTTATTCCCTCACGGGCGCTTTCATAACCACCAATGATATAAGCAGCAGGTAACAACAGCATTGCCCATCCCAGCCAACCCAGATGTAAGGCGAACCATCCGAGAAACAACAACAGCCCACAAACCAAGGCTGCTAAGATATCGGCGTGTTCTTTTGTGAATTTGGTGAAATGCTGTGGGTAAACCATGAGAGTGAATTTATTGACAACTGATCTCACGTTAAACCTTGACATTAATGTTAAGGTCAAGCAATTGTTTTTCCACAAGACTTAGGCACAAAGAATGGGTGTGAGGGTATAAGGGTGTGGGAGGATGGTGAAGAAATCTTTCCCCCCACACTCCCCACACTCCCCACACTCCCCACACTCCCCACACCCCTATACCCCTTCACCCTTCCTAAACCCTTGATTTTTAATTCCTATCTACCAGGAGGCATTATAAATGGCACGCTTGCATAACAAAACTGCTGTGATTACCGGAGGTACATCGGGTATTGGTTTTGAGACGGCGAAACAGTTTATTGCGGAAGGTGCGCGAGTAATTATTACAGGGCAAGATGAACAACGTTTACACACCGCAGCCCAAGCACTCAATTCTCAGGTAATTCCAGTATTAGCAGATGTGCGATCGCTTTCTCAACTTGATAATTTAGCAGCACGAGTTAAATCAGAATTTGGCAGTCTTGATATTTTATTCGCCAACGCCGGTGTCGGATTTTTTGCCGCTTTAGAAGCAATGGACGAAACCTTGTATGACAATCAGTTTGATATCAACGTTAAAGGTGTGTTTTTCACTGTACAAAAGCTGTCTGGCTTACTGAATCCCGGCGCTAGTGTCATCTTAAATGCTTCATCAGTCAATGAAAAGGGTATGGCGATGGGCAGTGTCTATTGTGCGACAAAAGCGGCTGTGCGCTCCTTGGCTCGCAATTTAGCGGCAGAATTAGGATCGCGCCAAATTAGGGTGAATGCCATTAGCCCTGGTTTAATACCCACTGATTTTCAAACCAAAATGGGTTTATCGCCAGAAGCTTTGGAAAATTTTGGCAATTATATTAAGCAAACCGTACCTTTAGAACGCTTTGGTAAACCAGAAGAAATTGCGGCGGCGGTAGTATTTCTGGCTAGTGATGAGTCATCTTATATAACTGCGGCAGATTTAGTGGTTGATGGCGGCTATATGAACGTTTAGTAATGTAGCAAGGCTAAAATAGGAGCAGTGCGATCGCCCTACCTGTCAACAGCCGCTAAAATAAAAGGTTGGGTTGAGGAAACGACACCCAACAAAATGCAGCCATTGATAGAAGTTTTCACTCTGTTACAAGAGCAAATTTATCTAATAAGTTTACTAGCAGCAATTTTGATTAGATTGCTCACAAAACAACCTGAAAAATTTGTTCAGCAGTCAAACTTAACTCTGGAAAAGAAAGTGATTGAATTCGGTCACTCCCTCGAAACTGAGTAATTTGATACTCACCTTCAATTAGTGTGTAAACTGATATTGTTGGCTGTTTAGGACTGCCAATAAACCGCTTTCCACCTAAAGCTGCATAGTCAACAATCCAATATTCGGCAATTCCTATTTCTTCATATTCAGCAAATTTCAGGAAATAGTCATCACGCCAGTTAGTACTAACTACTTCCACTATTAGTGGAATTGATTCTGCTTGTGAAACAGTAGATGATTTCTGCCAAAGTGGTTCATTCACTAAATTAGGCAGATTCAATACTAAAACATCAGGGATGTAACCAGATTTTTTATCTACAGCTTTCACTAATGCTTGACTAGGAATTGTATAAGCCAAATTCTGAGAACGAATTTCAAAGTTAAGTTCTCTAATTAAAAATGCCCTAACTAACTCATGGTCGCCCGTTGGCTGCATTTCAACTATTACTCCTTTATGTAATTCATATCGACCATTATCTGGTTTCCATTCTAGGAATTCTTCAAAAGTTACTGGCTCTACTAAAGGTTGAAACATCATTTTGCCCCTTTCAATCTCCCACAATCATTCTACGCCGCGCTTTCTCGTCCTTGATCACCTGTGCTTCTGAACCATCGGGGTGCATGTATCTAAAACCCTTACACCCTTACACCCAATCTTTACAGACAATCTTGGTGCGTAAGTCCTGCGTAAGTGCCTATAGGAATATGGTTTGATTCCTGAATCTAGTTGTGTAAGCAGGGAGTAGGGAATGGGGAGTAGGAAGTAGGAAAGACGGCTGATCTGGGTGTACTGATTTTTTTCATAAATCAAATATGAGTCCTATATTAAGTTTTGAAAAATTAGCTATGTCTTTTAAAATCATAACTATATAGTTATGAAAGCTAACTTGGGTTAAATTTGAAAGTCAAAAACTTTTAGTTGATTTTAAGTTTTTCTTAAGAATTTGATTGCCAAGCTTTAGCAAGTGTTTGTATTTTAATCAGCAGAAACTTATCGGTCAAGAGTAAGAATTCAGAACCTAGAAGTTAGGGGAAAGAAGCATAATTGCTACCTTGAGTTATTACCTTTTCCCTGAGTCGTATAACTATTATAACTTCTGGATTCTTACGATAAATATTTCTGTGATTCTGCACTTGCTAGAAGTAGGCTAACAAAATTACAAGTGTAAAATTCTCTGTTCTTCTGATAAAAATTAGAAGGTAGGTAGAACATGCGGATTCTGATGATTCAACCTAATTACCATTCTGGTGGTGCGGAAATTGCCGGAAATTGGCCGCCAAGTTGGGTTCCTTATGTTGGTGGAGCTTTAAAAGCTTATGGCTTCAATAATATTCGTTTTATTGATGCGATGACCGACCATATTGCGGATGATCGTTTAAGGCAAATGGTTGCTGAACATCAGCCGGATATAGTATTGGCGACAGCAATCACGCCAATGATTTATCAATCGCAAACAACGCTCAAGATAGTTAAAGAAGTTTGCCCAGAAGCAACAACAATTATGGGCGGGGTTCACCCTACCTATATGTATAATGAAGTCCTCCATGAAGCGCCTTGGGTGGATTACATTATTAGGGGAGAAGGAGAGGAAATTACAGTTAATTTAGTGAAAGCGATCGCTAATGCTACAGTCGAGAGTGAACGACGCAATATTTTAGGTATTGCTTTCTTAGAAAATGGACAAGTTGTAGCGACACCAGCCCATCCACCAATTGCAGATTTAGATACCCTAACCCCTGATTGGAGTTTGTTGGACTGGAGCAAATATATTTATACTCCCCTAAATGTGCGCGTCGCAGTTCCTAACTATGCTAGAGGCTGTCCTTTTACTTGCCGTTTTTGTTCTCAATGGAAATTTTGGCGCAAGTACCGTTCTAGTAGTCCCAAGACATTTGTCGATCAAATTGAAATTTTAGTCAAAAAACATCAAGTAGGTTTTTTCATTTTGGCAGATGAAGAACCAACCATTAATAAACCAAAATTTATCGCTTTATGTAACGAATTAATTGAACGCAATTTAGGTGTTTACTGGGGAATAAATACCAGGGTGACAGATATATTGCGGGATGAAGAAGATTTACCACTTTATCGTCAAGCTGGGCTAGTGCATGTTTCCTTGGGTACGGAAGCAGCAGCACAGCTAAAGTTGAATTTGTTCCGCAAAGAAACGACAATTGAACAAAACAAGCGGGCGATTCAATTACTGCGGCAAAATGGGATGGTAGCGGAAGCTCAATTTATTATGGGCTTGGAAAACGAAACCCCAGAAACCATTGAGCAAACTTATCAGATGGCTTTGGACTGGAAAGCTGATATGGTGAACTGGAATATGTTTACTCCTTGGCCATTTTCGGAGTTATTTGAGGAGTTAGGCGATCGCGTAGAAGTGCGAGATTATTCTCAATATAACTTTGTGACTCCCATTATGAAACCGGAGGTAATGGAACGGGAAGAAGTTCTCAAAGGCGTGTTACGTAACTACGCCCGATTTTACCTGCGTAAAACAATAGAATACTGGTTTGAGAAAGACCCATTTAAGCGTAAATATCTTTTAGGGTGTCTCAAAGCATTTGTGAAAACAACTTTCAACAAAAGTTTCTACAATCTCCAACGGGTTAAATACAAAGGTTTGCACACCGAAATTGAGCTAGGGTTTGATAAGTCCAAAGTTCTCACCCGCGAACAAATTAATCAACGCAAGCAGGAACATCCAGAATTAATGGCAGATGTCAATTTTGCGGGGAATATTTCTGCTTGTGGCGCTCCCAATGATCTACCAGAATTTATTGAGTAATTACTAATTTGTCAGGGTGGGTTTACCTAGATCATCGTTAATCATCTCAACCCGCCCCTATAACCCGAATTTCTCACGTATGGGTAGCGGGTGTGGAGAGAGAGGGGAGTGTGGGGAGAGAGGGGAGTGTGGGGAGAGAGGGGAGTGTGGGGAGAGATTTCTTCACCATCCTCCCACCCCTCCCACACTTCCCACACTTCCCACCCCTCCCACACCCCTGGATTTCTCTCTTGTGAGAAATCCAGGTATAAATGTTGCTCTTGTCTCATTTCCAACCATCACCGCGATCGCATTTGTTGATACAGTATCTTTGTCCTGATTGGATTTTGGCAGAAAAATCTCAAAATTATGGCAAAGCTTACTGTTTACGGAACTCCTCTGAGTACTTATGTTCGGACTGTCCGATTGTTACTTGAGGAAGCAGGTGTAGACTATACCGTTCAAGACATTGATATCTTCAAAGGTGAAAATCAGTCGCCAGAGTACCTTGCCAAAAATCCTTTTGGTAAAGTGCCAACATTGGAAGTAGATGGAGAAGTAATTTATGAAACTCCAGCAATTACTGATTACCTGAATACAGTCTTTGCCAATAATCAGTTCAGCCCATCCGAACCGATGCTTCAAGCTCGGATGCGCCAGATTATCACAATTATTGATAACTATTTTTATCCTGCTGCAATTAGTAAAATTGTCATTCAACGTCTGATTGTGCCAATTCGCGGTGGTAAGCCAGATAAGGAGCAAATACAAAATGCGATCGCACCTGCACAAAAAGCAATCCAAGCAATTGAATCGATAACTGTTAGTAGCCCATATCTACTCGGTAGCCAGCTAACTATTGCCGATTTTTACCTCATTCCTGTTTTTATTTACCTTTCTCAAACTCCAGAGTATGAGGCGATTACTGCTCAAACTCCCAAATTGCAAGTTTGGTGGGATGCAGTTAAACCACTTCCGAATGTGAATAAAGTCTGTGCTTGAAGAATTTAGGAGTCAGAATCAATCCAATACATGTCGGTTAACATCTAAATCTTGTTCAGATCCCCCCAACCCCCCTTAAAAAGGGGGGCTAATAACCCTCTTTTACCCCCTTAAAAAGGGGGTCGCCGTAGGCGGGGGGATCTAAATTTAGAATGAGTGAACCTTTATCCGAAAAGTATTGAGAATCAATCAGTGGGGAAAAAGACCGACAACTGATTGCACACTGCTCAATCTTCAATTCAGCGACATACCTTGTAAATCTCTTGCGCCTGAATCAGATGCTTTGAGATAATGTTTAAACCATAGACTTGCCAATCGTGCTACTTCTTCTAAAGTTCCGGGTTCACTAAACTGATGAGTTGCACCAGAAATAACCTCTAGTTGCTTGTTGAATGCGGGAATATTTGCCAGTGCATCTTCATTCATAGCGATGATAGGCAAGTCATTACCACCAATAATTAACAAAGTCGGGGCTTGCACACAAGCTAGGGCTTCACTGACTAAATCAGTTTGTCCACTACGAGAAACAACTGCTTTTACAGCCATTGGACGTGTAGCCGCAGCTAATAATGCAGCACTCGCACCTGTATCTGCACCAAAATAGCCAAGCTTGAGATGACTGGTGCAGGGATTTGCTAACAACCAGTCGGTGACAGCAACTAAGCGGTTGCCCAGGAAACCAATATCGCTGCGAAAATGTTTGGTACGCTGGTCTATAGCTTCTTCTTCTTTGGTAAGTAAGTCTATTAACAAAGTTCCTAGTTTCGCTTCCTGACGTAGTATATGGGCGAGATAATGGTTGCGGGTACTATAGCGACTACTAGCACTACCATGTGCAAACAATACCAGTCCTTCAGCATTAGCAGGTATCACCAATTCACCTTTGAGCCTGATGTTTGCCAGTTCCACAATGACTATTTGTTCTTCAACGTTGAGTAGTAGTGTAGTATTCATAACTTGACCCTGATGATTAATGGAAGTCGATTGAGCTTTTGATTTTGCGTTTTTAGGCGTAGCTTTTATCTGCATTGTTAATAACTGAGTGTTTGGCTAGTAAATGCTGTACTTCTACATCGGTTGTTTGCGAAAAGTCTTCATACCACAGACCGATCGCATACAATGACTCTGGCATCACTAAACAAACTATTTCATCGACTTCCGCTTGTAACTGTTGGCAGGTTGTTGGTGCGGCAATTGGTACAGCTACAATGAGTCGTTGGGGTTGCTGTTGTTTAACTACCGCGATTGCCGCCAGCATGGTTGAACCTGTAGCAATACCATCATCTACTAAAATGACAGTCCGATTTTTGATATCTGGGAGGGGACGCTCGCCTCGATAAGCGCGATCGCGTCGTTGTAATTCCCACAATTCTTGAGTTGCAACTTTGTCAATTGTGGTACTATCGATAGCCAAATTATTGATGACATCATAATTTAACACGCGCACACCACCAGCCGCGATCGCACCCATCGCTAGTTCTTCATGACCAGGTACACCCAGCTTTCTGACTAAACATATATCTAGTGGTGCATTCAGGCTGGTGGCGATTTCATAAGCTACGGGTACACCGCCACGAGGCAAACCCAACACTAACAAATCTGGATGGTTAGTATACGCTGTTAGTTTTTTTGCTAACATCTTGCCTGCATCACTGCGATCGCGAAATTTACTTGTCATAATCTCAAGCTCCCGTGGAGAGGGATATATAGCTGACACAGAAGAAAAACCTGTCATTGTCTTCAACCCACTTTGCCTAGAGGGTGAAAAGTGCAAATTGCTAGTTCAGCGAAAACGTACTTTAATACAGTTCGATTGATTAAATTAATAGAGATATCTGGAAATTAATCCTCGCCACAGCATTTAAAAATATCTCTTTCTCTCCCCACATATTCAACTTAACTAGCTATCTTGCTGTTTGTGTGATCAATGCTCATTGCAATAAAACTTAATGCTAGTGATGAACATTTTTCACATGATGATCGCATTTTTCTTATACTTTAATATTATCCCTGTCGGAGATTAACTGTTTCAGATTGACACAAATCAACTCAAAAATTTTATATGTTTCAACAATATCAATCGAGTTTAGTAATGCAACTATAGAAAAAAACTGACTTCTGCATTGCGGCATATTTTCCGACTATTCCATTCAATATATGAACTTGATTATTGATGTACCTCTAGCAATTAGTTTCGGAGCCGTCCCAGGTGCGCTCAGTCGCTATTACCTAACCATATTATTTGGGCGCTGGTTTGGGCTAAACTTTCCCTATGGAACCTTGTTTATTAATGTGTCAGGTGCTTTTTTGATGGGTTTTTTTGCTACCCTTGTATCCAAGTTTGCAATTGATTCTACCGTATCATTGTTAATCGCCGTCGGATTTTTAGGCTCTTACACAACATTTTCAACTTACGCGCTGGACACCTCTAACCTCTTACGCACTAAAAATTATCAAGCTGCGTTACTTTACTGGTCTGGTACACCAATTTTAGGATTTATCAGTATAGAAGTGGGAATTTTATTAGCAAAAATGCTATGAATTAATTTGTCAAGCTATGCTTCTTTTGTACCCTGGATAGCTTCAGCTATTTTATTTCCTAATAAAATACCCAGCAGTGATAACACAGGACTAATTAGCCAGTAAATTAAACTCATTTCTAAACTCTGTTTTTCTATTAACTTGACTACATCTAATTCATAAGTAGAAAAAGTGGTATAAGCTCCTAAAAAACCAGTGGTGACTACTAGTCGAATTTCAGGACTAATTACAATTAATCTCCCCAATACCAACATCGTAAACAAACCCATCACAAAACAGCCACTGACATTAATGATCAGTGTGCTGTAAGGAAATACTTGTCCAAAAAGCTGAGTGAACCACAAACCGAGATAATAACGTGAAAGTGCGCCAGCTATTGCACCCAGACTAATACCTAAAGAGTTACGAAGCGCCAAATTTTGCAGCATATATCGTTAGAGGTTGTTAGTAAAATATATGACTTAGTGTGAGTGCGATCGCTCTCTGACCATATAAAACCACAGCGTATTAAAGCGTAGCCTATTTTCAACCAAGCAAAT
Organism: Anabaena sp. FACHB-83; assembly: GCF_014697485.1. Taxonomy (NCBI): domain Bacteria; kingdom Bacillati; phylum Cyanobacteriota; class Cyanophyceae; order Nostocales; family Nostocaceae; genus Anabaena; species Anabaena sp. FACHB-83. The sequence goes on along the minus strand of NZ_JACJRY010000011.1, from coordinate 149,330 downwards.
GTAAAAATAATTAACCGGCTTACTGCGTCAAACTTATAATCATCACAGCAAATATAATTTTGAACATATTTAATTCCTTTTAAACGAAATTAAACCTTTTCACTAACAATCGCTATAGCAGTGTAAAAATTGATAGTCACTTTTTATAGCGTTTCTCAGTATAAAGTGTTAAGTTTTTAGTAACCTCATGGGTCTGCTCTTCATCACACCCATTGGAACAGCGATGGCGATAGTATGGATAGCTGACAAGCTTACCAAGAAACTATTACACCATCTCCAATCCCAAATCGTATCACCCAGAGTTTAGCAGTCTTGAGGTCAACATACACAAACAGCCACCACTCAAACTTACATCTTGCATAAGTTGGAATTAGCGGAGTTATTAAAAGTGTTATATGATACTTGATTGTAAGTAAATTTCAATAGTCTCTAAACATCTCAAAAGTGGATCAATTTACTCTAGCGACAAAATGTCTTAAATTTGACTTAATCTTGGGTATTCTCTAACTATGGATACACTTGCTTATCTGCATTTAGCTGAAAGCTACGAAAACTCTATAAATTCAGAATCGGCAAATCTGGCTGGTTCTGACTTATGTTATCCGGAACTCGACTGGGTACCAGAAAAGCGGGGAGCGTTCATGCTGTTTCTCTCTTGTGCTTTCGGGCTGAGTTCTTTGGGTTGGAGTAACCCAGCGCAAGCATTAAAAAAAGGCGAAAAAAATTCACAAGTAGCATCACTACAACAAAAACTGCAAGCGGCGGGATATTTTAAACAAGCTGTAACTGGATATTTTGGCCCTGTAACCGAAACTGCTGTTATCAAATTTCAAAAAGCTCATGGATTAAAAGCTGATGGAGTTGTTGGTTCTCAGACATTAGCTGTACTCGAAGCTGATTTGGGAATAGCTACTCCAGCAGTTGTTAAACCAAAACCTGCGGTTACTAAAACTACTCAAAAAAAATCATCACCCCCCAATTCTCAAGTAAGCTCTCAGGTAAGTTTACAAAGAGGTGATCTGAGTTATGAAGTGATGGCAATTCAGAGGAAACTACAAGCAGCAGGATATTTTGACCAACCAATCACGGGAGATTTTAACGCGGCGACAGAAACTGCTGTTATGCAATTTCAGAAAGCACATGGACTTGTGAGTAATGGAATTGTTGATCATCGGACATTAACAGTATTAGAATCTGGTGCAAATATCAAAACCACTACACCGCCCCAGCCTACCAAACCTGCTGTAATCAATTCGCCAAAGTTGCAGACTAACACGCCTAAAATTTCTATGTTACGCAGAGGTGATATTAATGCAGATGTAAAATCTATTCAACAACAACTGCAAGCATCTGGGTATCTCAAACAATCAATTACCGGCTCTTTTGATGCAGCCACAGAAACTGCTGTCCTGAAATTTCAAACAGAAAATGGACTGATTGCTGATGGAATTGTTGGGCCAAAAACATTAGCAGCCCTGAAATCACAATCTATTAAATCACCTGCACGCCAAAACTCTGTAGTTCCAGACAAATCAAAAGAACTCAAAACTCCCATTCAAGAAAAAACTCCAACCGCACCAAAAACTAACTCCATAAAATTTGCCACCGAACCCACTCAACCCATCAATCAGCCGCCACAACAAGAACAACCAAACAACGAAAAAGTATTAGCGGCTGCTGTGTCAGAATATGATTTTGCTCAACCTGAACAATTAGCAACTCAAGATAATATTCAAAAAAATTCATCCAGTCATTCTCAGAAAATGACGCTCAAAAAAACGATTGCTGGGAAGATTTCGCCAAAATCTGTCGTACATTCTGGCAATGGGTTATTTTTTGCTCAAAACATGATGTACAACCACACAATCACTGTTTACAACCGTGAGCATAAATTAGTTAAGGTGATTCCCGACAAAGTTGATTTATCAAAATTTGGTTACTCCAAATTCAAAGGTAATTATCGCGGCGCACCTGTTGAAGCTAGTTTTTCCCAAGATGGTAGGTACGCCTGGATTTCTAACTACCAAATGTATGGCCCTGGATTTAACAATCCAGGTAGTGATAAATGTAGTCCTGAGCAGAAAACAGACAAGAGTTTTTTATATCGGATTAACACTGATTCTTTAGAAATTGATCATGTTGTTCAAGTTGGTTCAGTACCAAAATTTGTAGCGACAGCTAATAATGAAGGTTTAGTACTAGTTAGTAACTGGTGTTCTTGGGATTTAAGTGTTGTCGATACTGTCAAAAATAAGGAAATTAAAAGAATTCCCCTTGGCCCTTATCCTCGTGGTATAGCAATTGATTCAGCGACAAATCAAGCTTATGTTGCTGTTATGGGTTCTTATGACATTGCGAAAGTTGACCTCAATAACTTTTCAGTCAAATGGCTAAAAAATATTGGTAATGCACCACGACATTTAAATATAGATCCCACTGGTAAATATCTCTATGCTTCTTTGAATGGAGAAGGAAAAATAGCCAAAATTCAATTACCACAAGGAAAGTTAATCAAGAAAATCTCTACAGGTAACGCACCACGTAGCATGGTTTTATCAGAGGATGGGCAAAGACTTTATGTTGTTAACTATAGTGACAATACAGTTAGTAAAATTCGGACGAATGATCTAAAAGTCATACAAAAAGTAAATGTTGGTGCTAACCCAATTGGTATTACCTATGACCCACAAACTAGAGAAGTTTGGGTCGCCTGTTACTCTGGTAATATCATGGTATTTCAAGATTAAGTGATTATTGGGGCTAAATTTCAACTGTCTCTTTCTGTGGAACGTTAGTAGCTACAGTAGATAGAAGAGACAGTTTTTTCTACTAAATTTTCGCCAACTTATCCAATCAAGCGTTCTGTTGATAGCACTAACAGTATAAAATCCATATATTTCTTTTATAGCTTGTTTGTAAACATAAATATTTACTAGTCAACAAGTATTTTAAGAAAAATAACACACATATCTTTGTAATACTTAACAAATAAAAATATTATCTCGAAAATCTTTAAAAGAATTATATAGTTTTAAAATCAGGATTTCCACGGTTATTTCTGACATTAAAGTTGCTTAAGATAATGTTAATGAGATTTTAGCGTTGAAATATAGCCATTCCACTTTATAAATAAAAAATGAGTTTAGTTGGCTCACAAATAAAGAAAAGTTTGTATTAGTAGCAAATCTATCTAATACAAAATTTTCTATTGCTATTTTCTGACTCTGTTCAATGTTGCTTAGGGAAGGCTATGTATCAATATTCAGAAGGTTGCAAAATTTATTTCGCCAGCTTCTACATTTTTGCCAAGAACTAGAACTATATGGCTAATGTGGATTTGGACAAGCTGACTTTTGCATTATAAGAAACAGGTATGACCCCCCCGGAACTAATGGTATCAAATAACATCATTCATGAATTTAGAACTTGCACTCAGCTACAATACAACGGTCAGCTAAACATCAAAAGTGCTAAAGGACACCACTGGTCTTTTTATTATCGGCTAGGTCGGATAGTTTGGGCCGCAGGTGGTACTCATCCGTTTCGGCGTTGGCGCAGATACATGGCACAATATTGTCCGCAAATTGATGTGGAGAAAATTCAGTTTCGCCAACAAGATTTTGCCGTTTATTACTGGGATTATCGCCTGTTAGAAATTTTGTACAAAAGGCAAAAAATTCACAGAGAACAAATTCAAGCAATTGTCGAAAGTACAATTACTGAGTTGTTATTCGACTTGGCCCAGCATACAGATTTTGAGGCTTTCAGTTGCGATCGCACCCAGGATACCATTTTAGAAACACCAATGAGTTTCACGAGTGCAGATTTATCTGTCAAACAGATGCAAGACTCTTGGAAAAGTTGGTCAGAAGCTGGTTTAGCAAACTTTTCGCCTGATTTAGCACCAATTCTGCGGAGACCAGAACAACTCCAACAACAGGTAAGTCCATCTGTTTACAATAACTTTGTCACTTTGATGAATGGTAAACAGACGCTACGAGATTTAGCTGCAAAAATGAAGCAGAATGTTTTACCTATAACTCGTTCATTACTTCCCTATATTCTCAAAGGCATTGTTGAATTAATCGAAGTACCAGACTTACCTTTGTTAGCTACGGAAGGTGAAAATAACTCTATTGCTTTGCAACCAAAAAACTCTCAGATGCCATTGGTTGCCTGTGTCGATGATAGTCCCCAAGTATGTAAGATTTTAGAGGATATTGTGACTGCAAATGGGTTTAGATTCATTAAAATTCAAGACCCAATCCAAGCACTACCGACTTTAATTCAACATAAACCAGATTTGATTTTTTTAGATTTAATTATGCCAGTCGCTAGTGGTTACGAAATTTGTACTCAGTTGCGACGTGTATCTGCTTTTGCTAATACACCCGTGATCATCTTAACGGGCAATGATGGTTTATTAGATCGAGTCCGTGCTAAAGTTGTTGGCTCTACAGATTTTCTGACTAAACCTGTCGCTGCGGATAAAGTTATGAGTGTAATTCGCAAATATTTGCAAGTTCAGAAACCAGCAAGCGTAACACCGCCTAAATCACAGAGTAACTCTAACTTAGAAGTGTCTTTGGGACATTAGTAATCAAGCCTAGATACTGACTCTGCTTAAACTTGCTAATAACTAGTTAAACTGGATATTCATCAAGATATTTATCCAGATTATTCTAGTGCGTTTAGCTATGACAATTTTTCTGTAATTTGACAAACCTTAACATTTTTCTTCCAGATTTTTGCAGCAAAATTAGAAATGTAAGTGTTTTTTCTCTAACATTTACAAAAATAATCAACCAAAATTAAATCATTGAAGCAGAATTCAGAAGTCAGAATTCAGGAGCGATGCCCTGAGATTGCTGAAGGGTCTTAGAGATTTAGAGCTGTAGTAGATTTGGTGAGTTTTTAAAACGTTTATTTATTAACTAGTAGTACAGAATTCAAAAGAAATTCTGGCTCCTAACTCCTGAATTATGTTTCGATTAAAAGCTCGTATTCATCTATAGATGAGTATTGAGATTTTTTGTCTCTATTTGTAAGTTAATTGAGTAGGAAACTTTTATGAATACTGCGTTAATTGTTGAAGATGGTTTGACAGATATGGAAATACTCAGCCGTTACTTACAACAGGCTGGCTATTCCGTAATTAGTGCCAAAAGTAGTGAAGAAGCTCAAGTCAAGATAGATGGCAAGACACCAGATGTGATTTTTCTAGATGTAATTTTGCCAGGTAAAAGCGGATTTGAAATTTGTCGAGAACTAAAAGCGAATCCGGCAACTAGTAAAATACCTGTGGTTTTTTGTTCCACGAAAAATAGTGATGTGGATAAAATGTGGGGCAATATGTTAGGCGCAGAAGCTTATTTATCCAAGCCAATTGATAAAGAAGAATTGGTAAAAACACTGAAGCAAGTCCTACAATAAAATTGCTTAAATGTGTCATTTAATCTATTAGATAATACAACCAACTAATAGATTAATAGTTCAAAAAATAACTTGTTTAAGGATGAGTTGACATTGGAAAACCAGCAAAAATTTTTAGGATTTACCCTGGGTAGTAACGATAAAGCAGTCATATCATTGCAACACATTACCGAAGTTTTACAAGTATCTTTGGCAGATATATGTGGTGTTCCTCAAATGCCTAGTTGTGTTTTAGGTATATATAACTGGCGGGGTGAAATGCTTTGGCTAGTTGATTTAGAGGAGATGCTAGGTTATCCATCACTTTTACAAGGAGTGAATTTTCTCTCTAAAATGATGGCAGTTATTTTAGAAATTGATGGCAAAAATCTAGGATTTTTAGTCAAAAATCTGATGGATATTGAGTGGTTAGATACTGAACAAATGAAGTTGCCTGCGGCTGATTTTTTGTCTCCTAAAGTTTCAGCTTTTATCCAAGGTTACTTTATCAATACCCTTGAAGAAATGGTATTTAACCTCGATGCAGCCGCAATTATTAAATCTCCTATGTGGATGAGCCAGCATTAAACTCAATCTTTTACTATTCGTTGCTTTGCTAGTCAAATTTGAAATTTACTGATCATTTAATTATCAAAACGAGGTATTTGGAAATGACAATTGCGTATCACAATAGTAAAGATAATGAAGAAGTTATCCCTGAAGTTGAAGTAAGGGAAAATCAAGCTGTTAATAATCTGACTGCCAATAATTATCAAATTTCTCAAGAGTTTAAACTTTGGCGACAGCAATTACAAGCTATCAGTAATGTGATGCGTCAAGCTAAAGATATAGATACATTACTAAAACTTAGTGCTGCTCAAGTTAGAGAAAAAATTAATTGCGATCGCGCCTTAATTTATCAATTTACATCTATAGATTCTGGTACTGTTTTGGCTGAATCTAGAACCCTCGGTTGGACACCAACATTAGGTGAAAGCCTACCAGGGATGTTATTTGGTTTGTATAACAATCAAGATTATTTAGAACCTGTAGTAATTGAAGATGTCGAGCAAATTCAATCATCTACACCTTATCAAAAACAATTACTGGAAAAATTTCAAATTAAAGCGAGTTTAAGTTTACCTATTTTAGTAGATGGTAAAGTCTGGGGATTACTAGCAGTTAATACTTGCACCAATGCTAGACAATGGCAAGAAACAGAAATTATGTTCCTGTCGCAAGTGACAACAGAATTAGCTTATAAATTCCAGAGTTTTGAATTTCAAAGAGAATTAGAACTACGAACCCAAGCGAAAAAATCTGTCGCCAAGGTAATTGAGAAGATTATTCGAGTCTCTGATATTGACAAGATTTTTCAAGCAACAACTCAAGAAATCAGACAATTGTTACGTTGCGATCGCGTTGCTGTGTATCAGTTCTATGATAATTGGAGTGGTGAATTTGTCGCTGAATCAGTTGGTCATGGTTGGGTGAAACTTGTCGGCCCAGGTATTAATACAGTTTGGGAAGATACCCATCTACAAGAAACCCAAGGTGGACGTTACCGCCATCATGAAAGCTTTGTTGTGAATGACATTTATAAAGCAGGTCATTTTCAGTGCCATATTGAAATTTTAGAGCAATTTGAAGTCCAAGCTTATGTGATTGTCCCTGTATTTGCTGGGGAAAAATTGTGGGGTTTGTTAGCAGCTTATCAAAATTCTGGCATTCGTGATTGGCACGAGTGGGAAGTCAGCTTTTTAGAACAAATTGGTTTACAGTTTGGTGTAGCCATTGCCCATGCCGAGTATCTCGCACAAATGCAAGTGCAATCTCAACAATTAGTGCAGATTGCAGAACAAGAAAAAATCTTAACTAAAATCGTCAACCGCATCCGCCAGTCTCCAGATGTGGAAAGTGTTTTTAGAACAACTACCCAAGAAGTACGACTTTCCTTAAAATGCGATCGCGTGGCTGTTTATCAGTTTAGTCCTGACTGGGGTGGTGAGTTTATTGCTGAATCAGTCGGTAGCAATTGGGTAAAATTGGTAGGGCCAAATATCAAAACCGTCTTGGATGATACTTATCTGCAAGAAACTCAAGGCGGACGATATGCTAGAGGAGAACATTTTGTAGTTAATGATATTTACAAAATTGGGTTAGCTCCTTGCCACATTGAAATTTTAGAACAATTTGAAGCCAAAGCTTATATTATTGTTCCTATCTTTTTTGGGGAACAATTATGGGGTTTATTAGCAGCTTACCAAAACTCTAGCAGTCGGGAATGGCAACCTTGGGAAGTTAACTTCTTAAATCAGATAGCCTTGCAATTTACTATTGCAAAATCGCAAATAGACTATCTCGAAGAAGTGCGAGTTAAATCAGAAAAATTAACTCAGATTGCAGAACAAGAAAAAGCCTTTACTAAGATAGTAAACCGCATTAGACAATGTGTAGATTTAGATGAAATCTTCAAAGTTACGACTCAAGAAGTCCGGCAATTATTACGATGCGATCGCATGGCTGTGTATCGCTTCTCTCCTGATTGGAGTGGTGAGTTTATTGCTGAGTCAGTTGGTCATAATTGGGTCAAACTTGTCGGCATAGATATCAAAACTGTTTGGGAAGATACCCACCTCCAAGAAACCCAAGGCGGCAGATATGCCAAAGGCGAAAGCTTTGCTGTTCATGACATTTATCAAGTCGGACATTCCCCTTGTCACATTGAAATTTTAGAGCAATTTGAAGCCAAGGCTTATGTAATTGTGCCGATATTTTTTGGAGAAAAACTGTGGGGTTTGTTGGCAGCTTATCAAAATTCCAGCACCCGTAATTGGGAAGAATCGCAAGTTAGCTTGTTAGCCAGAATTGGTGATCAATTAGGATTAGCACTGCAACAAACTGAATCTGTGCAACAACTACAAGCACAGTCAGCACAACTAGCAGAAGCCGCCGCCAGGGAAAAAGCCGCCAAAGAATTACTCCAACAACGTTCCATTCAACTTTTGATGGCGCTGCGTCCGGCTTTAAATGGTGATTTAACAGTCCGCGCCCCCATCACAGAAGACGAACTCGGCACCATCGCCGATGCTTACAATAACACTCTGCAAGCATTACGACAAATCGTCATCCAAGTACAAGCCGCAGCCCAGCAAGTAGCACAGACTTCAGCTACTAGTAACGCTTCCCTGGCGGGACTGAATAATTTAGCCCAACAACAGTCAGAAGATATTGCCTCGGCTTTGGGTGATATTCAACAAATGCTAGACTCTACCCAAGCTGTGGTGGCTAATGCCGAATTAGTGCAAGTAGCAGTCCAAAAAGCTAACCAAACAGTAGAGTCTGGCGATATTGCCATGAACTTGACTGTCAAAGCCATTGAAGGCATTCGAGAAACCGTTGCCCAAACTAGTAAGAAAATTAAACGCCTCAGCGAGTCTTCGCAAAAAATCTCGAAAGTAGTCAATTTGATTAGTAATTTTGCCACTCAAACCAACGTTCTCGCGCTGAATGCCGCCATTGAAGCAACACGCGCCGGTGAGTATGGTAAAGGCTTCGCAGTTGTAGCTGATGAAGTGCGTTCGTTATCTCGTCAATCAGCAGCAGCCACAATTGAAATTGAAAAATTAGTACAAGAAATTCAAGCCGAAACTGGCGAAGTTGCAGTCGCAATGGAAACAGGTATTCAGCAGGTTGTTGAAGGTACAAATTTAGTCAGTGAAACCCGGCAAAACTTAAATGCAATTGTTTTAGCCACTGCTGAAATTAGTCAATTAATTCAACAAATTACCGCCGCTACTCAAACTCAAATGGGTCAATCTGACACTGTGACTAATTCAATGCAAGATGTTGCAGAAATCGCTAACAAAACCTTTGCCGAGTCTCAAGAAATTGCGGCTATTTTCCAAGATTTACTGGGAATGGCACAAGAACTATTAACCACTGCTAGTCAGTTCAAAGTTAACTAATTGAAGGGGAGTGGTGAGTGGGGAGTGGTGAGTAGGGGAAATGATATGGCAAGTGGTGAAATTCGTTCTTATCAAGATTTAAAAGTTTGGCAAGAGGGTATGAATTTAGCTGAAGCTTGTTATGAATTCACAAAAGGATTGCCAAAAGAGGAAATCTATGGAATGATTTCACAGATTCGTCGCTCCTCCGCATCAATTCCGGCTAATATTGCAGAGGGATATGGACGTGAATATCGTACTGAATATATTCACTTTCTCCGTACTGCACAAGGTTCTTTGAAAGAACTTGAAACTCACCTTTTACTATCAGCCAGAGATAAAGTCGGGCTAACAAATTCACAAACAGTTACTCCGATTCTAAAACAATGTGAATCTGTAGGTAAATTGCTTCGCGCACTCATTCGTTCTCTGCAAAATAAAGGTCATAGGGAGTAGGGAGAAAGACAATTTTTTAACTCCCCAAAGCATTTAAGGGCGGGTTGATGAAGAATTTTGTCTAACCACAGATTCATTCACCCAACCTGCCCCAACTCCCAATTTCTCTACAAGACTCATATTTGACTTATGAAGAAAATCAGTACACTCATATCAGGATTCTTTCCTACTCCCCACTCCCCATTCACTACTCCCTGCCTACACAACTAGATTCAAAAATAAAACCGGATTCCCATATTATGATTACAGATGCTGAGATTCGTGAACAAGGTTATGTTTATTTCCTAGCAGAAGCACCAGAGTTATTACAAACAATTGAACAAGAACTTTTAAGTTTAACGGAAGAAGAAGATAAGCGAAAAAATAAAGTTCATGCTTTAATGCGGGCTACTCATACCCTCAAGGGTGGTGCGGCGACTGTGGGACTAGAGGCGATTCAAACTATTGCCCATTCTCTAGAAGATGTATTTAAAGCTTTATATAATCCAGATATAGTTATTGATAATGATTTACATACACTTTTACTGAAAGCTTATGAATGTTTGCGCCTTGCTTTAACTACAACATTAACCAGCAGTGCGGCTAATGTGCAAGAAGTGATTGAACGAGCCACTAATATTTTTGCCCAATTACAAGTAAGACTTGGCGATGATTTCGGCACAGATAATTATCTTCCTACTTCACAAGAATTAGGTTTTGATGTTGTCAAGTCAATCTTTGAAGTTGGAGTTCAACAACGTATTGAAAATATTACTGAAACTATTAATCATCCTCCAGAAGAAGCGGAATTTAGAGATTTTGTCAACTCTCAAGCCGAAATATTTCTGGGCTTGGCTGAATCTTTAGATTTACTGGGATTAGAAGAACTCGCCCAAAAAATTATGGCGGCGCTGCAAGCATATCCTTCGCAAGTGATGGAAATTGCTGAACTGATGCGACACGATTTACAAACAATTCAAACAGCAGTATTCGCAGGAGATCGCACTTGCACTAATCTGCTTTCTCCAGCTTGGCAAAACCTGACACCAGTCATCGAGCCAGAACAGTTATCTCCAGGATTTCCAGATAATTCAACGACTGAAAATTTACAACAAGCTGCGGCAGAATTTTACCAATTTTTAACAACATCAGGCAATTATAAACATGAACAAATTCAGCCAACAACGGCTAAGTTTTACCTCAAGTTAGTGCAGTGTATTTTGAGTTGGTTTGAGCAGCAGCAACAAATCCCGCCAGCCGAATTAAATTTATCCCTATTAATTCCTAAATTAGATATAGAGCCGCAAATAAATTATATTGAAACTTGGTTAAAAGAATTTTTAGCTTTCGTGCAGAACTCAGAAGATAGTTATAGTCTTTGCCTGTATCGGCATGGCATGATTTTAATTGTGCTGCTGGCAATTGCTCAGTTTGAGTATGGTAATGATAAAGGTGATGATTATGTTTTATTAACTCGATACTTACAAAAACAAATTATCACATTAGCTAAAGAATATAAAAATTATCCTCCTGTAAACAGTCAAGAAAAAAACTGGTTAGAGCATCTCCCGTTCCAAAATATTGCAGTTGCGAATGAAACAGTAAACTCTTTAGAGGCTGAGACTGAGTATCTCTTAGAATCAATTTGGGGAGAAGAAACTGCAAATGAGCCAGCCGTAATTCTAGATGATGCGGTTCCAGAGTCAGCCAGTGTAGATGCTATTACCGAAGTAGTGAGTAATATTCGTGAGCAGTTAGAAGATAAAAACTCACAAGTTGTCAAAAGTCAGAAATTTGTCCGTGTTGATGTTGAAAAATTGAGGAACCTTAATTATTTAGCTGGAGAACTGCTAATTTATCACAAGAAACGCCATCTTTATGATGAACAGATTCAAGAATTGATTGATAAGTTATTAGAGCAGATTAATAGACATCAAATCATCTTACACCAGTTAAGAGATATACCACTAAATTTACCTACTGTTACACCTCAGTTATCGCAGAATTTTGCCGCAGTGAAATTTGACTCGCTGGAAATGGATGTATACACAGAATTTAATTTAGCACTCCACGCAGCCATCGAAGAAACTCTGCAATTACAAGAAACTACAGAATCGCTAGATTTAACTATTAAACAAGCAACGCAAGCAACTGAGAAAAAACAAAATTTAGTTTTCACGATTATTGATAACTTGGTAGAAGCAAGAATGTTACCTTTGGGTGATATTTTGCATCGTTTCCCCCCAATGGTGAAAAAATTAGGCAGTATTTATCAGAAAAATGTCGAGTTGCAACTGATAGGCACAGATGTACTAGTAGATAAAGCGATCGCGGAAAAATTGTATGATCCACTATTACATTTAGTACGTAATGCTTTTGATCACGGCATTGAATCTCCACAAATACGTCAAGAACGTGGTAAACCAGAACAAGGTTTAATTACAATTCGGGCATATCATCAAAGTAGCCAAACGATTATTGAAGTTCAAGATGATGGAGAAGGGCTGAATCTAACAAAAATTCATCAAAAAGCCATCGAGATGAAACTAGATATTTCTGGTAACAATGAATCAGAGTTATTAGATTTGATGTTTGCACCGGGATTATCGACAGCAGCAGAAGTCAGTAATATTTCAGGACGTGGTATCGGTTTGGATATTGTACGTTCTCAAATCGAAGCTCTTCATGGTTCAATTGCGGTGCAAACTTTACCCCAAAAAGGGACAAAATTCACACTCAAAATACCTTTTTCTATGACTACTGATAAATTGATGCTGGTGCAAGCGGGAGGCGTAATTTATGCGCTATTGTTAGACAGCGTGGAAAAAATTATCATTCCGACTCCGCAACAAATTAAGGAATTTGAAGGGAAAAAAGTTTTATATTGGCATACCGAGCAGGATGAAACTTTAATTGGGTTACATGAACTGTCAGAGCTAATGTCTTATACTTGCTCTGTCGCTAAGAGTAATAGCCTCAATAATCTAGCAACGACTCTTGAAACAAAATTGATGAATAATCCTATATTAATTCTCAAGTGTCATCAAGGTATTTTTGCTTTAGAAGTTGACCAAATAATTGGCGAACAAGAATTAGTAATTAGACCATTAGGAAATGCGATCGCACCACCAAAATACGTTTATGGTTGTAGTACTTCTGCCAATGGTAATCTCATTTTAGTGATTGATGGCGCTCTTTTATTAGACTCTACTCATATACAAGTAACACCAGAACTTATACCCCTCCCGATAATTCCTGCTAATGAATCTGCTGTAGCAACAAGCGAAGATTTATCTATCTCGATTCCAGCCAAACCATTATCGCCGCAGCTAGAAGCTAATTTTTCTGCACCCAAGGTAGTGTTGATTGTCGATGATGCTATTAGTTTGCGCCAAACTCTTTCATTAACTTTGCAAAGAGATGGCTATCAAGTGATTCAAGCCCAAAATGGTGTAGAAGCTCTCGAACAGTTACAAAAGTATCCCGATATTCAAGTGATTATTTCTGATTTAGAAATGCCGCGAATGAATGGATTTGAGTTATTAACTAACGTGCAGCAAATTCCCAACATTGCTAAAATTCCTGTAGTTATTTTATCTTCTCGCAGTGCAGATAAACATCGTCAACTGGCAAAAGAACTAGGCGCAAGAGCTTACCTAACTAAGCCTTATCTAGAGCAGGAATTTTTATCTACTATTTCATCTTTAATTCAACAAAAAAGTGGAACGAATAATTTAGTTATGGAGTTAACTGTGTAAATCCTCCGCCAACCCCTGCACTGTTCCCTGTAAAATCTAATTGCCCATTTTTAACCAACTAAAAACTTGATTAACAGTTAGTACCAACTCAATTTCAGGTAACATGGGCAAAATATCATCTCCCTGAAATAACTCTGGTTGCTGTTCTGGTAAAAATACTAAAATACTTAAATCATCGGGGTCGATGAACCACCCCAAACGACTACCAAACTTTAAACAATACAGAATATTACCAATTACTTGGTTTGGTTTTTGTTCTGGGGATAAAATCTCAATTGTCCAGTCGGGCGCTAGTTCAAAGTTATCTGGAACTTCGCCATCAACGGTTAACGGTATTCTGCTCCATATAAATACTGCCACATCTGGTACGATTGAGCGATCGCCAAAGCTACACCGTAATTCAGGAAATGCGTAAGCAATTTTTTGCTGTTCACTAATGTCATTTACTGCACCGCATAATTTACCTTGTAAACGGCTATGTCTCCCTTTTGGCATTGATTTTGGTATGATTTCGCCATTAATGTATTCTAAGCTGGGCTTAGTTTCTGGTAGCTTGAGAAATTCTGCTAAGGTGAGAGCTTGAGTTGAAGCAATATTCATAGCTCTGTAAATTTATGTTGATGACTCTAAATTTAGTTTAGCGGCTGGGCGTTGGTTCACCATATTTAATCAGAAAGGCGATCGCTACACTCACTGCTAAAATTAATGCCATACTCAATGCTGAACCAAAACCCCAATTTTGGGTTACACCAAGGAACTGATTATAAACTAGCCGCGCCGCAGTCATACTGGAAGCACCACCCAAGAGTTCAGGATCAACAAAATCTCCTAATCCGGTAATAAAAACTAAAATTGAACCAGCCGTAATTCCTGGGGAAACTTGCGGTACTGTGACTTTCCAAAAAGTCTGTGTTGGGTTCGCACCTAAATCAGCAGCAGCTTCTAGTAAACGCTTGTCTAATTTTTCTAAAGAAGCATATAAAATTAACACCATATAAGGTAACAAGCTGTAACTCATACCGATAAATACAGCCGGAGGGCGGTTAAGTAATTCTAAAGTTGGTAAACCTAAATTACTCAAAATACTATTAAATAAACCAGTGGGACGCAAAATTGTAATCCAAGCATAAGAACGCAGTAAAGAAGAAGTCCACAAAGGTAAGATAAAAGCTAATAATAGTAAATTTCGCCATTGTTTTGGGGCGATTTGTGCTATCCAATAAGCCACAGGAAAGCCGCAGATTAAACAAATTATAGTTGTGCCTAATGCTAACCACAGCGATCGCAAAATAACTTGCACATACAACGGGTCAAATATCCGCAGATAATTATCTAATCCGCTAGGATTGACTAAATCTCCTGGGCGAATATTGGGAACTAAACTGAGTTGAAAAATGATGATTGCTGGCAGTACTAGTAATAATAATAACCAAATAGCTGCCGGAGCTAGTAAGATTAACGGTTGTAAAAAGTTAAATGTAGGGCGATGTAGTTTTTTCAAGTCGATAATATCGCCTGATTCATTGATTTGCGGAGAATTTTTGATAAACACAAGCTGATACCATTTTGGATTAAATAATCTTCCTATTTAGGCACTAGTTAATTGCGTCCAGAAACGCTCATAAACTTCCTCAAAATCTCCCAGAGGAGTAATCCGTTCGCACTTTTCTAAAATGGCGGTTTCGGGGAATAAATTTTTATTAGTTTTGATTTTTTGGGGTAATTGTTCAAACCCTGCACTATTCGGTGTAGCAATATTTAAATGTTGGCTAACACTGGCTGCAACTTCTGGTTGTAAAATAAAGTTAATCCAAGCATAAGCTCCATCAGTATTAGGGGAGCTTTTCGGCACGACAATTGTATCAGTCCATAAAGAAGAACCACTGCGCGGAATAACATATTTAAATTTAGGGTTTTCTTGAATGACGCGAATTGCATCGGCTGAATAACACATTGCTAAGACTAAATCTCCCGCCAGCATTTGATTTTGCCAAGCATCTGTATCGAAAGCAGCGATCGCTGGTTTTAATTGCTTTAATTTGTTATATGCTTGTTGTAGTTCTTCCTCCTCTTTTGAGTTATAAGAATAACCCAACATTCGTAATACTGCACCCATTACCTCACGCACATCATTGAGTAAGGTCATTCGCTTATTGAGTGTCTCTTGATTTTGCCAAAGATATTCCCAGTCGGCTGGGGCTTTTGGCAAAACTTCAGAATTATAAATTAAACCCGTCGTTCCCCAGTTAAATGGTAAACTGTAGCGGTTATTGGGGTCGTAGCTAGGGTTTTTAAATTGGGGAAAGAAATTCTCTAAACCATTGAGGCGAGAGTGATTTAATTCGATTAACAAATTTTTCTCGACCATCTTCTGTACCATATAGTCAGATGGATAAATCACACTGTAAGCACCACCACCTCCGGCTAAGACTTTAGCTAACATCACTTCATTAGAATCATAAGTATCTACAAGTACTTGTAACCCAGTTTGAGTGCTAAAAGTTTGGATTAACTTTTTATCAGCATATTGTGTCCAAGTATAAAGGTACAATTTATCACTTTTACTCGATTGTGTTGCCGCCCGCACATTAGCTAATCTCCAACCACAACCAGTTAAAGATAAGCTGGAAAGTGCTGCTAATTTTTGTAAGAATTTTCTTCTATTTGTCATTTGTTATTTGTCATTGGTCATTTGGGTTGGAAGTATTGCCTATTGATTTTAAGTATGAGTTTAACTTTGGCGCTAGTTCATTAATAATAATTATTTATCTGCGTACCCTACCCTTCGGGAACGCCTGACGGCGAACGGGAAGCCGCTATCGCGTCTACATCTGCGTCCATCCTCTTCAATCTGCGGTTAAATTTATATTACTGTACTTCACCCCTGTGAGAATAGCTATGGTTGACTTTAGCTCAACTCTATATTTAGATATGCCAGAGAGTTTTCAATTATATTTACTAAATTGTCATTCAACAAATAACCAATGACAAATGACCAATAAATAACTATTGACTAATAGCCAAACAATCACTTTCAGCCCATAAAACATAAATTGGTGTATCTCTGTCTGGCAAATTACCAAAGGTATTAGGTTGGAGAACATTGATATTTATGCCATTGGTTAATTCAACAACATAAGTAACATGGGTTCCTAAATACATAACATTAACTAGTCTGCCTTCAAAGCAGTTAGTTGGTAAATTGGGTGGATAGATTGATAGTTGAATTTTTTCGGGACGCACACTCACCACTACAGATTGAGATAATTCGATGGGTGTATCTTCATAGCGGGTGACGATAATTTTTAAACCCGTTTTGGTGACAACTTGGATACATTCAGCTTCGACAGCAGCAATTTCCCCACTAAATAAATTAGTATCACCAATAAAATCAGCCACAAAAGCGGTTTGGGGATGTTCGTAAATTTCGCTGGGTGTCCCAATTTGCTCAATTTTGCCTTGATTCATCACCGCAATGCGATCGCTCAAAGACAAAGCTTCTTCTTGGTCGTGAGTCACTAAAATAAAGGTTAAGCCTAACTTTTGATGTAAGTTAGACAACTCCACCTGCATCTCCTTCCGCAGCTTTAAATCCAACGCGGCTAAAGGTTCATCTAACAGCACCACAGCCGGTTGATTTACTAACGCCCTAGCTAATGCTACCCTTTGCTGTTGACCACCAGAAAGTTGATTGGGAAAGCGCGATCGCAAACTTTCCATTTTGACGAGTTTTAAAGCTTCTGTCACTCGACTTTCAATTTCTGATTTGCGGAGTTTTTTTAATTGCAGTCCAAAGGCGATGTTATCCCAAACATTCAAGTGATTGAACAGCGCGTAACTTTGAAATACAGTATTGACTGGACGGCGATAAGGCGGAACATTCGTCATCGGTTGACCTTGAATCAACACCTTACCCGCATCCGCAGTTTCAAATCCCGCAATTAAACGTAATGTTGTTGTCTTGCCACAACCAGAGGGGCCTAAAATACTAAAAAACTCCCCTTGGCGGACATCCAAATCGATTCCATGTACGGCTGGTTCTTGCTTGAAGAACTTAAACACGTTACGCAGTTCCACATCCAAAGGCTGAAACGACGTAATACCCCTCTGATTCTGCACAACAGATTGAGCCATAATCCTCAGTAGAATGCTGTGATTTAACCTGATTGTTTCCGTGAATGTAGCCTATTAAGCAGACTTAAAAAACACTTTGGTTTATTGTATCCGCCAAAAACCCCAGATCGGGAATATACTTTGGTGATTGTTACAAGCTTAATAGCAAGATTGGATTTTGGGCATTCTATAGCAAGTGTTGGGCGTGGGAAGATTATTCACCCTCAAATCTAAAATCTAAAATATTTGTCTTATGGCGTTATTTCCATCACCCTTATCGAACAGCAAAAAAGATACACGGACTGTTGGACGTGGTATTCAATCAATATTTTTAATTGGGTTCACTTTATTGACGCTGGTTGGAATTGAAGCACGATTAGCATATTTACAAATCGTTGAAGGATCTCAACTGCGAAAACGTGCCGAATCTAACCGCGTTCGGACAATTCTTAAGCAACCAGAACGAGGTAATATTTTTGACCGGAATGGGAAGTTGTTAGCCACCACCAGATATCCCCATTCTGTATATTTGTGGCCTCTAGCACACACTAAACCATCTTGGTCAGTGGTTGCGCCACGGTTATCCAAAATTCTGGGTATTTCCCAAGAAGAAATGGAAAAGAAACTGGATGCTGCTGGCGCTAACTCAGCTTCACTGATTCGGATTGCGCGTGATGTCAGCGAAGCCCAAATTACGGCGTTAAAAGAGTATGAAAGCGAACTGAAAGATGTGGAAATTAACACAGATGCAGTACGCTACTATCCACATGGTCAAGAATTAGCCCATGTACTGGGTTATACACGAGAACTCACCCCCGAACAATTAAAAGATAAGCAAAAAGAAGGCTACCGTCTGGGTGATGTGATTGGTCAAATGGGCATAGAAAAAGCTTATGAAACGACCTTACGCGGCGAATGGGGCGGTCAGCAAGTGGAAGTGGATGGTGCAGGTCGCCCAATCCGCATTTTAGGGGAAAAACAAGCGAAAGCTGGCAAAGATTTACATTTAACTATAGATTGGGAACTGCAAAAAGCCGCCGACAAAGCTTTAGGTAAGTATCAAGGTGCAATTGTCGCCCTTGATCCCCGAAATGGTGCAGTTTTAGCGATGGTGTCTCATCCTGATTTCGACCCGAATATTTTCTCTAAGCAAAAACTCTCCGAGAAAGATTGGGAAAGTGTGCAAGGAAAAGACCATCCTTTAGTTAATCGAGCTTTAAGTGCTTTTCCGCCTGCGAGTACTTTTAAAATTGTCACCACAACGGCGGGGTTAGAATCGGGTAAATTCTCCCCTGGAACAGTGCTGCAAACCTATGGTTCCTTAACTGTTGGTGGTGTAACTTTTGGTGAATGGAATCATGCAGGATTTGGGCCTTTGGGATTTCCCAGGGCAATGGCTATGAGTAGTGATACATTCTTTTATCAAATTGGTAAAGGTGTTGGTGGCCCGACTTTAATTGCATGGGCGCAGAAGTATGGTTTCGGTCAAAAAACTGGCATTGAGTTCCCCAGCGAAGAAACTAGGGGTTTGGTTCCCGATGAAAATTGGAAACAAAAAGCTTGGAAGATACCTTGGACTGTGGGCGACACAATTAATATGTCCATTGGTCAAGGTGCTTTGCAAGTAACACCACTGCAATCAGCAATTATGTTTTCTGTCCCTGCTAATGGGGGATATCGTGTCAAACCCCATTTATTGAAAGATAACGAAGAAGCGAAAAGCTGGCGCGAGTCTTTAAATATGAAGCCGTCAACTATTAATGTTCTCCGCGATGGACTGCGGAAGGTAATTACTGAAGGTACAGGGAAACGCTTAAATCTGCCAACGATCGCTCCCGCTTCTGGTAAGAGTGGTACAGCCGAGGCTGGTGTTGGTCGGCCTAATCATACATGGTTTGGTGCTTATGCCCCAAGCGATCGCCCAGAAATTACCGTTGTCGCCTTTGGCGAAAATTCTGGGGATCACGGTGGTACAGTTTGCGGCCCAATGGTTTTACAAGTGTTGGAAGCATATTTCCAACATAAGTATCCAGGGAAGTACCAAAAACCAGAATCAGCTAATTCTCAAAATGGTAATGCTGTTAACGGCGACTAATACGGAATTTGTCATTGGTCATTTGTATTTGCAAAGAATCAAGAACAAACGACCAATGAAAGTTTCCACCAGAAAATTAGTGCGATCGCCTGAGCTTGTAGCGACAGCGTAACGCAGCTACCGCAAAGTTTCCTGACATTTTTTTAAAAATCAAATATGAGTCATATATAGTAATTCAGTGGGATTTTGACTTCTGATTTTTTCTTCAAGAATTTTCTTTTTGATATGATTCTAAAATTCCACTGCGAATCATTAACTGTGGCCAAATAAACACAAAAAAGCCCATCCAAATAAGTACAGGAATTGACACAAGAATTGTTAACCAAATAATTTTAAATAGGAACCAACTACCACTAATCAAGATTACAGATGTCAAAACTATAGACCAAGGTTGACACCACCAAGGTTTATAATCCCAAGGATTTAAAGGTTTTTGTTCAGACATAAAACATCATAGATTGTTTGAATGGAACAGGGATGAGAGGCTAGTACCGCTACGCGGAAGTCAAAAGTTAAAAGTCAAAAGTTAAAAAGCTGATATCACAAGCTTTTCACTAACTTGAAATGGTATCTTTACTTCCGCCACGTTGTAATAGGGATTAGAGTTTTTTAGAACTCAATACTTTGCTTACCTTACACCTCTACACCCCTGTGTTTTTTAATTAACCATTCACAATATATTGCGAATCAATCGCCGCTACACGGCCAGCATCAACCAATGCTTGATAAACCATCACCGCTACCTCCGCCCTTGTGGCATCGCGGGTGGGGTTGAGTTGCTTCAAGTTGGGATGATTGACGATAATTCTTTTATCTATGGCTTTGGCTATCTCATCTTTGGCATAGTCAGGAATTTTGGCTTGGTCATCGAAAATTTTGATCGCGTTGGCAACATTACTAGCTGTGCCTAGCCCTAGTCCATTCACGAGAGAAACCAGAACTTGCACACGCTGGATATTTTGGTTAGGGCGGAATGTATTATCTGGGAAACCAGAGAGAAATTGACCTTGATAGGCTTGCTGAATGACTTTAGCTGCCCAGAAGTTAGCTGCTACATCTTTAAATTGTGTTGCTGCCCGTTTTGAGGATGGTGCAAAAGCTTTGACAATTAATGCTGCATATTGCGCCCTAGTCATGGTTGCATTTGGTCTAAAGGTGCGGTCTGGGAAACCGTTAACTATGCCTTGTCTGACTAATTCTCTAATAAAGGCTGCTGCCCAATGATTAGCAATATCGGTTAAGTCGATGGGTGCAGGTGTAGGCGTTGGTGTGGGTTTTGGTGTTGGTGTTGGTGTGGGTACAGGGGTTGGTGTAGGCGTTGGTTCTGGGTCTATTTCTGGTTCTGGGTCTGGGGTGGGTGTGGGTATTGGTATTGGTACGGGTACTGGTGTGGGTTTTGGTATTGGTGTGGGGGTTGGTACTGGAGTCGGTACGGGAGTAGGAGTAGGTGTGGGGGTTGGTACGGGAATCGGTGTGGGTGTTGGTACAGGGGTAGGTGTGGGCGTAGGAGTCGGTACGGGAATCGGTGTGGGTGTTGGTATGGGAGTAGGAGTAGGCGTAGGGGTCGGTACGGGAATCGGTGTGGGTGTTGGTATGGGAGTAGGAGTAGGCGTAGGGGTCGGTACTGGTGTTGGTGTGGGAATTGGAGTACTAGCAAACTCGATATTACCGCTAACTTTGCTGGGATCAATTTGATTACCAACGGAAATTAGTCGATTGGAACTAGCATTTTGTAAGTCGAATTTGCCGTTATTGCGGAACGTATTACCGCCAGAACTGGAGGTACTGCCTAAGTCTGGTAGGGCGGTGGAAATTACAGTTAGACCATCGTCGGTATTATTTTCACTCACATTGTTACGTAATACGGGGCGGGCGCTACCAGAAACGACGATGCCAGAACGGTTTTCGGTAAATTTGTTATTTAAAAGTGTGGGTGAGGCTGTATCACTAATCGCTATACCAAAACCTGTTTTAATGCAGGTGTTGTCTTGAATTTGACCTTTGGCATTTTTAGCGATCGCAATTCCATTAGCTGCATTCTCTGTAAATACATTACCCTGAACTACTGGGTTCGCATCACCAGTGGCAAATACTCCCTCTCGCTTATTATTCTTGAAGGTGCAATTGGCAATGGTCGGAGTTGTTGATTCTGACCAAACACCACTACCGCGAGATGCTGGGTTGGTCACAGTCACTCCCCGCAGTTCCGAACCATCTAACATCACAAAGGTGACGTTTTGACCCGCAAAAGTCCGACTCAGATAGTTACCACTTCCTTCAATTAAAATATTGCTGCCTTTGTTGGCTTCGTTACCAATCACTTTCACACCAAATGGAATGGTTAAGGGAAACACCTCTCCACTAGTAACGCTGTAATTTCCATCTGTAAGTTGAATAATGGTATCAGGTGTGGCAACCTTGAGGGCTTGGCTAATGGTTTTAAATGGCGCTTGCTGGCTACCAGGGTTGGTACTATTGCCAGTTAAAGGATTTACGTAAAATTTTTGAGGCATATTTATACCGCTAAAACATAGTCATACTATTAGCTCTAACTGGTAAAATGGCTAGTTATTGCTAAAATTTGCAACATTGACTACCAAATTTAACGGCTAAATTCCTGAAATTCCCAGATAGACAAACTTACCCCAAACACGCGGATAGGTAGGTGTACAAAATCGTCTTTGAGGAATAACGGCTGGATTCCTTGGAGGGTAAGCTTTTGCAGAAAAATTTAATTAAAATTATCCGCGCACCTTATACAGCCTGGGTTTCAGCATTTTCATGTAAATCAACTGACATTTCATCATGTTAGAATTATGCCATCCGCGAAACTGCACCTTGAAAACTAAATACAGCAAGCTTTTCCGGCTTCCGCAGTTAAAATCTCACTTAATCCCTATCAGGGATTGAAACATCAAATTAAAGGGGATGAGGTGGAGCTTTGCATCCTTGTTAAAATCTCACTTAATCCCTATCAGGGATTGAAACGGAACAGGGAGCTAGACCCAGCCCTCAACACTGGGTTAAAATCTCACTTAATCCCTATCAGGGATTGAAACGTGCAGATTTTAAACAGCCTGACCAGTATGACGCAGTTAAAATCTCACTTAATCCCTATCAGGGATTGAAACCTGGAGTCATCCGCTCAATGCCAGCATTGATTAAGTTAAAATCTCACTTAATCCCTATCAGGGATTGAAACGAGGCAGGAACTCCGCAACGGATCAACCGATGAGGTTAAAATCTCACTTAATCCCTATCAGGGATTGAAACTTTGTGTTGTGGGTAGTACATCTTGGCTGTTATCTCAGTTAAAATCTCACTTAATCCCTATCAGGGATTGAAACTTTGTGTTGTGGGTAGTACATCTTGGCTGTTATCTCAGTTAAAATCTCACTTAATCCCTATCAGGGATTGAAACGCCGCATAGCATCCACTTACCAGCGACATTTAGGTTAAAATCTCACTTAATCCCTATCAGGGATTGAAACCATCTTGAGAGCGATCGCCTTAAGTTTGCGAATCGTTAAAATCTCACTTAATCCCTATCAGGGATTGAAACAGGCACTCAGGCAGTACCAATCTGGCTGCAATGAGGTTAAAATCTCACTTAATCCCTATCAGGGATTGAAACTGATTGCTGCATTAATTGCCAAAATACCGACCACGTTAAAATCTCACTTAATCCCTATCAGGGATTGAAACCATGTCTACCAATAAAATAGCTTTACATAATCTAGTTAAAGTTAAAATCTCACTTAATCCCTATCAGGGATTGAAACCTCACCATCCCCGATAAGCTTTGATAGTTCCTCTACGTTAAAATCTCACTTAATCCCTATCAGGGATTGAAACGGACAGCAGGAGCCGGAAGATACTAGATTATTTCTTGAGTTAAAATCTCACTTAATCCCTATCAGGGATTGAAACTGATTCATCAAGAGTAATGGGTAAAAGGTCAATCAATCGGTGTTAAAATCTCACTTAATCCCTATCAGGGATTGAAACCTTGTATTACTTGCTTGCTGTTGCCCACAAGGATGTTTCTTGTTTCGCGCAAAGGCGCAAAGACGCAAAGAATCAATATTTACTCTCTGCTAAAAACCTTAATTCATCCCGCAAATAAGCAACGCTCAAAAATTAACTATTTCACATGAACCGGAAACACACCCAAAGCAATTAATCTAGCGGGTAAATCGCGCAAAATTGGTAAGCGTAACAATGCTGGCGGTTGAAAAGTCTGATTAGCAGACAACACAGGTGCAAATACTCGCTTTTGAATAAATGTCTGAAATGCTTGAATAATGCGTGTCGGTAACTCTCGCTGACGCTGGACTTTGGCTAAGTCACTCAGCTTGACTTGGTGATTTTGCAGAGGTTGACTGAGAACATTAGCGGCTACGACTGCATCTTGAATGGCGTAGTTAATCCCCACACCGCCAACGGGAGACATAATATGAGCAGCATCACCAATGAGTAACAACCCTGGAAGATACCACTGTTTAACGCGGCTTGATTCTACCGATAAAAAAGCGACTTGTGACCAATCTTGAAGAGTATACAAGCGATCGCTTAATTCTGGCACAACTTCCACAATCGATTTCTTTAACTCCTCCAAACCAGCCGTCCGCAGTTTTTGATAGCCGCCTTTAGGAATGACATAAGCAATTTGCCACTCTGTACCACGGTCAAGCATCGCTACAATATATATGTCCAGGTGCAAAACGTCCCATTCCGTTATATAAAACTTACTCAAACTTATCTATTTAGACTTTTCTAGAAAAGATAACTTGTACTAAATAGAGTTCGATGTTTACTTTCTGCTTCACTCTGGTAATGTCGGCATTATCCAGTCCACAGACTAACACTGTCTAACTGACAGCACTTCGACAGGCTCAGAGTGCCACTTTTGACAAATCAATCTTTGATAAATTGATTGCTGCGTTGAAATCTCTATCACACTCAAATCCACATTTTTCACATTTAAAAACTCTATCACTGAGTGTGAGATTTTCTTTTTTAGTTCCACAATTGGAACAGGTTTTAGAACTTGGATACCATCTATCAACTATTACAAGTTCGGAACTATATAATTCACACTTGTAAGTTAGTTGACGACGAAATTCATAAAACCCCATATCGGAAATAGCTTGTGCTAACTTTCTGTTAGCTAACATTCCAGATACATTTAAATCCTCAATTACTACTTTGCTGTGGTTCTTAGCTAATAGTGTGGTGAGTTTATGTAATGTATCTTTACGGATATTAGCTATCTTCAGATGTAACTTAGCTATTTTTAATTGGGCTTTTCTCCAATTATTTGAATTGATAATTTTATTTCGATTTAACCATTGGAGCCTACTTAATTTAGATTCATATTTTTTGTAAGATTTTGCACCTTCTATTATTTCACCTGTTGATAAAGTAGCTAGGTTTTTTACGCCTAAATCTACTCCAACAATACTATTCACATTATTTTCTTGTTTTTCTATATCCAACCTAAAACTGATAAACCATCGATCAGCTTTACGACTGATAGTTACTGATTTAATTTCTTTCTGAGGCAATCTCTCATAAGTTTTTAGAACTCCTATTTTTGGTACTTGAATTTTATGAGAACCTAAGACTTTTACAGTACCTTCCAAGGTAAAACTATCATGTTTACCTTTCTTTTTGAATTTTGGTACTCCTGATATTTTCTTAAAGTACCTATCCCATGCTGTTTTTAAAGCTCTTAGTGCCTCTTGTGGTGCTGATTTTGAATATTGATAATACCAAGAGTTTTCCGACTTAACTAATGCTACTAACCATTTGTGTAACTCTATAGCTGTAGGAAATTTTATTTTAGAATCAGGATATTGTTTGTTGTGATCAAGTATTTGCTTGGTTAGTGCTAAACCCCAATTCCAAGCATGACGAGCAACACCGCAATGTCCTATCAATTGAGTACGCTGATCATTATTTATGTTTAACTCAGTTTTAAATCCTATCAGCAACTTCTTTTAGTTCCTCGATAATTTTCTTGTTTTTGTGGCTTCTAGAACCGTAAAGTCTTGCTGAAAATACTGTAATTATCTCTAGAACATCTTGAGCTAAATCTTCTTCAAAAGTAGCATCTTCAGTTCGGTTAATAATTACAATTTCAGTACCAAAATGTTCACAAAGACTAAAAATTAATTCACTACCAAATCTTATCAGTCTATCTTTGTGGGTTAAAACAAGACGTTCAACTTTACTATCAACAATTAATCGGATTAATCTTTTCAATCCTTTTTTACTGTAGTTTAAACCTGAGCCTAAATCTTCTATGATTTCAAATTGCCAACCATTTTGATAACAAAATAATTCAACGACTTGTTTTTGTCTTTCTAGGTCTTCTTTCTGGTCATGACTAGAAACTCGACAATAACCAATTGTGTAAGACAAATCGGGTTTAATTCCTAGCAATTGAGCTAAATCATATCTTCTATGACCACTAGCTGTTCTCTCAGGAATTAATTTACCTTCAGATTCCCACCTTCTAAGCGTGGAAACACTTACACCTTTTAATTTTGCTGCTTCCGATATTGACAATTTACTCATATAAACACTATAGCCTAGATTTTAGGTAGATATGAGTAAAATTAGATAGAAAATTTTACTCAGTTATTAGCCCCCATCAAATTCTTGAGGATGGCGGGGTAAGCGAAACCAGAGAATATCCATCGGTGGAGAAGTTTCAATAGATGCAAACTCTCCCATTTGTCTTAACTTGGAGTGACGACCATCTGCGCCAACTGTCAGCATAGCGCGGACTTCATGCCAACCACCACCACCCCGATAACGTACTCCTGTCACTACCCCATTTTCTGTAATGAGTTCTTGAACATTCGCACCCATCACTAACTGAAAATTTGGATATTGTTGCGCTTCTTGGGTGATGAACTCCAAAAATTTTACCTGGGGCAACATTGTAATGTAGGGATAATTTGTGTTCAGGTGACTAAAATCTGCCAGAGTAAAAGTATTTTGCGGAGTTTTCACTTGAATTTGGCGCATTTTAGTATGAGGTAATTGTAATAGGCGATCGCTTAAATTCAATTCCTCCATAATTTGCATTACTGAAGGATGAATTGTATCTCCCCGAAAGTCGCGGTCAAAATCTTTATGCGCCTCTAGCAACATCACAGATATACCTTGACGCGCCAACAAAAAAGCTAAAACCACCCCAGCCGGGCCGCCACCCACAATACAACAATCAGTAGTGTGTTGATCTATAATCTCATGGGCTGGGTTTACAGTTGTGTCTGCAAGCGCATTAGTCGGTAGATGAGTAGTCATCACAACACCTCCAGATAGCCCTATCACCCAGGGTAGTTTGCTTTTTCTGGTAGCAGCAAATTTTTTTACTTTTTGTAGTCATTTATGTGAGTAACAAAAACAAGGGGGAGAAGGGGGAGAGATACGGTTCAGCCAGTAGGGTGTGTTAGGCGTAAGCCGTAACGCACCACAGGTTTTGCGGTAGATGCGTTACGCTGTCGCTAACACATCCTACTTATATTTCAACTTACATTTTTGCCAAAATTTGTTGATTTGATTTTTTAACTTTCGCTATCCAATCTTGATATAAGTTGAGAATTTCTGAGTAGGAAAGTTTGCCTTCCGCCATCAGTTCAAATAACGAAGGTAGGAAGAACTTGGGTAAAATAGGAAAGAAATATTTACTCAGACGATTCCTGAATAACAACTCAACAAATAACTTTTTCGAGATAGGAAAAGCGTAATCACTTAATTCTACTAAAGCAATTCCATCAGCTTGACGTTGAAGACTAAACTTTTCCACAGCTACGGCTAAATTATCACCACATTCATCTAAAATTTGGTTAAAAATAGCTACATCTTCCAAGGCGGCGTTACAACCTTGTCCGAGAGATGGGGAAACTCCATGCGCCGCATCGCCAATCAACAAAACACTATCACCGTGATGATAGCGGTTACAGCGCACTGTCAGCACTCTAGATACAGGTCTATTAGCAAAATCTTCCGCTTCTGATTCTGGTAATACTTGGGCAATTTCTAGGAAATTTTGGTGTAAATAGTTGAATACTTCTTGTTTGGTAGTCAGTTCAGGAATGGTTTTATCTTTGTGCGGAAACACAATTACACCATTCCAACTGCTGTCCATTTGATAGACTAATAAAATATTTATACTGTTATCTAACCGCCAAGAGTTGACTTTATTTTGTTGCCAGTTGAGATTTAATTTAGGGTCTAATGGTGGTAAGAAAAAAGATTTGTAGTCATTTGCAACATAATTTTGTTTACACTGAAAGTTCTCTGTTTGTAGAAAACCTTCCCTAACTACTGAACGCGACCCATCTGCACCAATTAATAAGTCATAATCAACGGTAATTTCTGTGTCAGTATCCAGTTGTTTAAACTTTATTTGCTTTGTAGCAAAATCTACTTGTGTACATTCATGATTGAAGTGAAGATTAACTTGATTGCTGCCTTTGATGGTCAACTGTTCTAATAATTGAATTACCAAGCTCGTTCTGTCCAGGGTTAACTGTGAGTAGCTTCTACTGAATACCCGTGTTTTACCATTTTTTTGGTGCAGTGCGGCTCCATTAGTTTCTAAGCTGATGGCTTTTACAGCTTCCTTCAGTCCCTCAATTTGCTGTAAAGCATTGATCCCGCGTTGACTGAGAACAATCGAAAAGGTGCGCGACTTAGAAAAGGCGACAGTGCGGGGATCACTGCGAAAATCAAAAATATCGATTTGATATTTTTCTTGACGACGTAGTAAATAGTGAGCCAGTAGGACTCCGCTAGGGCCAGCACCAACGATCGCTACTCTTTTCACCATAATTCAACTCATAACTACCCAACCTCATAATATATTCATCGGATCAACATCTATAGTCAAGCTAACGCCATCACCACATAACTCTCTAATTTCGTCCCAATTGGGTAACTGGGGTAATTCATCAGGGTTAAATTTTAATAAGATTTGCCAGCGATAACGGTTCGCTACTCGCATTACCCCGGCTGGTGCAGGGCCGAGAATTTCAAAGCCTTCATTGTTCCCCAAGTTGGCAGCGATAATTTGGGCAGTATTCTGCACTTGAATGGGGTCAAGGCTACTGAGACGCAATAAAATTAACCTGCCATAAGGTGGATAATCAAGGTCACGCCGTTTTTCTAACTCAGTTTGACAAAAAGATTGATAATCGTGGGTGCAGACTGCGGCAATTACGGGATCTTCTGGGGTGTAAGTCTGCACAATGACTCTCCCTGCATCATCACCTCTCCCCGCACGTCCCGCCACCTGGGTAAGCGTTTGAAAAGCCCGTTCACTGGCGCGGTAGTCGGATAAATGCAGCAGTCCATCCGCCGCCACAACTCCCACTAGAGTAACTTGGGGTAAGTCCAAACCTTTGGTTAACATTTGCGTCCCGACTAATAAATCTGCTTCACCATTGGCAAACTGAGTTAGCAAGGTACGATGTGCGCCTTTGTTGCGGGTGGTATCGCTATCAAACCGGATGCACCGCAGTTGGGGAAACTGTTTGGCTAATTCTTGGGTGACACGTTGCGTTCCACTCCCAAAGAATTTTAAGTAAGGCGAACTACAATCGGGACAGAATTGGGGATGCGATCGCACATAATTACAGTAATGACACCGCAATAATTGGGGCGCACCTTCTTCTGCATGGTGATACGCTAAGGACACATCACAGTGCGGACATTCCATCACATAGCCACAACTGCGACAAGACACAAAAGTACTATGTCCCCGGCGATGAATAAATAAAATCCCCTGCTGTCTTTTTTCCTGTAATTGTGCCAAAGCCTCTTGCAAGCTGCGACTAAATATTGACCGATTTCCCTGCTGTAATTCCACCCGCATATCTACCACCTCAACTGGTGGTAAGGGGCGCGAGTTGATGCGTTCTGGTAATGATAGGTAGTGAGTGGGGAGTGGGGAGTGGGGAGTGGGGAGTGGGGAGTGGGGAGTGGGGGTAGACAAGGTAGAGGGGGTAGACAAGGTAGTTGAAACATCGTTTCTTCCTTGTCCCCCTTGTCCCCCTTGTCCTCTCTGTCCCCCTTGTCCCCCTTGTCCTCCCTGTCCCCCTTGTCCCCCTTGTCCCCTTGTCCCCTTGTCCCCCTCCTGCCTTTCCATACTCACCCAACTCTCCAAAGACGGCGTAGCCGAACCCAAAACCAAGGGACAGTTTTCTAACTCAGCCCGCCATTGGGCGACGGTACGGGCGTGGTAGGTGGGGATCGGTGAATCTTGCTTAAAGCTGCTGTCGTGTTCTTCGTCTAAGATGATTAAACCGAGGTTGGGTAAGGGGGCGAAAATAGCACTGCGCGTCCCGATGACTACTTGCGGTTCCCCTGTTAGCATTTGTCGCCAAGTATCGTAACGTTCGCCTTCGGAAAGGGCGCTGTGATAAACGGCGACTTTGTTACCAAACCGGGCGCGGAATCTATCGGTGAGTTGGGGTGTGAGTCCAATTTCCGGGACTAAGACTAAGGCTGATTTACCTTGATTTAATAATGGTGCGATCGCTTGTAAATATACTTCTGTCTTGCCGGAACCTGTTACGCCATGCAACAAGACTTGAGCAAATTTAGTTAATGATTGTATAGTTGCTAAAGCATTAGCTTGGGCAGTATTTAATAACTTTGGCTGGTCTGGCGTTAATGTCGGGCTTTGTTCAGCACGTAAAATTTCCCGTTCTTCAATCACGATGTAACCTTTTTGCGCCAAGGTTTTGAGGATGGAAGAACTCGCATTACAAATTTGCAAGAGTTCGCTGTGCCATAATTCCCCACCGTTGCGGCGCAAAACTTCGATGATTTCTCGCTGACGCTGAGTTAAATCGCGATCGCTACTATCTATTAATGTGACAGCTTTTTGTAATTTGGGGCGAGTTAGTCTGGGGGCTTCTAAATAACTCTCCACCAAACCCAAGCGCAACAATTCCCGCACGCCGCGATAGGTGAACTTGACTTTTTGTTGAATATACGCAAAACTGTAATCCCCTGATGGTTGAGTTTGCAACAGTTGTAAAATCTGCTGGGCGACTGGACTGAGAAAAGCTCGATGAGATTGGCTTTGGGTATTAGTTAAACGAATCCGGCGTTGAGTCCGCCCTAATAATCCCGGCGGTAAAGCCACCCGAATCACCTGAATTAAGGGCGTGTAGTAATATGCTGCGACGCGGTTTAATAATTCCCAATAATAGCTGGGGAAAAACCCCACACTCACCACATCTTCGACTTCTCGAATTTTGTCTGGTGCTAGATCAATATTAGGTGTGCTTAACAACCGAATGGCGATCGCGCCTAACTGTTGTGCGCCAAATGGCACAGTTAATATATCCCCTGATTTTACTTCTAACTGCGGTGGTAAACGGTATGTAAATAATCCGGTAGCGCCTGGACAGTCTACCAAAACTTCAACGTAGCGATTCCCCTTTTGGGCTTGATAAGATTCCCCTGGCTCGGCAACTACTAAATTTTGTAAATTTAAGTCATTAATATACATATTTGTTGTTTTTTCTTGACAGGAATTTATGATCCCTTTTCTTAGCTCTCAAGAATTTAGTCTTTTTCTCTGTAAAAAGTAAAGTGTATTTCGCAATACGTTTATCACTCATGATACTTGATAAGTTTCCCGTTATGTAACCTACTAGACAAATCAAACTTAGCTATACGTGCAATAAATATTTGAAGACTGCTTACCACAAAAACCAAAAATAGGACTCATATTTGATTTAGAGAAAAAACTGCCTACTCCCTACTCACTAACTGCACAGATAATTTCAAAAATAAAACCGACTGACTATAAACCTCTGACTATTTATGAAATCATTTGCCGATTTACTAAATGTGGCATAGCCTTTTTCCGTCCATTGGTAGATATTCAATTATTGGTGTATGTGAGATGCTTTTATACAACTAATTAATTTCAGCTAATTAAATTACTGAAATTGTGACCTTTAGAAAATTTTATGAAATCCAAATAAAATCAAAATCAAAACCTTTACTTTGAGATTAGTTCCCCCCAGAAAAGATGAAAAACTTTATAAAAATATAGGAATTTTTAAGAAATGAGAATAATTACTTGGTTTCTTTTATATTTGTTAAGGTTGAGAATGGTTGAGGGTATTTGACAGATTTAGGGATTAATCAAAAAATAAGAAGTATATCTGTTAGAACCTGAGACAATAATTTTGAGGTGCAATCACCAATATTTGTACAGGGTTTGATCTAGCAGTAATCATACAGGACAGCTAGAAAAGAATTTTTTAGTTTTGCTAAGTGATTAGTAGAAACTTGTACTTGGTAATCAAGAAAGTGCATTTGTTTCTAAGGGGAAACTACCAAGCCGCAAACGAGTAGCTGTCAAGGAATTATGTACCAAACAAAGCAACCATCCCTAAAGGAAACTATGAATATTGCTGAATTGGGAACAATGGAAATATTAGAAACTGCTGCCGATACAGAAGAACAACTACTCGAAAGTTTAGAAATATTGGTAGAAGAAGAATCCCCAATTGCAGAAAATCTCGAACCAGAGGAACGTGATGGGGATGAGATGGCAGCAGCGCGACCTTCAGGATATAACAAAACTGAGCATGATGATGCCGTAGGTGCATTTTTTAAAGAAATGGCACGTTATCCTCTGCTGAAACCAGACGAAGAAGTTGAATTAGCACGGCGAGTCCGATTTTTAGAAGAAGTCCGAGACATCCAAGCCGCCTTGCAAGCCGAACTAGGACAGCCAGCAACCAAAGCCCAAGTAGCCGCCCAGTTCGATATGACAGAAAAGCAGCTAGAAAGCCGCTTATATCAAGGTCGAGTAGCGAAACGCAAAATGATTCGCTCGAACCTCAGACTAGTGGTATCAATTGCCAAACGATATTTAAATCGCGGAGTACCTTTTCTAGATTTAATTCAAGAAGGGGCAATGGGATTAAATCGCGCCACAGAAAAATTTGATCCCGATAAAGGATATAAATTTTCCACTTATGCTTACTGGTGGATTCGCCAAGCCATTACGCGAGCGATCGCTAATGATGCCAGGACAATTCGCTTACCAATTCACATTGTAGAAAAACTTAACAAACTCAAAAAAGCCCAACGCGAACTCAAACAAAAACTTGGTCATAACCCCACAGAAGCCGAAATGGCCGCTTCTTTGGAAATGACTGTCCAACAACTACGCCAACTACAACAACTACGCCGCCAAGCCCTTTCCCTCAACCATCGCGTCGGTAAAGAAGAAGACACCGAATTGATGGACTTATTAGAAGATGAAGACAACCTGTCTCCTGAAGCCAAAATGAACGAAAACATGATGCGCCAGGAGATTTGGGAAGTTTTAGGTGACGTACTCACCCCACGAGAAAAAGACGTAATTTCTTTGCGTTATGGACTGACAACCAGCGAACCATGCACCTTAGAAGAAGTGGGAAATATGTTTAATTTGTCCCGTGAACGAGTCCGCCAAATTCAAAGCAAAGCCATGCGAAAATTACGCCGTCCCCACATTGCAAAACGCTTGAAAGGTTGGTTAGTTTAAAAGTGCTGAGTGCTGAGTGCTGAGTGCTGAGTTTTAGTCAAATGAGTCTTGACTCTTTAGCTTAACTATGGACTAATGACTATGGACTAATGACAAATGACTAATGACCGATTTAATTTTGCGGTTTGCTGAACCGAGTGATAGCAACGTACTATTTCAATTAATTAAACAGTTGGCGGAGTATGAGAAATTATCTCAGGCCGTTACAGGCAATGTTGCAGCACTACAAGAGCATCTATTTGGTGAACAAAGATATATCGAAGCCATTTTGGCAGAATATCAAGGACAGGCTGTAGGTTTTGCCTTGTTTTTTCACAACTATTCTACCTTTCTGACCAAGCCAGGAATTTATCTCGAAGATTTGTTTGTTTTACCAGAGTATCGCCGTCAGGGTATTGGTAAAGCACTGTTAACCAAACTAGCGCAAATTGCCGTCGAGCGAAATTGCGGACGCTTAGAATGGAGTGTCCTGGATTGGAATGAACCAGCAAAAGCATTTTACCGGAGTATGGGAGCCAGCATCTTAGATGATTGGCGAATTTGTCGTGTCACAGAAGAGAACCTGAAAAATTTAGCCGCAAAGTAATAACAGGACTTACGCACATGGATGTTTGTTAAGAAATGAGTGTAATAATTCAATATCCTTGCACTCCCACACCCAGTCTCCACAAACAAACTTTGTGCGTCACTCCTAGAGTGAAAGTCCAGACTGTACGCGCCACAGATTCGTATAAATCCCATCCAGTGCCAGTAATTCTTCGTGCGTACCCTGTTCTATAATTTGACCATGCTCCATTACATATATACAATGAGTATGGCGAATGGTGGAAAGACGGTGAGCGATCGCAATAGTTGTCCGATTTACTGTAATCTTTTCTAAAGAGCGTTGAATAGCTGCTTCCGTCTCATTATCCACCGCAGATGTCGCCTCATCTAAAATCAAAATCGGCGGATTTTTCAACACTGCTCTAGCTATAGCAATACGTTGGCGTTGTCCCCCAGATAACTTTTGTCCTCGTTCCCCAACTATCGTTTCATAACCTTGGGGAAGCTGCATAATAAAATCATGGGCTTCGGCTACTTTTGCCGCATCAATAATGGCTTCTTCTGTCGCATGAAACGTACCGTAGGCAATATTTTCTGCTACCGTACCATGAAATAAGAATACATCCTGACTAACTAAGCCAATACTACGACGCAAATCATACAAATCCAACTTCTGAATATCAATGCCATCAATAGTAATTGCACCACTAGAAACATCATAAAAACGCAATAATAATTTCACTAAAGTGCTTTTGCCTGAACCAGTAGAACCAACAATGGCAATAGTTTGTCCCGCAGGAATATGCAATGACAAATATTTAATGATCGCGGTACTATTGCGATAGGCAAAAGTCACATTTTTAAAATCAACCTCACCCCGCACCTGTTCCACCACTAAAGGCACATCTCCCGTAGTAATTTGGATAGGAGTATCTAATAAATCCATCACCCGCTTAGTAGAAGCCATTGCTCTTTGATAATGATCAAAAGTTTCTCCTAAAAACACTAATGGCCACAATAATCTCTGCACCAGCACCAGTAAAACACTATAATTACCTATAGATATTTTCCCTGAATATGCAGCCATTCCTCCCAAAAATAATAAAGCCGTAAACCCTGCTAAAACCAACATTCTAATTAAGGGGACAAAAGCCGCAGAAAGTTTAATTGCCTTGGTATTACTTTTTCTATAAGCTTCACTTTCCTCGGCTAATCTGGCATTTTCATAATTTTCTGCCGTGAAACTTTTAATTGTGGTAATTCCACTAATATTATTAGCCAGCCTTGCATTGAGAAGACTAACTTTTTCTCTCACATCAGCATAACGGGGTTCAAGACGTTTTTGATATAGAAATGAACCCCACAAAATAAAAGGCATTGGTAACATTGCTGCTAGAGTAATGTTAACTGGTAATATGAAAAATGCACCAACCATCAAAATTATCAAAGCAGTCGTAACTTGAATAACTTCATTTGCTCCCCCATTTAAAAAATCTTCAAGTTGGTTGATATCATCACTGAGAATTGACATCAAACCACCAGTGCTGCTGTCTTCAAAATAAGCTGATTCTAATTGTTGTAAATGGTTGTAAGCATCTAAACGTAAACTATGCTGGATATTTTGCGCGACATTGCGCCAAAGTCGGTCATAAGCGTACTGAGAAAGTGATTCAAAAACCCAAATAATAATAGTAATTAATGAAAGTAGTGCAAATTGCCATACTACTTCTTTAATGCCAAATTTAGCAATAACAGAATTTTGTTGTTGCACTAATATATCGACCGCAATACCCACTAACCAAGGTGGTGCTATATCTAAAATGGTATTAATTACAGAATAGGTAGAGGCTTGATAAATCTGTCCGCGATATTTTTCCCCATATCGCAGTAGTCGTTGCAAGGGAGAGAGTTGATTTGATCCTTGATGAAATTTAGGTGTCATTGTCTGAGTGAAACTTCAGGAATTTAATTTTTCTAATTAGTCATTACAAATGTAATTAACCAAAATATATAAATATTACTATTTTTTGATATATAATTTCTATCCAAAAACGGCAAATTTTTATCCCAAAATGGTAATTTATAGGTTATTTAGATAACACGTCTATGTAAAATCAGAACAAAACGTTATGATATGGCAGTGCTGAAAATACTTTATGCGACGCGATTCGATATTTTATAAATTATTTCAACAATCTCCTAGTTTGTTATTTGCGTTATTGACAAATCCACCAAATAATGCGGATGAATATATATTTGATTCGGTAGCTGTTAAAGAACCAAAGTTTGAAATTGATGGAGTATTTCTACCACCACAAAATCCAAATCCGGGTGTAGTGTATTTCTGTGAGGTGCAGTTTCAAAAAGACGAAAGACTCTACGAAAGAGTATTTGCAGAATCGTATTTGTACTTTTACCGCAACCGTGACAGATTTAGTAATTTGCAAATCGTGATAATTTACCCATCTCGTAGTTTAGAACAAACTGATATTAATCCTTATCTCAGTCAACTGAATAGCCCCCAGGTAAATCGGATATATTTAGATGAGTTGGGTGATATTCGCTCCTTACCTGTGTGGGTTGGGTTGATGGTGTTGACTACTTTGGAAGAAGAACGTACTACTGAAGAAGCCAGGTATTTATTAACCAGGAGTCAGCAGGAAAATTCTCAACCAGAAAATCGCGCCATAATAGAGTTACTGGTGACGATCATGGTGTACAAGTTTGAAGGTAAAAACCAAAGGGAGGTAGAACAGATGTTGGGAATTACACTCCAAGAAACACGGGTTTATCAGGAAATTAGGGAAGTAGAAGCGCGATCGCTCGTTTTGCGTCTATTATCCCGTAAAGTAGGAGAATTACCGCACCAAGTACGTCAACAAGTTGAATCTCTTTCCCTGGAACAATTGGAAAATCTGGGTGAGGCTTTGCTTGATTTTACAAGTATGGCTGATTTACACGTTTGGTTAGAAGCACTTGAAAGCTAACTATAGGAATCCGCTTTGATTCCTGAAATCATTTGCGTAGTAAGGGAACAGGGAACAGGTAAGAACGAACAAAAGTGTACGGAGTTTTTTTCAGAAATCAAATATGAGTCCTATATATGACTCGTATTTAATGTTTTAAAAAAATCTGTACATCTTAAATATTAAACTACTGATGTAATTTGGAGTCTGAAAAAGCTTAATTTTGACTCGCTATTTTCGCCAAGGGTAATAGTTGTTCTTGTAAAGATTGAAGAGTAATTTGTGTACCACTGGGTGAAGGTAAACCTAAACAAATATAAGTAGGAATAAAATAAACTCGGTTGTTTCTACTCGCACGTAATGACTGAGCAAGGGTGTTTGTTTGCCAAGATTTCTGCACAGATTGTAATTGAGTTTTGGTAAAACTAGTTGTGTTTTTTATATTGCTTAACTCAACAATGTTATGTCCTTGGACAATGATTAAATCGGCATCAAGTTGAGGTAATATTTCTACCGAAATCGGTTGAGTAATATTTGTTGGTGTAGAGTTGGAAACCTTAGCCAGTTTAAATCCAATATCCTCTAATAAACCCCCACAAAAATCTAGAGGAGTCACCAGATTGATTGATGAGTTGAGTTGTTCTGAAGACACCATCAGGACTTTTGGATAGGTTTTGACAACAGGTGCTAATGCTTGACGGGTTTTTGTTATTTGTTGACGATGGGCTGCTATGATTTTTTTAGCCTGATTGCTGCGTCCTAATACTTGAGCGATCGCCTGTAAAGAATCTTGCCATTTATTGCCACCAACATAATCAAACAGCAGTGTGGGCGCAATTTGGGATAATTGACTATATTGTTGCTGATTTCCCCGAATATCTCCCAAAATTAAATCTGGCTTGAGTTTGATGAGCGTTTCTAGGGATGGTTTGCTACTCATTCCCAGGTTAGCAATTGGGTGAGTGATGCGATCGCCTAAATAGGGAATCTGCTGACTAGGCTGATCGAAGTCGCCACGGCGATTGCTAAATATTTCCGCATAGCCAATCGGCTGCACACCCAATGAAAGTACAATATCTAACATCTTGGGATTGAGAACTACAATCCGTTGTGGTGTTCCACAAATCTGCGTTTCTCCCCCCAGATGTCGCACTGTTTGACAATCACCTCTGGGTATGCGACTCGAAGATGAAATGTCAGACGGTTGGCGATGACAACCTGAAAGTGAGAGAAACATCAAACAACTTACAGCGATTTTCAGGTAATTGAACCACATTTTTTTATCTCACGCAAAGGCGCAAAGGCGCAAAGGTACAAAGAAATCAAGATACTGGCTTGTAGTCTAAATACATGAAAACTGCTGTAACAGTAATAATCGCACAATTACTTTCATCCTAAAAACTCACCGAAATTGAACCCACCACTGTAAATGGTTCTCCAGGAAGTCCTGCATTTGTGCGGCTACCAAATCCCCCCCGACTGTTGGTATATTCCACATCAAATAGATTGCGGAAATTAAGAGCAAACTTCCAATTATCTCGGCGGTAAAATAATGCTGCATTGGTGAGAAAATAGCTATCTAGGGTAAAACTATTATTCAAATCTCCCTGACGTTCACCAACATAATTAATACCGATTCCTCCACCCAAACCTTGCAAACGCCCGCTTTGAATTTCGTAGGTTGTCCATAAACTGGCTTGATGTTGGGGAATTCCAATCAATCTGTTCCCCACCGGAATAGTATTATCTTGAGTTACCTTTGCATCCGTATAGCTATAGGAAGCAATGATATTCCAACCCGGTAAAATTTTTCCTGTCAAGTCGAATTCTACACCTTGACTGCGCTGTTCACCGGTGGCGATGGAAATACCCAAACCGGGAAAATTTGGATCTTCAGTAGCGACATTCTGCTTGGTAACGTCGAAATAAGCTAACGTCGCCAACAAATTCCCGCCTAGTAGTTCTGTTTTTACCCCCACTTCAAATCCTTCCCCCCGTTCAGCTTCTAAGGGGTTGCCATCTGCGCCGATGTCATCCACACTGGGGTTAAACGATCGCGAATAACTACCGTAAAAAGAAACATTGGGAATTGGTTGATAAACTACACCGATTCTGGGTGTCCAGGCAGAATCATTTTGAGTTGTATCACCACCTGGGTAAAATAATGCAGGTACATTCTGATTTCTTTGTGCTACTGTTTCATAGCGCAAACCTAGCAGTAGATTTAATTGTTCAAAGATTTCGATTTGATCTTGCAGATAAATTCCTAAGCGATCGATTTCCGAATTGCGGTCAAACAGCAATGTATCAAATTCTGGTCGATTTACGCCATAGCTGGGATTGAAAACATTAATGGGGAATGAAGTAAAGTTAGCCGAAGCAAAGCGACTGGTATTAGTGCGACTCAAATCTGCACCAAATAGTAAAGTATGTTTGAGTCCACCAGTGGTAAATTTGCCAATAACATTGGTTTGTAAGGCGTAATTGCGAGAATTGAAATCATCTAAAGCAAATATTCGCTGAAGTTCCCCAGTTGTTTCATCAAATCCTAGAAAGATGCTGAGTTTATCCGAGAAAACAGTGGAATCTGTGAAGCGAAAAGCATTGCGAATTGACCAATTATCGCTGAATTTGTGGTCTACAGATAAATTCAAACTCAAGAAATCACGCCGCAGAAAATCATCAGGTTCATTAAAAATGCGATCGCGCGGAGTATTGATCACGCCATCCCCAAAAGCCACTTTACCCGAATCCCAAGGCTGTTCGCGGTTGGAGACTTGTAAATCAAAAGCTAGATTGGTGCGATCGCTAATTTCCCATGTCAACGTCGGCGCAATAAAAAATTGCTGAAACTCTTGATCAAAATCTCGAAACCCATCTCGTCGAGAATAAACAGCATTCAACCGATATAGTAGGCGTTTATCATCTGTTAAAGGCCCGGAAATATCTATCTGCGGACGAATCAAGCCATCAGAACCAAATTGTAGTTCAGTTTGATAAAAAGGTTCAGATAGAGGTTGTTTCGTGACGACATTAATTAAACCCCCTGGCTGAATCTCCCCATAGAGTATCGATGCTGGCCCTTTTAATACCTCAATGCGTTCTATGTTGGCGACTTCGGGAATCTCCGCAAAATCATATTGACGAAAGCCATTTTGCAATACAGGTGCTTGATCAAATCCCCGAATACTATAGTTTAAATCACTACTCGTATCTGTACCGTTATAGACAACACTACTAGAATTTTGTAAAGCTTCCTCCAAGCGCGTTACTTGCTGTTCTTCTAACACTTGACGAGGAATCACCTGAATTGATTGGGGAATTTTCAAAATTGGTGTATCTGTGCGTGTGGCTGTCGTCGCATTCGGTGTGAAATACTGGTCTTGTTCCCCGGTAACTACTAACTCAATTGGTTCATCCTGTTGCGCTGTTGGTTCTTCCTGTGGTGTTTGCGGTGGTTGTGTCGCAGTCGTTGTAGATACTACAGCAAAAATTAAACCTTCATCCCCATCAAATAACTCAACTGTAGGCAAAATTTTCTCACCGGCGATCGTCACACGCACACTATTGACATCTACATTCGTCACGGTGATTTCAGTAATTCCCGCGATTGGTTTTTCCGAACGAAATGTAAAAGCATCGCCATTGGGTAAACGCAACTGAGCATTAGGGATATCTACAATCAAGTTATTACCTTCACCGCGATTTGTGACTTGTAGTTGTTCCCCTTGGTTTGTTTCTAAAATTACCTCCACACCTTTATCTGTGGGATTTGCCTTAACTCCTGTAATTACTACAGTTGATTGAGCCAGTAAAATTTTCTCCCTCGTGCTTTGAATAGTATTTTGCTGTTTTTCTGATGCCAATACCTGTGCAGGCTCGCATATACTACAGATGATCCCGACTACACCCACTACCAACCAGAGATAAATTTTCAGTGATAATGCCAAACCCTTGCTGCTAGAAACCAAACCCCAACTGTTCATACTACTCCCTACACCCCTAAAAATCATCTTGCTTATTGCGTATATTTCTTATTTGCTAACAAACAGAGTGTAAAAGAGTGAAGCAAGTTGAGTCTATCCCAAAACAGTCTTATAGTCCCGAAACCAGCTTTTTACCTAAACCACATTCCCGTGGTGTGATCCCAAACTTGCGCTTAAAAGCAGCCGCAAAATGTCCTAAATGAGAATAGCCGACAATATTAGCTACTTCTGCCACTGTAAAATCAGTATTCTGTAACAGTTGATGCGCTTGTTCCATACGCTGATTTGTCAAATAACCGAACACAGTTGTACCAAACTGCATCTGAAATCCTCTTTGCAGGGTACTTTCACTCAAACCTACCTGTTGCGCCAATTCTGACAATAACGGTGGATTCTCCAAACTCTCTTGTAAAATTTCTTTAGCGTGATGAATTTTAGCAATAGTGTCTCTTTTCAATCGTGATGGTAATTGCTTTACTGTAGTCTCTTCTAAAAAAGGAGCTAACTGCAAAGCCATTAATTCTATGACTTTACCCTGTAAATATATCCGCCTAGTTACGCCTTGATAGGGACAGTTAATAATTTGCATTACAACACTTTGAATAGCTGAATGAGTTGGAGAGTAAAGTAGTGTTTGCCAATCGCTTTCTTTTGCCAAAAATTTTAATTGAGGCAGTATTTCTCCATCTTTTCCAGGAAAAAAAGTCTTCAATAAATGGGGTGGCATTTCTATATCAACACCCAAAATTCTTTGGGAATGCTGATAGCAAATATCAATTTTTTGCTGCATTCCACCACCAGAAATAAAGTTATTTCTATTTTCTCTCCCCATCTGCCCATAAGTATCTGTATACATCCCTAAAGCTAAGGCATGAAATTGCAAGGGATGATGATTAATTGGGGTTTTTAACACCATATCATGATGATACTCTTTGTCAAAAATACATAACCACAGTTGAGGATAGACTTCAATTGTGCGATAGTAGCCTCTACCAAGGTGTTTGGGCATTTGATCGAGATATTCATCTGCTTCTAAACCTGGTGATGCTTCCCTATTTTCCTTGCTTGCTTTTAAAAGTTCATTGTAGTCTTGACTACTTAAAGTAATCGTCATTGTCAGGAATTGCTTACATTAATAATAATTATTTGCAATAATTCTAGCATCAAGTTGAACAGTAATGAAATCAGAATGTCAAAGTATGTATGGTTAGATATTTAATAGAATTTAACTAAAATACTTCATGCGGCGTGACTCAATTTTTTACAAGCTATTTCAACAATCACCAACTCTGTTGTTTGAATTGTTAACCAATCCTCCCACAAATGCTGAGGCATATCGGTTTGATTCAGTAGCAGTCAAAGAACCGAAGTTTGAAATTGATGGGGTCTTTTTACCACCAGAAGATGAAAGTCCGGGTATAGTATATTTCTGTGAGGTACAATTTCAAAGGGATGAACAGCTTTATGAAAGGGTATTTGCAGAATCATCATTATATTTCTATCGTCAGCGTAATAGATTTAGTGATTGGCAAGTTGTGATCATTTACCCTTCCCGTAGTATCGAGCAAAGCGATATTTATCCCCATAGAAATCACCTGAATGGCGACCAAGTGCATCGTATATATTTAGATGAGTTGGGGGATATTCGCTCTTTACCTATATGGGTGGCGTTAATGGTGTTAACTACCCTTGATGATGAACAAGCACCACAGGAAGCAAGGTATTTGCTTACAAGAAGTCAACAAGAAATACCTCAACTCCAAAATCGCGCCATAATAGAGCTATTGACAACTATCATGGTCTACAAGTTTGAAGATAAGAGTCAAAGGGAGGTTGAAGAGATGTTAGGGATTACACTCAAAGAAACAAGAGTTTACCGTGAAATTAAGGAAGAAGGAGAAAAATCGCTGCTTCTGCGTCAATTAACTCGTCGTGTGGGAGAATTATCTCCAGAGATAT
The DNA here is from genome assembly GCF_014697485.1 of Anabaena sp. FACHB-83. Lineage (NCBI taxonomy): Bacteria > Bacillati > Cyanobacteriota > Cyanophyceae > Nostocales > Nostocaceae > Anabaena > Anabaena sp. FACHB-83. The sequence continues at coordinate 106,534 of NZ_JACJRY010000011.1, read as the reverse complement.
GGCAGCAAGTTGAATCTTTGTCCTTAGAGCAATTAGAAAATCTTGGCGAAGCACTGTTAGATTTTCAGGGAATGGCTGATTTAGAGGCTTGGTTTAATCGCTGAAGTTGAACGAGGATAATGCTAAAAAGACTTTGGCGATCGCTTTTTCTTGATTATGATAGACCAAGATGGATAGGAATTTCGATTTGAAATTCAGCGCCTTGTTCTGGTGTGGATAGACAAGTGAGTTTTCCTTTGTGCTTGTTGACAATAATTTGATAGCTAATTGATAAACCTAATCCTGTTCCCACACCGACGGGTTTAGTTGTAAAGAAAGGGTCAAATAAACGTTTGAGTAAATTTTCTGGAATACCTGGCCCATTATCAATAAACCGAATGATAATGTGTTTGGTGTTTGATACAAAAGTCTGAATGCGGATAGAACTAGGGTTTTCTTGGATTTGTGCGAGAGAACGTTTTTGATCTCGTTCTTCTAAAGCATCTAAAGCATTGACCAAAATGTTCATAAACACCTGATTTAAGTGTCCTGGATAGCATTCTACTAAAGGTAAGTTGCCATATTCTTTGATAACTGCGATCGCTGGACGGTTATGTTGTGCCTTGAGGCGATGGGTTAAAATTACTAAAGTGCTATCAATGCCAGAATGAATATCTACAGCTTTACACTCGGCTTCATCCATCCGCGAAAAATTCCGTAGGGAAAGCACAATCTGTGAAATTCGTTCTGCGCCTATCTTCATTGAGGAAAGTAATCGGGGTAAATCTGCTATCAAAAATTCTAAGTCAATAGCATTGATGTGGTCTTGAATCACTTTTTCAGGATGAGGATAGTGTTGTTGATAAAGCCCAATTAAATCTAATAAATTTTGAATGTATTCGGTAGCAGGTTGGATATTACTGTAAATAAAGCTAGTGGGATTGTTGATTTCGTGAGCAACTCCAGCAACTAACTGACCAATAGATGACATTTTCTCACTTTGGATCAGATGAGCTTGAGTATATTGCAATTCTTTGAGGGTTTTCTCTAAATCTTGGGCTTTTTGTCGCAGACATTCTTCCACAGCTTTGAGTTCACTAATATCTCTAGCAACTGTTGATAAATATTCAACTTGTCCATCAGGTGATTTGTGGGCAATTATCAATTGCGAAAGGGGAATTTCTTTGCCATCTGCGCCTAAGAGTGCGGTTTCTCCTACCCAATTACCACAGCGAATTGATTCCGGTATCCCTTGATTAAGGATAATTTCATTTGTCCATTGGGGATGATTTTGAGATAAATTTCTACCTTGAAATGATTCTGTTTCTGACAATCCCAACATTCGGCGAGCAGCTTGATTAAAGTAGAGAACTTGTCCAGTTAAATCAGCAGTACTAATAAAATCTGGTGCGGCTTCAAGAATGGCTAAAAGTTTGGCTTTTTCTTTTTCAACTTGTTGGCGATCGCTCTCATCACGAGATACACCGACTGTCATCACAATTTCACCTTTTTCGTTGCGAATGGCAGATTTGATTGTGTGAAATAAGCGTACTTCGCCATTATATCTAGTCACTTTTTCTTCGGGAATTTCTAAAGTATTTCCTGTTTCAAATACATAAGCATCATCTTTAATATATTGGAGTGTATTATCTGCTTCATTAAAAGGCGCATCAATCAAATCTTTGAGTTCCGATGCGCTCATCCCGTAATAATCACGAAAAGCTTTATTTGCCCAAATAATGCGTGAGTTAGCACCTTTAACTAATACCATATCAGTAATAGCATCTAAGATAGACTGATATTTTTTTTCATTTTCTCGTATAGCTTTTATCGAATTATTAACTTCCGTGAAATCTTTGACAATTGAAATAATACTAATTATTTGACCATTTAAATCAAAAACAGGAATGTTAGACCATTCACAAACAATTATTTTTTGATTTTTGTCTATATTTTCGTTCAGATTGACATTATTTTTTGCTTCTAACTGTTGCAGGAATGACTGCATAATCATGCTCACTTCTGTTCTTGAGTTTTCTGGCACCAATAATTCGATGACATTGCAACCAAGAACTTCATGTTTGCTATAGCCAAATAATTTCTCAGCCGCCAAATTCCATTCGGTAACTTCAAAGGCTGCATTCCACTCAATTATCGGCAACGGGTTGTATTGGGTTAGTAATAGAAGTTTATTTTGTAGCTGTTGTAATTGTTGCTCTGGGGATGGGAACGCAATTTCTGGACAAGCTGTGTGGGAATTCACAGAACAATTCTTAACATTATTGGGCTGAATATTTTGTATTTGTGAGTTCATTTTAAATTTGAGGCATTATATAAGTTTAGTTTGGTTATTAAATTTAGAATGCCCTTTTATTAAAGCTATGTAACATTCTGCCGGATAAATGTGAGGCTTAATCTGCTACCAATTGCATACTGATTGCGAGTATAGCAAGAGTGCGATCGCTGATTTTGATCTGAGTTTTTCTTAACTGCTGAAATCCCCTATTCACAATCATTACAGCGAAGTTTGACAGCCTGTCTTTTGACGAGGGGATTTTCATCAATTGACAATTAAGAATGATATCGTCCGAAATGTACGTTGGTTTCAGAGAGAACACTCCATGAAAAAAGTTATTTCCGTTTTGCTGTTAGGCATTGCCATCTTCACTTTTGCCTTCAGCACCCCAGCTTTAGCCGCCGACACCGACAACGGAGCTAAAGTATTTAGTGCTAATTGTGCTTCTTGTCATGCAGGCGGTAAAAATTTAGTTAACGCTGCCAAGACATTGAAAAAAGAAGATTTAGAAAAGTATGGGATGTACTCCGCAGAAGCCATTATTGCTCAAGTAACAAATGGTAAAAATGCCATGCCTGCTTTTAAAGGTCGTCTAAAAGCTAATCAAATTGAAGATGTCGCTGCTTACGTGTTAGACAAGGCAGACAAAAGCTGGAAGTAGAGTATAGATTAGTATAGTCTTACAAACTGCGGGGCGAATTGTCCCGCAGATTATGTTGTTTTGCCGAAATTGTCGATGATAATTATGACTAATTTTTGGCGGTTTTTATTCAGTTTGCTAGTTGTGTTTTCTTTGACTTTTGCGAGTCAGCTTTTATTGCCGTCAACATCCCTGGCTCAAAGTGTCTCTAACCAGTCTGTGGATTTAGGCGTTGTGCAGATGCAGCAAGGCAATTATGAACTAGCCATAGTTCACTTTAATCAAGCAATTGCCCAGAACGAAAAAAATGCTGTGGCTTATAGTAATCGTTGTTTGGCTTATCTCCATTTACAAGATTACCATCAAGCGATCGCTGATTGTACACAAGCAATAAATTTTTCGCCAAATAATGTGGAAGCTTATCTGAATCGCGGATTAGCTCATTACAGACAAGGTAATTATCTCAGTGCGATTGAGGATGATAATTTAGCGATCGCTCACAAACCCCAAGATTTTCGCGCCTACTATAATCGTGGTGTAGCGCATAACGCCATTGGTGATCACACATCTGCAATCACTGATTTTAATTTGGCACTAACACAAATTCCATCAGTAGCCAATATATTCTTTGCAGATATTTACAATGATAGAGGTTTAGCGCATTTTCAGTTGCATAACTTAGATGCAGCAATGCAAGACTTTCACTTAGCGATTCGCTTCAACGCAGATGATTACCGAGCTTATTTTAACCTTGGTTGCATCTGTGGTCGTAACGGAGACAACAACGCCGCCGTCAATCATTTTTCCGAAGTGATTAGATTAGATCCGAGTAATGGTCAAGCATATTTGAATCGCGCCATAGCTCAATATTATCTAGGGTACAATCAAAGAGCGATCGCAGATTTAAACAAAGCATCTGAGTACTTTGAACAGCAAAACCAAAAAATTGCCTACGAGAGAACCAAAGATTTACTCCATCGTTTGCAGCAAGAAGTTCAACTTGCAATTCAAATAGGTTAGTTCCACCTCATCAACAGGTAATTTATCCGTTGTTGTAGAGACGTTGTATACAACGTCTCTAAAGTATTTCAGTATGGTATATTTTTTATTGGACAATAGACAAAAGTATTGCAATTATGTCTATTTATTATATTTAAAAATATTGAATTTATCTCATTGCTTTGCAAACATCAAAATTAGACAAAACCTAACTTCATCGGTCTAATATTTGCAAATCAAGGAGCAAAGCTAATGACAAATATCACAATTAATCAATTAAATATTCTTGGTTATGAACTGTTTAATGATTCTGAAAGCTTTCTTGACGGGCTAAATAGTCAAGAAATCCTATCTCTTCAAGGTGGTTTTTATTCAGCACTATCTGGATTTAGTACAGGCTATGGTGGTTTCGGTAGCTATGGCTTTGGATATAATTCCTACTGTTAGGTGTTAATTGATGAGTAAGTTAATTAACTAGAAGAGTAACTATGATTACTCTCTAGTTTTTTCTTAGTTTAAATAAATTTTGCAGACCAATAATCTATAACCCTAATATTTGCTTGATTTATGAATCTTTGATGATAAATATGACAATCTGTCATTTGACAATATTTTACAGTAACAGCAACAATACCTAGCAGTGATTATTGTTACTTGGTGTGAGACGAGAAGTGAAAAAAAATTGTTGGTTGCTGGTTGCTTTACCAAATTTGCTGATAAATTTACCTGCTGAAGCCATTGAGACTGAAATTCAACAGCAAGCTGATACTGAATTAACTCCGGTAACTTCAACTATTTCTGACTTAAAAGACATTGACTTACCGATTACTCGTGCTGAATTATTAACTCAAGAAACGAATAATGATATAGAATTTAAACAAGAAACTCCGCCAGACACAGAAACCCAACCTGCGGATAATGCAGATATTTCTACAGAAGTAATTGGGGAACAAGATACTTTCTCTGGCTCTACACCTGTTTATGTAATTGAAAAAGAAGAAATTCAAAAACAAGGTGCTACCAGCGTTGCAGATGTTTTAAAAAGATTACCTGGGTTTGCGATTAATGATGTCGGTCATGGCGCAGATATTCACACAGGCACATATTATCGCGGCGCGTCAATTAACCAGTCTGTATTTTTAATTAATGGCAGACCGATTAATAATAATATCAACACTTATCACGGCACAACCGATTTAAATAGCATTCCAGTAGAATCAATCGAACGAGTCGAATTATCTAGCGGTGTCGCTTCTACTTTGTATGGTTCCTCCGCTTTTGGTGGAGTTGTGAATATTATCACCAAAGAAGGCTATGGAAAACCAAAGCTAACTGGTAGTGTGGAATATGGCTCCTTAAGTTTAAATAATCAACAGACTAGTTTTAGTGGTTCAGTTGGGGCGGCGAGATATAATTTCAGTTTTGAAAGGTTGTTTACCGATAACCGTTATCGTGTGCCTGTAGGTGCAGCCAATAGAGATTCTCAAGGTTTTTTATTCAATGCAGATACAGCCACAAGTACCTATTTTGGTAACATCGGCATAGATTTAAATACTCGCAATACCTTAAATTTAGATGTAACTGCATTGAGTAGCCGTCGCGGTTTAATTTATTTTGGTTTTCCGCTACAAAGAGACCGTTTAGACCATGATGGCTTGAATGTTGGTTTATCTTGGAAAGCTCGGTTAGGAAATGGCGATCGCTCTAATTTAACCACTACCATTGGTTACAATCAAAACTATTTCAGTACCTACGGGCCGACAGGTAACTTTTATCGCACAGGGGCTTTAGATACACAACAGTTTTCCGCCAGAGTAGACCATGAGTGGCAATTAGGGCAAAGCAATAAATTACGCTGGGGATTAGATTTAAAAAATACTAACTTAAACGGTGATGTTTTAAGTACCAGCCCCCTGCGTATCGCTAATAATGAAACCGAAAACCGAGATTTATTAAACACAGCTTTATTTGCTGTTAATAGTTGGAATATCAGCAAAAATTTTCAACTCGATTTAGGACTCAGGCAGAGTTTTGATACAGAATTTGGTAACTATCTTAATCCGAGCGTCGGCTTGCGTTATGCCCTCACCCCCACACTTGCAATGCGGGGAAGTTGGGCTGGCGGACAACGCAACCCCGGACTAGACCAGTTATATGTTTATGACACAGTACATGGTTGGGAACCAAACCCTGATTTAGACCCCGAAACCGGTTCTAGTTGGACTGCGGGAGTAGATGTCAAATTTGCCGAGAATTTAACTGGACAGTTTACTTATTTCGGCAGCAGTATCGATAATCGTCTCGGTATTGTAGCTGGACGCTGGGCAAATATTGGGCTAGTAGATACCAACGGTTTAGAAGCAGCCTTACAACTCAGACTCAATTCTGGCTGGTCAACTTTTCTCAACTACACCTACACAGATGCTCAAATTAAAACAGGCGCAGAAAGAGGCTTGCAGTTGGGTTTGATTCCCTATTCTTTACTACAAGCTGGTGTTGGGTATCAAAATTCTGGTTGGCAAGCTAACTTGTATATGACCTACAACAGTGGTGCAAGACGAGCCTTATTTAATCGAACCGGCGACCAAATTACCGATTTTGCCCCATCCTATTTCAACTTAGATTTTAGTGGTCGCATCCCTGTAGCTGGCAATTTAGGATTGACAGTTTACCTAGAAAACTTACTGGGTGAACAATACGAGCGAGTAAATCGTATTTATAGTCCTGGGTTTACCTTTCGTTTGGGGTTAAGCTCAAGTTTGTAGACAGTTCAGTTAAGGCAATAACTTAGACTGGTTTAGGTTGGGTGGAGGAACGGAACCCAACATTCACGCATACTTTGTTGGGTTCCGCTATCGCTACACCCAACCTACTATTCTCTTAACTATCAGGTGTTTCAACTAGAAATATCGTCCTAACCTAAAAGGCGAGAGAGGAGCAACGAAAAATGTGGGTTTTAACCCGGATTTCTCACCACACCTTTCAAAGCCTGTGCAGGGGAGCAGGGGAGCAGGGGAGCAGGGGAGCAGGGGAGAATGAAGGTACTCTCTCCCCTGCCCCTCCGCACCTCTGCCCCTCTGCCCCATCAAACGCCTGAAGCTTGTGAGAAATGTGGGTTTTAAGCCCCTACTCCTCTGCTCCCTTTTGCCAGACATAATATGAGAGGCTGCTAAAAATGTTCTCCACTTGTCATAATGGGGAATGAGCATTGTTTGAGCATGAGGATTTAGTGTAGGCCTATACTAAAATTTAATGTTCAAAAACAAAAATCCAGGTTCGAGCATCTATTGAGTATGAATGAGGGTTTGACAGCAAAAAACATTGAGATTGCGTTACTTGTATGGAATTTCACATTTCCGTAACTCCAGTAGGGCAGAATGACTACTTGGTGCGAACGGAACAAGTCGCGCCTGGGGTGCCATTGGCAGAAGAACTGGTGACATGGCCTGTAGCTGATTGGTTAGCAGCCGCAGGACACCTGATGAATGACCCATTAAAGTCGGTGTTACAGGGTGATGCGATCGCCAGAAACTCTGTAAACTTGGTGGCATTGGGTCAGCAATTTTATAATGCCCTATTTCATGGCACTCTCAGAGATAGCTGGATTACTGCTCAAGGCATTGCTCAAAACCATCAACAAGTACTGCGCTTGCGGTTAGGTCTCAAGGACAATAGATTAGCACGTTTACCTTGGGAAGTCATGCACGCAGGCGATCGACCTTTGGCGACTGGGCCTTATGTGGCGTTTTCGCGCTACCAAAGCGGCATTCTCAACACTGGTCGTCTGCCATCCAGGAATTTACCACAATTACCCGAAGATGGGATAGTGCGCGTTTTAATGGTGCTGGCATCTCCCACAGACCAAATGCGCCTGGGTTTGTTGAAACAAGAAGCACTGAGACTACAAGCCGAATTACACCGTCATCCGGCTCGCAATGTTGACAGTAGCACTCCCATACCAGAAATTGAACTGACTATTTTAGATCAACCAGGCAGAGAAGAATTAACCCAAGCCCTCGAACAAGGTAGATACCAAGTTCTCCATTATTCTGGTCATAGTAACTTAGGCCCCAACGGTGGCGAAATTTATCTCGTTAGTAGCAGAACAGGTTTAACTGAAACCCTCACAGGCGATGACCTAGCCGGGTTACTCGTCAATAATAATATTCAAATGGCTGTGTTTAACTCTTGTTGGGGAGCATACACAGCTACAACTGACGCAACAGAAGACACTGGTGAACAAAACCTCACCGAAAGTTTAGTCCGACGCGGAATTAAATGCGTTTTAGCAATGTCAGAACGCATCCCTGATGAAGTTGCCCTCACCCTCACCCAGCTTTTATATCGCAACCTGAGTCAAGGCTATCCGGTGGATTTATGTGTAAGTCGAGTGCGTCAGGGATTAATCTCGGCCTATGGTTCCCACCAAACTTATTGGGCTTTACCAATTTTGTATCTCCAACCCGAATTTGATGGTTTTCTGGGGACAGAACTTCCAACTTTTACCAGTACAGAATCACTGACGGACAATAGCCGCAGTATCAAAGCAACTTCGACCACAGCTTATTCTGTGATGACTGATGAAGCACAGATATCTTTACCCATTGATGACATGATGCCAGATTTGGGTAATGGGGCTGGGGATTTAGATTGGTTGGGTGAAGAGACTTGGGGCGATTTAGTTGATGAAATTGAATATGATGATCCTAGTTATGCAGAAGATTCGGCGATTGTTTCTGATTTATTTCGCCAGCTAGATCAGCATTCAGCTAACAACAATGGTACATCACCACTCAAAGGTGATACACCAAACCACAACGAACATATTTTTCCGGCTAAACCAATTAATAGTGAAGTTACGCCCATTAATCAAGCAGGATTATGGGGAAACACCAACACTACACCCCAGGAAACTGCACCCAGTCAGGAACAAGAATGGCGTAACCCGCATTTGGCATCGTTACCCACATCACCACCAAAACCTCGCCGTGTAGATGCGCGGATGATTTGGGGTATTGTGGGGGTAGGTGCGATCGCTACTTTGATTGGTTTTGGTTGGTGGTGGCAAACTCGACGCGCACCAATGTTTGCCGATATCCCTAAAATTCCCGTTCAGCAATCTTTATCGAACGAAATTAATTCTAAAATCAACCTGCAAACCAGTCCCACAGGGGTGATTGCAACTAGCGCCACCGAAAAATTAAGCCAAGGAGACTTGTCGGCGGGATTGGTAGCTGTGGAAGAATTATTAAATCGTAGCGCACTGCAATCTGCCCAAACTGCCTTAAATATTGTGCCGAAAAAGCAAGAGAATGATGCTGCACTCAACTTTTTTAAAGGCAGACTAGCTTGGCAGCTAATTCAAACCGGAGATAGAAAATATACCATTGATGATGCCCGCCGTTTTTGGGCAACGGCTGTCAAAGCTGAACCAAACTCAGTTTTATATAACAATGCTGTGGGATTTGCTTATTATGCAGAAGGAAATGTTACCAGAGCTAATGATGCTTGGTTCAAGGCGCTGAATTTAGCTTTAAATCAGCCACAATCTGCCTATAGTGCGTCACTTTCTGTACAGAAAAATCAAGTTCCCCAAGATGCTTTGACTGCCTACGCAGGTTTAGCATTGGGTTTGTATAAATCAGCACGCTCTCAACCCGCATCAAAGCACGACCAATACATGAAAGAAGCGATTAAGCTTCGTCAATTGGTGATTTCCCAAGACCCGGTAAACTTTCAGGTAAATAAATTAAGTAATAATTGGCTGTGGACAGAAGCTGCCATTGCCGATTGGCGATCGCTCCTAGAACAAAAAATTGAGTGATGGGCTGGGGGCTAGGGAACTGCATCACATTTGCTTGACAATTGAGCCAATAAGTGTTATGCGCTAGACAGAAAATGTAACAAATTGTTTTTGAAAGTGAGAGCAGAACAGATAAGTATTTGTAACATTAAATAATAATGTTCAGAACTTAAGGAATTACTTCATGCCCTACACGAATGAAGAAGGTGGTCGTCTTAACAATTTTGCCCAAGAGCCAAAGGTTTATCGAGCAGAACCTCCAACAGCAGAGCAGAAGCGTAACTACATTATCCTCGGTGTTGCCGCGACAGTTTTAGTCGGCGGCTTAATTGTTGTTGCCTTCTCGGTTTCTAATCTCAGTTAATTAAAGCGGTAGTCAGAGATATTAGGACAACTTAAAAGCTGGAATGCCAGGAAAAATAAGACTTTTCCTCCTGCCTTCTGCCTCCTGTAATAACATTGTTTTTGGAAAAAAATTAATTTTTGTTGGTGTTGCAGGTTTTCATCGTTAGGGGAACCTGTTTTTTCTTTGTCATGTCAACAGTCCCAAGTCAGAATATAGCGTTTTTCATTCCCATGAGGTACATCAATCTAGCCTCTAGCCCCTATCAACTGGTACGGCACTCAACCGAAAAACGCTGTATTGCTGAGTCAAGGCATGAAATTTTAAGTTTTTGCTTGACAATTGCCGTCATAGTTAAATAACGTTCAGTTAAGAAGAATCGCAACTAGGTAAGCCACTTGCGTGGTCATCTAGGGCTGTGGGAAGATTACCCCGGACTAGATCAATCTAATTGCACCTTTGATCCGGTGATGTACATTGTTTTTTGGCTGTTGAGCCACCATGAGCGTGAATGATTCAGCACACCACGATAATTTTGCTTGGAATCGGCAAGTATATCACCGTTTGAAACTTGCCCTGAGTTTGGGCTTAAGAAGACAACTGTTTTTAGCCGTCTGCGACGATTTACAACTGCGAAATCAAGTAGCAGCGAGATTACACTCCACTTTGGCTTATCCAGTGGGGCAAGTTTTATATCAACCCCAAGATGGACAGGAAACTAGCAGCACTCCGGCTTATCCGCGATTAGTAACTTTGCGGTTAAATTTAAATGAGCCTAATCCTGTAGCCCAGATAAATCAATGGCTGGCTAATTATCCGCCGCCCATTGTTGGCGCATCTCCAGATCACCCTGGCAGGCCTTTGCCAATACCGACATTTCAAATTGTCGGCGTAGAACAGTTAACTAAGCAACCCGTAGCCGTTCAACGGTTGTTTTTACATTATCTGCGCCTTTGTGACGAAGCTTTTTCTAGCCAAGAATCTAGCGGGTTTCTCGAATCGACGGTGTTGTTGTGGGTATCGCGTCCTTGGTTGTCAGCTATTCAGCAGTCAGCACCCCAGTTTTGGCGTTGGCGGACGGGAATATTTACCTTTGCGGGAGAACCTTCACCTGCAAAGCGCAATGTTAATTATCCCGAACGTGTATCTAATTCCAAGAATTTGGATTTTGGGAATTTAGAAGGGACTAGTGTCAACGAATCAACAATTGATACTCCACCCAAAGCCCCACCGCCCCCAGAACCCAAATTTGGCAAAAATGGTCATGGTACAGTTCCTACAGACACACCAGCAAAGCAGGTTAGTAGGGTTCTAGATATTCCGCCACCACCGCCGGGATTTATTAAGCATGAGTCACAATCGGCTGTTCAAGTTAGTGAAATTACTACTCCCTCACTGTCTTCCATATCACATATTAGTCAGGAGTTAACAGAATTAGTCTTAGCCACGATTAATGCCAAGGGTAATCAAGAAGAAGAGGATAATTGGCAGCCACAACAAATTTTATTAGCCATTGAAGAATTACACATCAAGCAAGCTGCAAAAGAAGATTTGGCAGCAGCTTATCATCAATTGGGTAACTTATATCGCCTGCGGATTGAACAAGGCAATTCCACCCTAGAAAACTTGATGGTGGCGATTTTAGCTTATCAAGAAGCGATCGCCTATGATGATCAATCACCACAATTACCCGATATTCTCAATGATTTAGGTACATTGTATTGGATGTTGTACCGCACACCACCCAATCTTGAGGCGGGACAAAATTACATTGAACAGGGAATTGAGTTTTATCAGTTGGCGTTGAAGATGATTTCACCGCAGACTCACCCAGAAACTTATGCACGGGTGCAGAATAATTTGGGAACAGCTTACGGTGATTTAGCAAGATTTTCTCACCCTGCGGAAAACTGGCAACAGGCGGTTTTAGCTTATACAGAAGCCTTGGCTTACCGCACTGTGGAAATGGATATGTTGAAATATGCGGCTTGCCAAAATAATTTAGGTACAGCTTACTGGCATTTAGGGCAATATAATCAACCAGTAGTGCATCTGAAAAAAGCGATCGCAGCTTATAACCAAGCACTCGCTCATTATAATGCCGAACAAGAACCACTCAAATACGGCATGATTCAAAATAATATCGGCACTGCCTTTTGGAATTTAGCCCAATACGAACAACCCGCAGACAATCTTCAGCAAGCTATTGATGTTTACTGCGAAGCTTTAAAATATCGCACCGCCGCCAATGTTCCCACTGCTTGCGCCGCCACCCAAAATAATTTAGCCACAGCTTATTGGCATCTGGCAAACTTACCGCAAACCACAAAAGAACGCAAGCAAAAGTTACTCAAATTATCAATTATTGCTTACGAAGAAGCCATTGCATTAGCGCATTCTTTAAATGGGATACCATTGAGCTTTGATTTGTTTGCTGCTCATAATAACTTAGGATTAGCCCATTATCAGTTAGTTACAGATAGTTATTTTAATGGGGATAAACCGACGCGATCGCACCATTTAGAAATAGCATTAGATCACCATTTGCAAGCCTTAAACGGATTAAGCAAACAACCAGAAGCTTATCAAACCACCTTTGCTTATGTAGTCAAAACAATCCGCGCCTTCCATAACGAATTAGGCATTCAAGGGCAGAATTTGGCTTTATCAAAAGTTCCTGGTCAATTATTACCAGAAATTCTGGCAAAGTTATAAATTTAAGATTTATAGCGAAGGCAGAAGGCAGGAGGAAAAGTCTTACTATTCTGGGCATTCAAGCTTTGAAATAATTGCTATAGCAATCCTACCCCAATTGTGAGAAAATACGTAGACAAAAATCCTTGTTTTATAAGCATTTGAGGCTTATTGAACTCTCATGTATCATTTAGGATTGCTATATCAGTCTTGTATGTATAGACAAAATTACAGCAATTTTTAAGTAAATGAGGTATACCATGAATATTAAGTAATGAGTCATAAGTATTGATTAATAAGTAAATTTCTGACTCATTACTCATTACTTTTTTCAGTTAGTTGCTGTACCTCATAAACATCAAATCTGCTATGTGATGTGCCGATTAGCTTATCAGATAAGGTTTTTAAACTTAAAGATTGCCGAAAGTTAATCAATAGCTCATTTAAAGCTGCTGTATCAATTAAAAAAGCATCGTGACCATAACCAGATTGTAACCAACCTAGTTGAGCATGAGGGATGAAATCTGCGAGTTCTTGTTGCTCTATCGGCGGATAAAGAATGTCAGAATTAATAGCCACAACTAAAGCAGGTTGTTTAATGCTTTGCAAAACAGATTTATAGTCTCGACCTTGAGCAATATCATGACTATCCATTGCTTGGGTGAGAGTGATGTAAGTGTTAGCATCAAATCTCTGCACTAGTTTTTGTCCATGATGTTGTAGATAACTAGCGATCGCAAATTGATCAGCCACACCATCATATTGTCGTCCAAAACGTTCTGTAAAGCTTTGCCAAGAACGATAAGCACTCATCGCTATCATCCTTGCTACTGCTAGTCCTTGGCTGGGTGGTTGTTCTTTTGTGTAGTTACCCCCTTGCCAATTAGGATCAGCATAGATAGCTTGTCTTTGGGCTTCACTCAAGCCAATACACCAAGCTGAATGTCTACCGGAAGTGGCAATAGGGGCGATCGCTTGTACAATGTCTGGATATAATAACGCCCACTCTAGTACCTGCATCCCACCCAGTGAGCCACCAATGACTAGCTGTAAAGATTTAATTCCCAGATGTTGAATAAATGCAGCTTGTAAGCGCACCATATCCCGAATCGTAATTGCTGGAAATGATGCACCGTAAGGGATTCCAGTTTGGGGATTGATGCTCGTTGCTCCTGTTGTACCGTAGCAACTGCCCAAAATATTGCTACATATAATAAAATCGCGATCGCTATCTAGTGCTTTATTTGCACCCAACAAACCTTCCCACCATTCGTCAGCATCAGCCGAACCAGTTAAAGCATGACAAATCAGTACTCCATTATCACCTGCTGAGTTTAACTTTCCCCAAGTCCGATAAGCAACCTGAACCCCAGTTAAAACCCCGCCTCCTTCTAACTCAAACGGCTTTGGTAAATGATAATACTCAGTTTGTGGTGAAATGAAGTCCTGATAATTCATCTAATACTAACTAGGTGGGGAGTTGTTACAGAGGGGTTGTTGACCAATGACCAAACAAGGCAAAAGTAAAAAGTTAAAAGGCAAAAGAAAGAAAAAGAATAAGGGTCACAAGCTCCTCTATACTCGAAGTTCAGGTCGCTGGTTTCCTGCGCTGTGACTTCGCGCTAAATTCATTTATGGAACGAAATAGGAACATTTATTTCGAGACGCATAGAGCGAGAAATAATACTTCCTTATTAAATCCCCTAAATTTATTTATGGGGATTATTTTTTTACTTTTAGGACTTACGCAAAAACTCTCTCTAACTCTTATAACTTCGTGTCCTTTGCGTCCTTTGCGGTTCGTTTCTTCATACTTTTGCGTAAGTCCTGACTTTTTACTTTTTACTTCTTAATATTGACTATTGACCAATCTTTTGAAACGCTTGCTCAAAATCTTCTTTAATATCGTCAATGTGTTCAATTCCCACAGAGACACGCACTAAATCAGGTGTCACACCGGCGGAAACTTGTTCTGTAGCACTTAACTGTTGATGAGTGGTGGAAGCAGGATGTATGACAAGGGTTTTAGCATCACCCACGTTGGCTAAGTGACTTGCCAATTTAACATGATTAATAAAGGTTTTACCTGCTTCTAGTCCCCCTTTGATGCCAAAATTTAATACGCCACCAAATCCGTGTCTCAGATATTTTTTGGCTCGCTCATGATAGGGGTGATGGGGAAGTCCGGGATAATTTACCCATGCTACTTGGGGTTGTTGTTCTAGCCACTGGGCTAATTCTAAGGCGTTGGAGACATGGCGATCTACACGCAAAGAAAGTGTTTCTAATCCTTGCAATAATAAAAATGCGTTAAATGGACTCAATGAGGGGCCGAAATCTCTTAAGCCTTCTACTCTGGCGCGAATAATAAAGGCAATGTTACCAAAGGGACTACCTACGCCAAATACCTCTTGAAAATTTAGCCCATGATAGCCAGGTGATGGTTCAGTAAATATGGGAAATCTGCCATTACCCCAGTCAAATTTCCCAGAATCGACAATTACGCCACCGATAGAAGTGCCGTGACCACCAATCCATTTAGTAGCAGATTCAACTACAATATCTGCACCATGTTCAATTGGTCGAGCCAAATAGCCGCCAGCCCCAAAGGTATTATCAACAATCAGAGGAATACCATGTTCATGGGCAATATGGGCTAATGCGGCAAAGTCGGGAATATTGAATTGGGGATTGCCAATGGTTTCCACATACAATGCTTTTGTGCGATCGTCGATCGCCTGACGAAAATTCTCTACATCATCGCCCTCGACAAATTTGACATTGATTCCCAAACGTGGTAAGGAAACTTTAAATTGGTTATAGGTTCCCCCATATAAAAAACTGGTAGAAACAATATTATCTCCGGCTTGAGCGATCGTGCTGATAGCCAAGAACTGCGCCGCTTGACCGCTAGAAGTAGCTAATGCTGCTACACCCCCTTCTAAAGCTGCAATGCGCTTTTCAAACACATCTGTAGTCGGATTCATAATCCGCGTGTAAATGTTGCCAAACTCTTGCAGCGCAAACAACCGCGCCCCATGATCGGCATCATTAAAGACGTAAGAAGTTGTTTGATAAATCGGTACAGCACGAGCATTACTTCCTACTGCTGGTTCTTGTCCCGCGTGGACTTGCAAAGTTTCAAAGCGATATTTTTCAGACATAGAAAATTACAGACAGGCAATATATTTTAGTAAACCACTATAAAACTATCGGCTTTTAGTATTTTAGCATCCAAATTAAAAATCAAAAATTGTTAGACTGTTAACTTTCCGCAGTCAACAAACCAAATGGATGATTGGCTATAACAGAGTCAATCATCCCTGCACTAATCATCTCGATGAAATTTCCTCGATTTTTCAAGATTTGTGTTTCAATTTTTTTAGCTGTGGTTTGTCTAACTCTGTGGGTTAAATTGCAAGCGCCAGATAATCGACGCGCTCAGGTTTGCCGTAATGCTAAACCTCTGGTTGAAGTCAAAGTTAATGATTATGATGAGCTAGGCATTTATTGGCATAGTGGCACATTTACTAGAAAAGTTTCTCTTGATGGTAAAAGAGAAATTAAAGTCATCATTTTTCCTAAAGGGCTTTCTCCAAAAACATGGACAAAAATAGATTCATCATCGATTCAATATCTAGGTAAAGGCGGTGATGATAGTTGGCAAGATTGGTTACGTCCTGACTACTTTTATTTACTTGAAGTTCCGGCACAAACAACGGCTTTAGCTTTTGGAAGACTGTGTTATCGCAATGGAGATGCTGAAGTTGAGTCAATAAATAAGCTGACTCGCATTTCTCTCGGAAAGATAGTTATTAATGATAAAATTTATCTTTCTCATTTATATCCATTCCCCAAAATTACGGCATCGACTGTGATTGTCAATACAGGTAGTAATCAGCTTGATACTCTTGGTACTCAAACAGAGGTATATTTCACAAGAAAAAATATTCCTCTTGCGAATTAGGCTATCTGTTCAGATGGGGGTTTAGGAATGACAGGATTTTATTGGTGAATTAATCTTAATTTTTACCCCAAATATGTCGGTTGAGATTCAAGTCTTCCACAATATCCAACATGAGATTTATAGTTTCAAAATATTCTCGCATGGGGGCAAAGCTTAACATTTTTTTGAAAAGTTTAGGTTCAAAAATATCATCGGCATATTCAATAGCTATGTAAATCATATTTTGAACAAATGATACGTAAATATTCTTTTTCGCTCTTTTTCTAAATTGAACTAACTTAGTCATTAAATTTGTAGACAAAATATATCTGGCTTCTACTTGGTCATCTCCATAGACTGTGAAAAATTTACTAAACTCAAGGTCTTCTAGTTTAATTTGTTGTTCGTTTCTATTATTTAAGGCGTTAAGATTGGTATTTGCGAAGTTTGGTAAAACTATAGTCTTGCCGCTAATATTTTTATTAAAGTTGGCTTGAAAAAACAATCCTTTAAATACTGTTCGTCGAGAAACTTCGTTTCGCAAAATTTCTTCTTCAAAATGTTGATAATTGATTTGTTGCCCTCTTAATATCCTCAGTATTATATAAGGGACACTTTTAATTAACTTTGTGACTAATAATATCGAGTATAGCGGTAGTAGAAATCCAAAAACCATTCTGATGACCACAGGAGGTATCATCATTGAACTTAACATTTTTAAATGTTGGGAAAAAGTGAGATATTTAATCCAACGATGTTTTAATTCTACTTCTGTACAAATTTCCGAAAAGAAGATAGGCGTTTCATTAACTGTGCCGAAAATACATTCTTGTTGCTGAATATGATTTGGTTTTAGTAAGGTCTGAAAAATCTGGCTATGAATGAAAGCAGACAGAGTATATTGATTGTCATCTTCTGAGGCGTAACTAGCATAACTCAAAGTTTTATTAGTATTAATAAAATCAAAAATCTTTTGAATGATTTTTGTTTTAAATCCATGAGTATAAGTTTCTATTGCAGAAGTATAAAAAGCAATCCATCCCCATAAACAAGCCAAGAATCCAAATAAAAATAAAAAGATGATGAAGTATGGTAGGGGAATTTTTTGAACAAGGCAAAAAATAATATATTCTAGAGGAAAGAATTTAACTAATAAACAAAATATGATAAAAATAACAGTACTAACCAAGGAAACTGAGATGATTGTTTGTTTCCTAACCGATTCAAATTCTTTTAAATCTTCTAATAAATTATTTTGACAAAAGATTTTAAATTCAGATAAACTTCTCATTGTCATTTTGACAGGAGCAGTTTTTTCTGCTGGCTGTACGGTTTGAGACTGTAACTGAGAAGTGGATGGTAATAAAGTCGGAAGAAATTGTCTAGCCCAGATTTGGGTTACTTCTTGATCAAGATTAGTGAGTTGTTGGCAAAGTGCGATCGCATCTTCTAATTGTCCATTTCCCTGATAAGCTTTAACTAGCCACATCTGCCCTTGATAATAATCTTTGAATCCTGCATCAGTTCCTTGACAGAACGCCTCTAAAGCCTGAACAGCTTCAGCATAGTGGCGAAATCTGAGTGCTTTACTTCCTGTGGCGAGTAATTTGGCGGCTTGTTCGGCTGTGAGGAGTGTTTGATTTGGAACTATGGGAGTTGTTACTGAAGATTCCGTAGGTAAAGATTGAAGAATTTGCTGCGCCCAAGTCTGAATTTTTGGATGATTACTTTCTGCTAACTTTTGACAGCACAACCGTGCTGCTTGGTGTTGTCCAGTAAAGTGATATGCTTTCACCAATGCTGCTTGTGCCTGAAAAAATTCCTGACATTCAATCTCAGGAGTTGTTTCGCAGATTTGACAAAAGCTTTCCAAGAAACTGACTGCTTCTGCATAACGCTTGTGCTTCAAGGCTTCCAATCCTGACTGGAACAATTTTAAATCAGTTGACATGGAATTTTAGTTATTAAAAATTGCGTAAAATATCAGCTAAATAGATTTCTGACATTTACACTTTGTTTATCTTGAGATGAAATTTGGAATTGCATTTTTAACTGATAATTCATCCAAGACGCAAACAAATTTGTAGGAAACATTTCAACTGTATTGTTATATTCCGTGACAGCACTGTTATAAAATCTCCGAGCGGCGGAAATTTGTTCCTCGATTTCAGTTAGTGAATACTGTAACCGGATAAAATGCTCGTTGGTTTTGAGTTCGGGATATGCTTCGACTGTAACGATCAGATGATCTAGATTTCTCGATATTTGGTCTTCTATTCTAACTCTCGTATTATCACTTACACGTTCTGAGATTAATTTGGTTCTGAGTCTGACAATTTCTGTTAAAGTCTTCTGCTCAAATTGCATATATTTTTCTGCAATTGCTACAAGATTAGGTATTAAATCCCATCTTTTTTGCAACAATACATCAATTGTAGAAAACGCATAATCAACCTGATTTTTACTTTTAATTAGCTTGTTATAGAGGTTGGCGAATATAAAAGCAGCTATCAGCCAGAAAATAAATATTACTATAGCTGGTGAAATAGACATATTGGTAACGTCAATATCTAAACAGTATTTAACTCAACTTGTTTAGATTTTAATCTTTATTAATGTCTATAAAGAACAGTATGTTTGGGTAATTACTTTATTAAATTCTGGCTGGGTTCAGTATAAATAATGAAATCATCTCAGGAGAAGGAATAAATTAAACCTAACTTAAAATTAACAAGTGTGGATACTTCGACTGCGCTCAACCCTCTTTTAGTAAGGCTACTGAGCATTGAGCGACTTACCTTAAGCGTAGTCGTTCGCGTTAGCGTCTCCGCAGGAGAAAGGAGTCGAAATACGTTTTATAAATAATTTTGTCCACATTCACAGGCTAATTACGTACTTCTTCCGATTTGCCATGATTAATCAACGAGTCAGAGCATTTGCTTGTTTTTTTAATTGGTCAATGACGACAAAACGAATATCCCGTTTTTCTGAAATTAGCTTAATGTCTGGATTCTGAAGATTTAAAAAATCTAATCCTCGTTCTTTGCCGCTAATTAAGAAATCACTAATAGCAACTTTATAAAATTTTTCTGTATCAAGAGGCTGACCATTGATTAACCACTGCTCTGGTTTTTCTTTTTTAGTAACTTGTGCTGTTTGGAGATAACCACCAGTACCTTTATTTTCTTGACCTTTTTTGAGGACTCTTTCTAATAATTCGCCCTTCATTTCTACAGCCACGACTTTACCACCAAAAGGCAAAATGCGAATGACATCATATTGCGTAATTGATCCTGGCAGAATGACATCATCAACGCGAATTGAGCCGCCATTAAAGATAGCTAAATCTGCGTTGGGAACTTCTTGCAACATTGCTTCAGCAATTAACTTGGTGAGTTCTGTAGACTTGTTGCGAACACTTGATTCTAAACCATCTAAAGGAAATGAGATTTTAGCTACTTCTTGATTAGGTTCAAAACCATTGGCGCGAAATGCTGTAAAACCCTTGTCTAGCCATTGTTTAACCACCTGTGCTGTTTTTGGTTCGTCTGGAATTTTATCGGTAATTGGCATTAAACGAGAGTTAATTTGTAGGTTGCGCTTTGTGGTGTCGTAGCGTAGTTGATGAATGTAAATTGTACGTGCATTGGCATCAGCTTTAAAAATTGGTGTAAAGTCTCGTCCGCGCCATTGTTGAATATTTTCATGTTCGTGACCGCCGAGGATGAGGTCAATTTCTGGTATTGTTTCTGCAAGTATGCGATCGCTCTCTATTGACAAATGAGTTACAGCTACTAAAATATCCACTTTTCCCTTCAGTTCTGCTACCTGCTGTTTGGCGACTGTTAAGGGATCTGTGTAACTGACGTAATTTGCTTTATTACTATCGAGAGTGAGACCAATTAACCCGACTCTGACAACAGCACCGCGATCGCCTTTCACATTAAATACTATCGACCTGGGGACATTTTTGAAAGGTTGACCTTTACTATCTGAGACATTCCCAGAAAACCAGCGAAACCGTGATTCTTGCAATCGTTGATAAAATGAATTTTCTGGTATGTCAAATTCATGATTCCCAAAGGTTGCATAGTCCAAACCCAAAGCGTTGAGTACCGCTACCATCTGCTGTCCAGCTAAAGGTGTACCGTTAATTTTGGCAGTTCCCAAAGCCGAAGGACTTAAAAAATCTCCAGCCAAAATTGTATAGGTGCGTGGGTTTGCTTGGCGCAGTTGTTTTCTGACAGTAGCGACACGCGCCAAACCACCACGAGTCCCTCCCTCTACTGGCGTAATTTCGTAGACATCGTTGAGTTGCAATAAGTTAATATTGACAACTTCAGCAAATACCGGAGTTGTAAAAGTAAATGTGGCTAATATTTGTAAAACTATACTGCACCCTGGCGATAGAAGTTTCATATTTTGTAATTGGCGAATTTTCTCTAAATAATTGATGATTTTTGTCACGCCACTACGTATATTGCAAAAATCAAATATACATCTGAATATTTAATATTTACTTAATATATCGTAAGATTCAGAACCCCGGCTTCTTTAAGAAGTCGGGGTTCTTTTTCGCAAATAATCAAAAATCTGACAATTGATATCATATCCGGCAAATTAGTTATGATTAATCAGTTAACTTGAGATTTAGGATTTCTTGTATTTGGTGCGCTGCTTGTATTAATTGGCTGGATAATGCTACAAAAGAGCAAAAAAGGTTACTAGTTATTTATGGCTAATGATGGCTTTGAAAAAACTAGCTGGAGTTGGCAGTTATCTCAACTTCAGCAACAAATTGGAGAATCGATAGAATATCAATTTGACCGCTTTCAAAATTCTTTACCAAACTTATCACCAGACTGGAAAATTAGTCCTTGGTTAAGTCATTTGCTAGTCTTGTTATTTTGGCTGATACTTGCGATATTTTTGGCTTTCGTACTTTGGCGTTTATGGCAAGAATTTAGCCCTTATCTATATGCTTGGTTATCTGTGGGTAAGAATAATGCAAATGCTGGGGATAAAAATGGCGATCATGATTTATCTGTAGCATTATGGCTGGAGCGATCGCAATCACTTTACCGCCAAGGTAATTATCGTGAAGCTTGTCGTTGTCTGTACTTGGCAATCTTACAACACTTGCATGATACTAAACTCATTCCCCATAAATTTAGTCGCACTGATGGCGAATATTTACAGGTTTTACGCTCAACTATCACCCCAGTTCAACCTTACGAAACTCTCATTACTACCCACGAACAATTATGTTTTGGCAATGGTGAGATATTGCCAGAAAATTATCAACAATGCCAGCAAGCTTATCAAGAAATTATTAATCAACAAAACAACTCCGCACCCAGCACTTAAGTTATGAAAAAATCAAATCGTGTTGCTTGGCTAGGAGCGATCGCACTTGCTGTCATTATTATACTCAGCTTCTTTGCTGCTCCTAATACAAAAATTTACAGTGGCTCGACTTATAGTCGATCTCCCGATGGCTATGGTGCTTGGTATGCTTATATGCAGCAACAAGGTATTACTATCCAGCGTTGGCAAAAGCCTTTAGAAGATTTTCAACCAGAAAAAACGCCAGTTACCCTACTGCGAGTTATGAGTTCTCTGAGGGAAGAGAATTTGTTATTTGATGAACAGGAATGGTTAGCGAAAGGGAATAATTTAGTAATATTAGGTGTCAAAGCACCTGTAACGCAAGCTAACTTTAATTCTCTGCAAAATTCGGCTTTTGGTGATGTCAAAATTGCCACAAAAAGGCGTAATATCAAAGTAGAAAAAACCAGCATATCTTTAGGCGATCGCTTTGGTGCTGTTGTTTGGGAAGAAAAATCTGATAAAGGCAAAGTAATTTTCTCAGCTACTCCTTATTTAGCTGCCAATGCCTATCAAGATGATGTAAGTAACTTTCAATATCTCGCCAGTTTAGTTAATCAAAAAAATAACAAGTTATTTGTAGACGAATATATTCACGGTTACAAAGATACTGATGTTAAAGAAAGTGAAGGTGAAGGCAGTTTATGGAGATATTTTGCTAAAACACCTCTGTTTCCTGCATTGGTTCAAGTAGGAGTTTTACTATTAGTTTTAATCTGGGCAAAAAATCAACGCTTTGGTAAACCAGTAGCCTTAGAAACTCCAGTTATAGATAATAGCCAAGCATATATCCAAGCACTAGCAGGAGTGTTAGAAAAAGCCGAATCTAGCGATTTTGTTGTAGAAATGGTGGGTAAAGAAGAACAAATACAACTACAAAAATCTTTAGGATTAGGCACAACACTTTTAGAACGCCAAGCATTATTACAAGTTTGGCAAGAAAAAACAGGTCAAAGTTCCGCCGAACTTGATGCAGTATTAAAATTATCTATGCAAAAACAGCGCATCAGTGAGCGAGAACTTTTAAGCTGGTTGGCAAAATGGCGCAACCTGAAGGAAGTGAAAAAATAAAAGAATAAATCCTATCTATTCCTCATAACCACCACCAGTCACCTTACCCCGGAACACAATATATTGATAAAGGTTGTAAAACAACATCACCGGGATAAGAAAGCCGATAAAAATAATCATGATTACCAACGAACTGGGGTCAGCAGATGCTTCGTAAATCGTGATTTTTGTCGGGATAATGTAGGGAAAAACAATTAATCCCAATCCAATAAAAGACAACACAAATAACAGAATCGTCCAGACAAAAGGTGCGCGTTCTTCTTTGCGGTTGAGACTTTGTAAAAGTTGCCAAATTAGCCAAACTCCCACAACGGGAATTAGGGTAAATATATAAACTAAAGGCTGTTGAAATAAGCGATATCTGGCACTTTCATAAATTATCGGTGTACTAATTGTAATTGCGATCGCACCAACTAATGTTGTCAAAGCGGCTATTTTCGCAGTTTGATAATGGGTTTCTTGTAACTCTCCTGTCGTTTTCCACACCAGATAAGTTGAACCAATCAACACATATCCTTGAATTAAAGTTAAAGCTACTAACACAGATGGCAAGCTTAACCAATCCCAAGTGCTACCAATAAAGTGTCCCGTCTCATCAACATTAATCCCTTTGAGGACAGCACCAAGGGCAAAACCTTGACCAAGTGCAGCGATAAAACTTCCCGCACCAAAAGCAAAATTCCAAAATAATTTGCGTCTGGATAACTCCCGAAATTCAAACGCCACACCCCGAAAAATAAAGCCAAATACCATCACCAAAATTGGGATATATAAAGCATTTAAAATTGTGCCGTAAGCCAAAGGAAACGCCCCAAACAATCCCCCTCCCATCAACACTAGCCAAGTTTCATTGGCATCCCAAATATTGCTTAAGCTAGTCATCAAAATTCCTCGACGTTCTTCATTAGAAGAAGTCAGAGATAAAATTCCTACTCCCAAATCAAAGCCATCTAGCATCACGTACAAGAATAAAAATAGAGCTAAAATGACAAACCAAACTTGCGGTAAAAAATACTTCAGTGTTTCCATAAAATCTCTGATTTAAACTTAGTAACCTTGACTTAAGATCCCCGACTTCTTTAAGAAGTCGGGGATCTTAATTATTTAACCTACTCCCCTATTTATTGTTGTGCTTCTACAGGACGTTCATCTGGGACAAACTCACCTGGAGTTGTATCTACAGCAGGTTTGGTAATTTCTGTACCGGGAATTGGTAAATTAAGATTCGGGCCGCGGCGAATGATGCGA
This sequence comes from Anabaena sp. FACHB-83, assembly GCF_014697485.1. NCBI lineage: Bacteria > Bacillati > Cyanobacteriota > Cyanophyceae > Nostocales > Nostocaceae > Anabaena > Anabaena sp. FACHB-83. The sequence continues at coordinate 82,127 of NZ_JACJRY010000011.1, read as the reverse complement.
CTACCAAAGTACATCGCGGCGATGAATAATAAACTGTAAACTACTGCAAAAGCTGTGAGTGAAGTTAAAACATTACTTGCAGGTAAACGCGAGGCTGAATCAACTGTGCGAATTTGTCCGTAAAGTGTCCAAGGCTGTCTTCCCACGCAGCGCACAATCCAGCCTGACTCCACAGCAATGTATCCTAAAGGTGCAGCAAATACCCAAGCCAACATCAGCCAACGTTGCTGAGTAATATTTTTGGCTGCAAGTTTACCACGTAACCACTGCACTGTAGTTAACAGCATTAATCCCGCAAAGAAAAAGCCAATGGCAATCATCACCCGAAAAGCGTAGTAAATCAAACCTACTAGGTGGGGACGATCCTCTGGTTTCCACTCCTTCAAACCACGCAAAGGTTCAGAAAGATTCTGCTTAAATTCCAGAATGTAACCCAAGGCGTTGGGAATAGTAATTTCCCAATCATTTTTCTGCGCTGTTTCATTCGGTATTGCGAGTAAACTCCAGTCAGCAGGTTGTCCGGCGGGTGTGCTTTCCCACTGTGCTTCCATTGCGGCGAGTTTTGTTGGTTGATAATGATAAACTTGTTCGCCACTTAAGTGACCAATATATATTTGTAATGGGGCAACTGCGATCGCAGCTGCTAAAACTATCTTTAAAGACTTGGCAAAAAACTCTGGATGGCGTTTTTGCAAAATGTACCAAGCACTAATTCCGCCAATGACAAACAGCGAAGTCTCCAGGGTGGCAAAAAACATGTGCAGTACACTGTTAGCCATAAAAGGATTGAACATCGCCTGAAAATAATCATGGACAACAAACTTGCCATTCACCATCTCTCCACCGGCTGGTGTTTGCATCCAAGAATTTGCCGTCAAAATCCACAAAGTTGACAAGTTCGCACCCACAGCCACCAAAATTGTCGAGAGATAGTGAACCGCAGGATTGACGCGCTCCCAACCAAATAACATAATTCCTAAAAAAGCTGCCTCTAGCATAAATGCCCAAGAAGCTTCAAAACCAATCACACTGCCAAAAAAATTCCCCACAGCTTCCGAAAACGGAGCCCAGTTAGTCCCAAACTGAAATTCCATTGGAATACCCGTGGCTACCCCAATACCAAAGTTGAGGACATAAAACTTCGACCAAAACCGCGCATGAAGGTAATAATCAGGATTACGAGTTTTCAGCCATAGTCCCTCAACGATGACAAGATAAATCCCCATTCCTGTTGTCAGAACAGGCCAAAGTATATGAAAAATCGCTGTCAGCGCAAACTGCATCCGTGATAGCACCACTGAATCGGATAAAAATTCCACGAATTTTCTCCACTAGCAAACCACAGTCTTTAGGATAAACGTTTGACTCTTGGTCAAAATATGTCAAAAGGTTACATCTAGATTAATTTTTTCCTAAATTGCCTAAGTGACAAGTTTTTTGATGCTCGTCTGCAATAAATATGTAGAATTGAAAAAAGTCGTGTCTATTTATCAGGACTTACGCACAAGCTACGGAAAATCAAACCACTCCAGACACGGAGTTTAGAGAGGAATGAGAGTTTGAGAGGTTTTTGCATAAGTCCTATTTAGAAAACTACTAAACTCTTATTACATCTAATATGAATCAACCACTACTAAAGTTTATTGTCACTAAAAACTATAAAAATTTGTCCTTAGAAGATGCGATTAATCTAGAAAATTTAAACATATTTATAGGGTCAAATGGTTCAGGTAAAAGTAATTATATTAGTTGTTTAAAATTCTTAAAAGATAGCTTAACTGCAATTCCTGATGAAAATCGTGGTGTCAGTAGTTTTGAAGATGCGATCGCACAACTTGGTGGCAATAGAATCCTAGATTTTAGCGTTGAGAGTCCTGCTATAGTAAGATTTGCATATTGTTTTTATCAAATTTCAGAAAAAACAAAAAATTCTATTACGGATCGAATAATTCTTGATTTATTTCTTTTTATCAGTAAAGATAAACATAATAGAGTGAGTATTTTTCAAGAATTATTGTATACAAAAATATATCTTCATGAAAATGAATTACCTTTATCTGCTCCTTTTTATTATTATACTTTTCATGGGCAAGAGATAGGTGCAGGAGATGTATCATTACATAATGAAGATATTCATGAAAAAACATTAAACAATCAATTTGTAAAAATAAAAAACATTCCTACTAATACATTAGGTCTATCTATAATACCAAGATTACTTGAGTCTAGTTTGGTAATTACACCAGTTTCTAGAATTAGAAGAGACTTAATAAATTTTATTTCGGAGTGGCAATTTTATAACGCCAACAATATGGATATAAATCTCATCAGAATGTCAGAACCAAAACTGGGAGGGAGTGATTATTTTTTATCAACATCTGGAGACAACTTACCTTTAGTAATAGATAACTTATTTCAAGAAGATATCGATTTTGAAGAAAGTCTTAACCTAGCTTTGAAATCAATTTTACCTAAAAGCCGTCGTCTGCGTCCTATACGTTCTGGAAGATTATCTCTAACTTTAGAATGGTATTTTGAAGATGTTAAAGAACCTTTTTATTTAAATGAATTATCAGATGGAACTGTCAGAATGTTATGTTGGGCAACTATTTTACATTCCCCAGTTCTACCCTCATTGCTAGTAATTGATGAACCAGAACTAGGACTGCATGTATCATGGATGCCGGTGTTAGCGGAGTGGATTAAAAAAGCTGCGACAAAAACTCAAATAATTATCACCACACATAGTCCTGACCTTTTAGACCATTTTACAGATTGTTTAGACAATGTTTTCTGTTTCTCTTCGGAAGATAAAACCCATTTCTTTATCAAAACACTCTCAAAAGAAATGCTGAACGAAAAATTAGAAGAGGGATGGCAATTAGGTGATTTGTATCGTGTCGGCGACCCCAGTGTTGGAGGATGGCCGTGGTAGTATGGGTTTTCGCTGGTGGTGGGGAAGCTGAGGTTAGAGGGTTGATTCCTTTTTTAGAAAGAACTTTTCCCGGTTGTAAATTTGAAAGAAAAACGCCAGTATCTCAAAAGCCTGGCCCTAAACCTAACAAAGTCAATAGTTATGGCAGAACTGGTAAAAGTCTGATTGAGCAAATTAAGCGAGAGTTACCTACTGCTTTAAACTACACACCAAATGAGTGTGATTTGATATTAGTTTTTGATGATTTAGATTGTCGCAATCCGAATCAGCAAAAAGAAAATATTTTAGCAGCAATATCAACAATCCCAGACTGTAACAGTATAAATCAGTTTGTTGGGTTTGCTGCTCCTGAATTGGAAGCTTGGATTATTGCAGATTGGAATAATTCAGTAGCAAAACATCCCGATTTTAAAGGTAGACATGAGCGTATGCGTTGGTGGCTGAGTAAAGAAAGAAATATTCCTTTTGATAACCCAGAATCATTTAGTGAGTACGACCCTAAAAGAGATTGCTGTCAAGAAAAGTTATCACAAGCACTAGTTGACTCAAGTGTTCTTGATGAGTTTGATAGTAGTTCAACACGCTTTTCTAAAGGATTACATACACCTCTTTTATTAAGCTATATCAATCCAGATGAAGTTCAAAGAAAATGCCCTTTATTTCGTGAACTCTATAATTACTTAAATAATTTTTGTACCTATGTATCAAGTTGAAGTTGCAACTTATTTGGTAGATTGCACCATATAATCCCTCCTCATCAATAAGGCTACCGTGTACACACAAATTCCCCCCTTAGAAAGGGGGGAAATAAGCAAATCTAGTTCCCTCCCCTTGGAAAGGGGAGGGTTAGGGTCTTTCAAGGGTAGGTTTTTTAGAATCTCGAAAATAGTTGATAATTTTCTCAACTGTTTAACGTAGTTTGGTCGTTTCAGGATTTAAGCATTGGCTGAAATAGACAAAAAATGACCAACTACAAAACCCCTACCCTTGAAAGAGGGTTAGGGTGGGGTAATTCAAGAGCTAGTAGTAATTTCATAACTTGTGTGTACACCGTAGCATCAATAAGGAGGGATTAGGGTAATTTTTTGGAAGAACCAAGCCTAAAATTATCACTGTGTTGTCAGTTGCAATTTTGGCAAAACGGCTAATACACAGTTATTTGAGACTAACTCACCAAATCAGGAAAGACTTCTTGTACAGCAGGATGGACAAGGCGATGATTCTGCACATTTACACCTTTGGCTAAGGATGGATTCACATCTAGGGCTTTGATGCCTAGATTTGCTAACTGCACAACGAATGGTAATGTGCTGTTATTGAGGGCTTGAGCAGATGTCCAAGGTACTGCACCTGGCATATTGGGAACGCCATAATGGACTACGCCTTCTTCAATGTAGACGGGGTTGGTATGGGAGGTGGCGTGTAAGGTTTCCACACAACCGCCTTGGTCAACTGCAACATCTACAATTACTGACCCAGGCTGCATTTGTTTAACTAATTCGCGGGGTACTAAAATTGGCGCTCTGCGTCCCAAGACTAAAACAGCACCGATTAATAAGTCAGCTTCTTTAACGGCAGCTTCTATATGGGCAGAGTTGCTATAAAGTAATTCCACTCTCGAACCAAACAAGGTTTCTAAATAAGATAAACGTTCTACATTTACATCTAAAATCTGCACAATAGCACCCATCCCCACAGAAATTTTCGCTGCTTCTGTGCCGACTACACCGCCACCTAAAATCACAACTTTACCGGGTCTAACACCGGGTACACCACCTAAAAGTACTCCTCTACCGCCTTGCTGACGTTCCAGAAATCTCGCGCCAAACTGCACTGATAGCCGCCCAGCAATGACACTCATGGGTGTGAGTAGGGGTAGTCTGTTGGGGCCTGGCTGTTCGACAGTTTCGTAGGCGATCGCACAAGTGCCACAATCAATTAGATGTTCGGTTAATTTGCGATCGGCTGCCAAATGCAAATATGTAAACAATATTTGCCCTTTTTGCAAAAATTTATATTCGCTCGATAATGGTTCTTTGACTTTAACGACTAATTCCCGATTCCATGCGGCTTCATCTGTCGAAACAATCTCTGCCCCCGCATTCATGTAATCTGCATCTGTAAAACCAGCACCATGACCTGCTTGTGTTTGGACAAAGATACTATGACCATTTTCCCTTAGTACTCTGACACTAGAAGGACTTAACCCGACTCGAAACTCTTGATCCTTCGTTTCTTTGGGAACGCCAATTTCCATATAACGCCTCTGATGAATTTTTGGTTTAATTTAGCCTGCCAGTCTCAGACTGACAGTTCCGTATTAGATATAGCTATCTACAACCTTAGTTTTCCCTTTCACGGTAACAAAGCTGAAAACTCTTACCCTTGACTATTGACACAGTTGACTACAATATATAAAGAATAATTACAAAATGTTAACAGAGCCTCTGCACAGCTACATTTAAGAAGCTGCTCCTAGGTTCATCTGGCTCCAACCTGACCAAAGTCCAGATTCAAGGCTATTACTTTTAAGTCCCGTTTGCCGAAAAGAGGTTTATTGAACATGACACAACCACAACCCACCGTTACCCCCAAATTAGAAGAACCCAAATTTGGCTTTAGTGAATATGCTGAACGCCTCAATGGTCGTGCGGCAATGATTGGCTTTGGCTTGATGGTGATTATTGAATATGTCACCAATCAAGGTGTGCTATCTTGGCTCGGTCTCAAGTAGTACGATTCAAAAGCAAAAGCTTTCTAGATGTAAGCTAGTAAGTAGAACAGGTTTAACCAGCTGGCATAGTCGGCTGGTTAAAACTTTATCAAGAGAACTATCTTGGATAATTTGCTGTCTATATCTTTGTAGGCTTGCAAATCAGCAAGAAGACAAGTTGTTACAATCCCTCACCTACTGATCCAAATTATAATATTTAGATGTCTTTTTTATAAAAGGCAACTGGCGGTGAGGTATTCTCGGTAAACTGACACAAAGGTGATTTGGATAAACCAAGCTGTGATGAATGCTGCATTACCTCGTTTTTTGAAATCAGCCTACAGAAAAGAGCCAATTATCAGTATCTTGATAACAATGGGCGTAGTAGATGCTGTGATTGGTGGATTTGATGATAGTTGGTCATTGTTAGCCCTTGGGTTGGGAACAGCAGGTATTAGTCTCGCCTTTAAGTTGTGGCGAATGCAGCAGCATCGCCCCATCCCAGAGGAACCTGTGGTACAACATTACTTACCTTCCCGTTCATCGAGTCCCACGCTACCGATATTAACTGTTGCGAAGAAAAAACCACCCCGTTGATAGTGTTGAGTCACAAATGTGAAGTAAATTGACTTAACTATTCAAACAGTGAGGAAAAATTTGTGAGGAGTGAGGGAAAAAAGGGGAACAGCCTTTTGCTGCGCCCATATATTTTCTTGGCTTTTATAGCAGCCTTGACTCTGCCGCTAACTATTTGGCAAAGTTTAGATATTTATACTGCTTATGCTGCGATCGCTCAAATACCAGATTCCCCATCTCAACCTAATTTTGCCAATTTCCGCTTAATTTATAGCTTGGTGGGACACACTGGAACGGTGAAATCTCTGGCTTTTAGTCCCGATGGCAAAATTCTCGCCAGTGGCGGTGCTGAAAATGAAGGTGCAATTCGTCTGTGGAATCCTTTAACTGGCAAAAAGTTGGCGAATAGCAAAGCACACAAAACCTCTGTAGAATCCTTGGTGATTGCGCCAGATGGGCAAACCCTAGTTAGTTGTAGTACAGATAACACAATTAATATTTGGAATCTTAAAAATAATAAATTTCGTCGTTCCTTTGTCGGACACACCAGTAACGTCTTATCTTTAGCGGTATCTCCTGATAGTAAAGTGCTAGTTAGTGGTGCTTTAGACGGAATTCGGGTATGGGATTTATTACAGCAACGCCCATTGACAACTTTAATCAAGGTTAGTGACTCAATTTATACAGTAGCAATTAGCCCTGATGGTCAAACAGTTGCCAGTGGTGATAATAAAGGTGAAATCAAGCTTTGGGACTTGCCTAGTGGTAAATTAATTCGGTCATTTTCGGCACATTCCCAAGCCGTGAATGCTGTAGCTTTTTCCCCCGATGGTACAACCTTAATTAGTGCCAGCCGCGATCGCACCATTAAACTTTGGAATCTGCAATCAAAAAGCCTTTCCCGTATCCTCAAAGGACATAATAACTGGGTAAATGCGATCGCAGTTAACCCCAACGGCCAAACTTTAGCCAGCGCCGGCAGAGATGGCATTAAACTGTGGGATTTAACTACAGGCGAGTTATTAAGTACACTTTATGGACATAGTGATTGGGTAAATGCGATCGCTTTTAGTCCAGATGGCAGATTGTTAGCTAGTGGCGGTTTTGACGGCAGAGTCAACATTTGGGGAAACATACAACCAAAACGTAAGTAAAGTGACGTGTCGTTTATTTTTTCAGACCCTCCAAACTTCTCCCCGCAACAGAGCTATGGTGTACACACAAATCTCGGTTGAGTGCATCTGTCCCGTCTCGGAATTTATTCCGAGTCTCACAGCGTAAGTCTTCTGAAGAGGACTCAACAAGAAACTCATTCTAGTCCACTTGAGTGGACTTTCGCTATGAGCCTGGAACTTTAGTTCAAGGCGGGATAGGCTTTCATACTGCCTATTTTCGACTTGTGTGTACACGGTAGCCGCAACAGAGAGAGGCTTTGAATCTTGCTCCCCTGAAGGGGCTGGGGGTTAGGTTTAAGAGAAAGTTACACACGGTTTTGAACCCGCGCAGGTGGTCACTGAGCTTGTCGAAGTGCGGGTTTTGTCTGTGTAGTCGCTAGGTGCAAGATGTAAACATACACCCCTACACCCAGTCTCACAGTCTTGTTTGTAACAAAATCTGTAACAGCAATGGTATTTCAGTTTTTACTCGACTAGATTGGTGAAAAATCTACGGGTAATCCCTGAATATATTGGTAATGTTGCTGAAAGATATACGGGACTATCAAATTCTATTTCTCGGTTCATTTTTAGTCTTGGGAATTGGCACCAGAGACTGGACACTGCATCCAGAATTAATTGGTGTAGTGATTGCGTCTTGTTTATCAACGCAGTGGATATTGTCAAAGCTCAATAGCCAAGAGCCAGAACAAAAGCTAAATCTGCGTAGTGCCTTGATTACTTCCCTGGGACTGAGTTTGCTCTTACGGGCTGACCATTGGACAACAATGATGTTAGCAGGAGTAAGTGCGATCGCCAGTAAATTTTGCTTCAAAGTCGGCGATAAACATTTCTTCAACCCAGGTAATTTTGGCATTATCACCGCTTTAACCCTCACCTCTGATGCGTGGGTATCTCCCGGACAGTGGGGTGAAGAATGGTGGTATGGGCTGTTATTTGCTGGGACTGGCGGTTTGATTTTACAACGCATTGGTCGTTGGGATACCACGGCCGCTTTTTTAGGTTCCTACTCTTTGTTAGAAGCCATACGCAACCTTTGGCTCGGTTGGACTTGGGACGTGTATTGGCATCGCTTAATGAGTGGGTCTTTGCTGCTGTTTGCCTTATTTATGGTGACAGATCCGCGCTCAATTCCCAACGCCAAAATCGGGCGGATAGTTTGGGCTATCTGCATTGCCAGCTTAACTTTCATCCTGCGAAATAATTTCTTCATTTCTACAGCCGTATTTTGGTCATTGTTTGCCCTTGCACCATTGACCATTGTGATTGATTGGCTGTGGTCATCACCCAGATTTGCTTGGTTCGAGAACATAAGAACGCAAGAGAATTAACTACTCCCTATTCCCTACTTCCCACTCCCTAATTCAGAGGTATAAAATGAAGCGATTGAGAATAGTAATTTCATCATTATTAATTACTGTATTGGCTGTACTGTGTTTTGCTCCCACAGCCTGGGCATTTTGTGGCTTTTATGTTGCCAAAGCCGATAGTAAATTATACAACCAAGCCTCTCAAGTAATTATGGCGCGGGATGGCGATCGCACCGTTTTGACTATGGCCAATGACTTCAAAGGCGAAGTCAAAGATTTTGCAATGGTTGTACCTGTACCCACAGTCATCAAAAAAGAACAAGTCCGTGTTGCTCCACCCAAAATTGTCGAGCGTTTAGATGCTTTTAGCGCACCACGCTTAGTAGAATACTTCGACTCTGATCCTTGCACCGAATACGACCGAGTACTTAACGAAGCCTTACCCGCACCAGCAGCTAGAGCTAGAGCCGGAGCAGCCAGAGGTAGTGCGAGTGAGTTAGGCGTAACCGTCGAAGCACGTTTCAACGTTGGCGAATATGACATTGTAATTTTAAGTGCAAAAGAATCCGGCGGCCTGGAAACTTGGCTAAATCGCAACGGCTACAAAATTCCCAGAGGAGCAAAACAGCTACTCCAACCTTATGTCCGCTCTGGGATGAAATTTTTTGTGGCGAAAGTCAACCTCGATAAATTTGAAGAATCTGGCTATCAGTTTTTACGTCCGTTACAAATTTCTTACCAATCACGTAAATTCATCCTGCCCATTCGTTTGGGTATGATTAATGCCAACGCTGCTCAAGATTTAATTGTCTATGTCCTCTCACCCAAAGGGCAAGCAGAAATCACCAACTACCGCACCGTGAAAGTTCCTTCCGATGCCAACATTCCGGTATTTGTCAAAAATGAATTTAGTGATTTTTACAAGTCCATGTTCCAAACATCCTACCTAAAAGAAGATAGAAAGGTAGCTTTCTTGGAATATGCTTGGGATATGAGTAGTTGCGATCCTTGTTCCGCAGAACCTCTGAACCCAGAAGAACTCAAACAAGCGGGTGTATTTTGGCTAGATAATAATTCCAGCAATGACGAGCCATTCCCGTCCGGTTTCCGTCGTCCGCCAATTGTTAGTAGCAGCGTTTTCATCACTCGCTTACATATTCGCTACACCCGTGATAGATTCCCTGAAGACCCAATTTTTCAAGCTACTTCTAACCAAGAATCTTTCCAAGGGCGATACATTTTACAGCATCCCTTTACAGGCGAACTCAAATGTCAAGCTGGTAGAGAATACAAGCGTTCTTTACCCAAGCGATTTGAACAAGAAGCCCAAACCTTAGCCAAGCTCACTAATTGGAATATCCAAGATATTCGCCGCAAAATGAAATTGACTGTGGGTGATTTAAACTCTTCTTGGTGGGGAAACTTCTTCTCATGGTTGGTGGGAATGTAAATAGGAAGTACACACAAAGATTATCAGTTAAGACTGGATGTAATACCAATTCTCCTAGAAACTATAGCGGTTCTTACTTGCTTTTAATACAGCCGGAACCGCTATATATTCTATAAAATCCTGTAGAGATGTTATATACAACGTCTCTACAACAACCGATTAATTGCACCTTGATCAAGAAATAATGTAGGTAGGACTTACGCAGACTCTACGATTTCTTGGCGTTCTTGGCGACTTGGCGGTTCGATAAATTAAGCTTTTCGGGAACTTTTGCGTAAGTCCTGTGTAGGGACAAAATCAAGTCAAATTTTCAAACATCTTCTGAAGCTATACTTATGATAGTGCCAGCATTTGATGTAAACTTCTAAAAATTTAGCAATTGGTATGACTGTACAATCCCAGACAGAGAAAGACAAATTACAAGCCAGCACTAATGTAGTGATCAATCCAGAAATGGAAGCAGAAAAAATTCTCTGTCCTCATTGTTTGCGTACCGCTACAAATGGAATTAAATGTAAAGGCATTTGTGTCTCTGACAGTGACTATTAAGGTGTAGCGCCCATTCCTCTTGTAGTGAGCATTTCCCAAAAAGACCGATAACGTTTAACTCCAGGAATATGATTACTAAATAACCAAGCTTCCCATTCTTGATTATGAGTAATTTGAGGGTTAAGTAAAATAACTTCACCATCCAACGCATCACTAATTTGTAGGTTTGTTTGTAGATACTCTACACGTATATCTTGCTCTAAATTTTTTCCATATATCAAGTATTGCTCATCAGATATAGGTGGTAAACTTCTCAAGCTTTGTGTCCAGATGTCAATCCAGTTCTGATGCTCAACAAAAAACCAGTCTATTTCTTTAGCCATCCGTAACCTTAAAACCCCTGGATATCCAGGCCAGCCATTTGTAACCTTTAAAAATTCCCGGTAAGATAGTGGTAATTTTGTCCTCAAACGAGATTCAGTAGCAGTAATTTCTTTTTCTGATGCTCTTGGTAAACCTAACCATTCTGATTGAATTGCCTCATCTGGAAAATCTACAACTGTCCAATATATTTCCCCATTTTCATAATTATCAAGCACTTTTTTACTTTCTTTTTTCAGGAAGGAATACCAATTAAAATTATTCATAATTTAACTATCTGTTTAATATAAAAAATGCTAAATCTATCTTTTGGCTATCAGTACATCAATTACACAAAGTCATTGTAAATGCAGCAAAGCAAAATGTATACATACAGTAGCTAACCACAGGGTCGCAATCGCAGGAATTATAGTGATGATGCAATTACTTCACTCTGCTATCGCTGCACTCTGAATGACCGTTGAAAAAGTTTATAACGCCTTCTATATCTGTTGTATTAAACAAGCTAATACCAATTTTTTATGAGGCTGCATAGAATTTGATTCCTCCTAGCCCCCCCTTAAAAAAGGGGGTAACTAGAATCAAAGTCCCCCTTTTTAAGGGGGATTTAGGGGGATCTAGATATATACAACTTCATATTAACTTGGTATAAGCAATTTACTTTTTTCTATTACTTGGAGCTTGTGGTTTTACAGTCACAATTTTAATATCACGAAACACAGCTTTTTCTCCGAGATTATATTTAACTACAAATGCTGCTAATTGATTTACATCTGTAGGCAACTCAAAATTAATAATTGCTTTTATGGGTACATCAGGAATCAGTTCATTGCGAACTTCACCGTTATATATATCTGTACTTTTAAATTTTCCGACTTGTGCAAAGCTGGCACTATATTCATTACCAGCTAAATCAAATGCTCTGGAACTAGCAGATTCATTGTCGCCAAAAATTGTAATTCTTTGTTCTCGCTCTGATGTTGCAGTAAAAAGCAGATGGCAACTTACTGTTTTACTTTGACCTGTTCTTTGGCATTTTTGCAGATGAAATCTAATATTTTGTGCCTGAATAATGTTGTTACTATTTTCTCCTGTTTTCAGTTCGGATAAATTTTGACTTTGAGCATTAGCATGATAATTGGTCAGATCAGCCGAGAGAGCTACGGTTGTGGAAAAACAAATTAAGCAATGAATAAACAGTTGCTTTGCTTGCATGATTGGGAACATAAACTGTATCTCTAGAAAAGGAACAGTTATAGAATATAATAATTTGGGTGTTGTATAAAAGTGATTTTTCGTAATTAATTGTTTACAGGCGATCGCACTATTAATTTGAGTAATTTTTAGGTTAATAAGTATTTTTCAACGTAGAGGAATTAAGTGTTAAACGCAGAGTTTGTAGTGGTGTGAGCTAATTAATCTAGTTCACACCACTAACAATTTAACTTAATTACCCAATACCTAAACGCCCAGCTAAACCGGGGGTTAAGGGCAGAAGAGTGGCAATCATTAGGAATAATGCCAACAAACCTAATGCGGCTCTAGCGTCATCGGGTTCGCTGATTTCGTTTAAGCTGGGGCGTTCTAAATCTCGTTGTAATAAAAGAATGACAATTGCCCAATACATTGCCAAGGTGTTACCGAGAGAAACTAACGCCAGCAAAACTAAAGTGGCAAATGTGGCTCTTTTCGCAGTTGTACGTCCATAAATTGCTTGCACGATGCGTCCACCATCTAAAGCACCAGCAGGCATAAGGTTTAAAGCGGTGATGACTAAACCCAGCCAACCAATAATTACTAAGGGATGGACGTTAACTAAGGATGATTGTAAGGCGGAACCGAGGACGACTCGCGCCAAGCTGCCGACTAAAATGGAACCTTGGAAAAATTGATTGGGTAATTGAAATAAACTGCCTGGGTGGGAAAGCAGTAAGCCGACAATTAACATGACTAAAGAGACGATACCGCCAGCAGCCGGCCCTGCCAAACTAATATCAAATAATGCTGTGCGGTTGGGTAAGAGAGATTCAAAGCGAGTAATTGAACCAAAGGAACCAATTTGTACAGCAGGTAAAAAGAAAGGCCAGCCAAGACGGACTTGATAACGCCGCGCCAGTACCCAATGACCAATTTCGTGGGCGATTAAAATGACAAAAATGCCGAGGCCGATGGGTAAGGCTTGGGTGAACTTGGCTGGGTTGGCAAATAAATCAAAGTTGAGGAGTAACCCGGCAGTTTCTAAACAGGTAGCAATGGTAGCGATGAGCAGAATACCAGCAAAGGCTTTCTGACCTGCGGTGGTGGGACGAGGATCGTTACGGCTAGGTAATACAATCACTACAGGTTTACCGTCTGTATTTTCTACTAAAAACAGGCGATATTGCTCACCGAGACGTTCTTGTAAGTTGGCGCTGAGGCGGTTGTGAACTTCTTGGGGTTCGCCGCGTAAATTACCTTTAAAGATAGCGCCTTCTTGGTAGGCGATCGTTTCTGTGGCGAAAAATGTATCCAGTCCAAAAATGCCTTTAATGGCACTCAAGTCAGCTTCGGGAATTGATAATACTTCAATTTGGAGTTCGGCGGTGACTGGTGCTGTATTACCTTCTGGTGTGGTGTTAGCAGCCAGCCTTTCTGTTGCCCGTTGCTTAAGGATGGCATCTTGTCCCGCCGCCCGTAATTGTCTGCCGAGGTAGATGTATAACCCGGCAGAAGCTACTACTAAGAACAATATGCCGACAATGTTGAGATAAACGCCAGCAGCAAACAAACCAAAAAATAACAGCCAGGGAGTCATCAAAACCACTGACTGCAACCAGGCTAAGATTCCCAGTTTTCCAAAAGGTCTGGCGCGATAAAAGCCCCAGCCTAATATGCCGAAAGCTACTAATAAAATTGTCCCAATTATAGGAGTCTCTGAAGAAGCAAACATTTCCAAACCCTTCGCTGTGAACGACCAAGCCTAGTTGGTCAAGTGTGAGAAGCAGGAGGCAGGAGGCAGTGGTTCGGCCCTTCGACAAGCTCAGGGCGGCGCTACGCTCACCAACCGAGGCGGGAGGTAGTACGTTCTGTCTGAAGCTCTATGCTTTTATTAATGTATAACGCTACCTGTTTTTCGCTCAAATCAATCGAAAGGACAAGGGGGACAGACTCTCAATATACAAGGTTGGGTGGAGGAACGGAACCCAACATTCTCAAGACCCTGTTGGGTTACGCTATCGCTACGCCCAACCTACTATTCTCTTAACTTCAGACTTCTAAGATTCTCTGCCTGATGTCCAGGTGTCGCGCCATTTGACTGTGCCTTCTTTGGCGACTACCCAACGGCGGGGGGTGGTGTTTTCTCGCAGGGGCGATCGCCCTTCGCGCCATAAGGCATATTTATAACTAATTAATTTGCCCGCACTTTCATCAAAGGGAATCTCGGCAAACCAAGTATTGGCGTTGATATATTCTAGGGGATAGGCTTTGCTAATATCCCAATTGCCTAATTCTGGGCAGTCGCCTGTGACAACGATGGTTTCGCCTGGTTGGGTATTTACGCCGTTGAGTTGCACACGAATGATGGTTTGGCCTTTAATGCGATCGCCTACGTGGCTGAGGACAATGACTCCCCGTTCTTCTAGGTGTAGGTCGGAAATTTTGCCATCTTTGACTTCGTATTTATTGCGGGTGATGACACAAGTATGTTCGCCGTCGGGTAATTCTGTCTCGATTTCTGGTAAGGTGACTTCGCCGCCTCGGTTGAGGGCGACAAAGCACAGGGAGTCACGATAACGGCGAATGTAGCAGTAAACATCGGGGGTGATGTATTTTTGCCAATGGCTACCCATTGAAATGGCTGGATTGAGTCGCCGCAAGCCGGAAAGTAAGCGGAGGTAACGATAAATTTCGGTGTCGTTGTCCCATTTTTCCATCATGGGGCGGTTGTAGGGGTCGTTACCGCCATCGGTGTCGTTATGCAAATACTGTTCTGTACCGTAATAAATGCAGGGGATACCACGGGATGTCATAATTAGGGCGATCGCAACTCTCAACATCGCTGGGTCAGGGTTGAGCGATTGAAAGCGCGGCATATCGTGGTTATCGATGAAGGTGATTAACTCGGTTGCGCCGTTGTAGCGGTAGTCTTCATCAAAAATGTATTGAATGGTTTGAAATCCATTTTCGGAACCTTGGGCGAGGGCGGCGCGAATGGCAACACACAAGCCAAAGTCTAGCATGGTCATCCCGGAATTATTGGCAAATTCCAAAGAGCGATCGTCCTGTGGCCCACTATAAATCCATTCGCCAAAAATAAACACATCTGGTCTGTGATTGTACATATCACCTGTAAATTCTTGCCAAAACCAGATGGGCATGTGTTTTACAGTGTCTACCCGTAAGGCATCTACGCCCCTATCTAGCCATTGTTTAATTGCAGATTTAATATATTCCCGATATTCGCTGTTGTTTTCGTTAAAGGTGGCTAAACCAGCCAATTCACAGTTCTGGACTTGCCATTCGTCTTCCCAATTCTGCACTTCACCGTAATGGTGATACCAGTTATTCTCATCGTTATGGAAGTCGGCAATTTTTACGCCGTCGTCATACAATTCACCTTTACTACCACTGGTATCAGGGGTACTGTGGTTACAAACAATATCCAAGACTAACTTCATATTCCGCTTATGTAACTCTTCAATTAAGCGGTCAAAGGTAGTATTTCTTGTTTCTTGGGTTTCGTTTAACGAAGGGTTTTCATCTTTACCAATAAAGCGGGGATTGATGCGTTTAAAATCTTTTGTCCAATAACCATGTATAGCTGCATTACCCACAAATAATTCTTCTACCTGCTCAAATAAAGGAGTTAACCAAACAGCAGTAACTCCCATATTTTTGAGATAGTCTAATTTGTCAATTACACCTTGTAAGTCGCCGCCCCAATATTTACCCCAGTCCTGCCCGGTGGGGTCGTACAATTCTGGGTTAATACCTTCGCTATTTTCGGGGTCGCCATCATGAAAGCGATCGACCACGATAAAGTAAATTGTTTCTTGGCGAAATTCAATATCTCTGGTGTAAAGAAATTCTAAATTAAGTTCTGTATCTGATGGTGGGGTTTGGATGAGAGCTTCGACTTCGGCTGTAGCTGAATCGACTTTGTACTGCTCTGGTGAGAATTGAGATGGAGGTGTTTGCACCATAAAAGTTTGAATTTAAAGATTTACAATGTGTTGCTTTGCACTTCGGTATTATGGCATCCCGCTCTTGGTAAAGAAAATCTATCAAGAGCTAGTTTATATTTCTATCGTGGGATATATTTCCCTTGCTAGAGGTTGAAAAATCGTTGTTCTAGCAGTTCTTTCTGCATCAATATTAAATTAAGCATAAGAATTTGGCTTGAGGGAAAATATTGTGTTGTTCAAATTGTCAAGATTGTAAGATACAAAGCACTTAATTTTTAAGTGTTTTTATTTTTAGGTAGAGAAATAAAATTTTATGTTTTCTCAGTTTTATCTGATGATGAGAGAGTTTATAGAACTGTTAAAAAAAATTATAAGTTGCTTTTTTATGGTAATCATTAGCAGTAGATGAATGAGGAAATTGACAGAGAATAATCCCAAGTGAATTTTCCAATCATCGATTTAAGCCGCGAGTGATGATTATCTAGGAATATTTGGGTAAAGGTATTACTAACATGACTTACGTAAAATTATTATGAAAAAATAAACCGCAAAGGGCGAGAAGGACACGAAGTTAAGAGAGTTTTAGAGAGTTATTGCGTAAGTCTGGACTAATTATTATTTAGATGTTTCATTTGGAGGATGAAGAAAGGTTAGAGAATGCCATACAAGTAAATTTTGATATTGATGATTTGAGTTAAAAATTCAGGCGATCGCCTATTTTTAACTAAACTGGTAAGCAAGCAAAAGAGGTAACATTTATGACTAAATATGACAAGATTTTTAACTCACAAAAAACACTAGCAGAATCTTTAACACCAGAAGAAGCTGTTGCGGCAATTGCGGTGGTAACTGCACTTGCTGATGCTTCGGTGGAAGAAATAGATCCTGAAGGTTTAGCGGGGATTTTGTGGCAATTTGAGGTTTTTGAAGCATATTCTGAAGATGAACTATTAGAAATAGTGGACAAACTCATCGATATTGCAGAATCACAAGGGCTAAGTCCGTTGTTTAATACTGCTAATGAATCACTCACTGAAGAAGTTTTATTAGATGGTTTTGCGGCTGGGGTGGTGACACTTTTAGATGAAGAAGAATTCACTATTCCCAAAAGTAAGGAACCTTTCTTGAAAAAGTTGCAAGAAGCTTTGGAATTGGAAGATGAAGAAGCAGATGAAATTACTAAAGAAATAATTGCAGCTTTTCAAGCAGGAGAAAATGCCGAAGATTTAGAGGAGGAAGAAGGGATATTAACTGAGGTTGAATATATCGAAGATGTTTATGAATCGCCTTTAGGGAATTTTACAGTTCCGATTCCGGTTGACGCAGAACAAGGAGGGAGAATTCAAACCCAAGAAGGTGTGGTGGGTTTTTCTGATGACTTTGGCACTTTGCTCAGAATTGATTATTATCCCATACCGCCAGAACAGTTAGAAGAATTAGAATCGGAAGGGCAGGCAGAATATTTAAAAAACATTGTAGTAGATAAATATGTGCCGCAGGCAATTTTGGCAAATCTGCCAGATTCACAAATCAAGTATGGCGAATATTTAGAAGATATTTTTGCAGGCGCATATTACGCCTTGGTTGATATGCCGAAAGGTTCAACAATGTCTCAGCAAGAAAATAACGGTAGTTCTACGAGATTAGATGCTTACCGTGGATTGTTGGCATTTATTAATGGCGAGTTTTTATATATAGTTAGTAGCCAACGTAGCTTTTTAAATGGCGAAACACCAAATGATATCGCTGAAGAAGCTGAGTACATTAAAGATAATATTTTGTCTTTTGTGGAGACGATGGAGTTTAGTTAATCTCCCCAGTCTATCAAGAAGAATTCAGAAATCAGGAGTCAGAATGCAGTATGATAATTCGGCAAGCTCAGTGCATCGCTGGGTGATGAATATTGGTGGAAAACCTCGTCTCGCGTGGGTGAAATCAAAATAAAACTTTCTGATTTGATTTAAAACTCCATTCATTTATAAGTGGAGTATTCTGAATTCTGTCTTCTGACTCCTTTTTATTCATCTCCTAACATCTGGAGTAACTGCGCCTCTGTTAACTGAGTAATTCCTAAAGCCTGGGCTTTGGCTAATTTAGAACCAGCATCTTCTCCTACTACCAAATAATCAGTTTTTTTGCTGACAGAATCAGTCACTTTACCGCCTGCTTTTTGGATAAGTGCTTTAGCTTCATCTCGCTTTAGGGTGGGTAATGTGCCTGTGACGACAAAAGTTTTCCCGGCAAACTTTTGATTACTTTCATTCACAGTTGCAGTTTCTTCAGCAGCTAATTGTAAACCTGTATTTCGCAACCTTTCAATTAAAGCTTGATTGGCATCAATATGAAACCACTGATAAACAGACTGGGCGATTTCTGCACCAATACCATAAATACCTGCAATGTCTGATTGTTTGGCGGTTTCTAATTTCTCCACGGCGGGATATTTCTCGGTGATGAGTTGGGCATTCACACTGCCAACATGACGGATGCCTAAACCATACAATACCCGATGCCAAGGTTGATTTTTTGATTGAGCGATCGCATCTACTAATTTCTGTGCCGATTTTTCCCCCATTCTCTCTAAACTACATAATTGTGCTTCTGTCAAGTCATACAAGTCAGCTACAGAATGCACCAAACCTTTATCTACCAGTTGATGCACTAATTTTTCCCCCACACCTTTAATATCCAAAGCATCACGGCTAACCCAATGTTCAATGGAACCTTTGAGAATAGCTGCACAAGAAGCATTAACGCAACGAGTCACGGCTTCTCCTGATTCTCGCACCACTGGTTGACCGCAAACAGGGCAGTCGCTAGGCATAACAAATGGTACAGTATCAGCCGGACGCAGTTCTTTAATTACCCGCACCACTTCGGGAATAATTTCCCCAGCTTTGCGAACAATTACAGTATCACCGATGCGGATATCTAATTGAGCGATGCGATCGCTATTATGTAAGGTAGCGCGAGAAACTGTTGTCCCCGCCAATTGTACCGGACGCATCTCTGCTAACGGTGTTAACGCCCCAGTTCTACCCACATTCACCGCAATATTTTCCACACGGGTGGGTGCTTCCTCGGCTGGGTATTTCAACGCCACCGCCCAGCGCGGGAATTTTTGGGTAAAACCTAACTGTTCTTGCAGTTTAAAAGCATTGAGTTTGACCACTACACCATCGGTCATGTATGGTAAATTCAATCTTTCCGTATCCCAATATTTGTAGTATTCTGCCACTTCTGCCAAAGACTCACACAGCTGATGGTTGGGATTTACCCGAAAACCCATTTTTTGTAATAATTCCAAGGCTTCCCATTGGGTATTGGCAATACTCGCATCATCCATCCCTGGAATATGCAGCGTATAGGCAAAGAAATCTAACCGTCGCCGCGCTACAATACGCGAGTCTAACTGTCTGAGTGTACCTGCGGCGGCGTTGCGGGGGTTGGCAAATAACTGTTCACCTGCTTTTTGCCGTTCTTCGTTGATTTGTTTAAACACTTCCAACGGTAAAAATGCTTCACCGCGCACCTCTATTCTTTCTATTGGTTCTATCCCATCAAAGTTTAAACGCAAGGGAATAGAACGAATTGTTCGCACATTTTGGGTAATTTCTTCACCCGTAACCCCATCACCTCTAGTTGCACCCCTGACTAACACCCCATCTTGGTAAGTCAGCGCCAAAGCCGAACCATCAATTTTCAACTCCGAGACATATTTTACCGCGTCCGTTGTCGGGAGTTGTCGCCGCCAACGTTGATCCCAAGCTTGCAACTCATCAATATTAAAAGCATTCTCCAGACTGTACAAGGGGATATTATGCCGCACTGAGGTGAAATGAGTCGCTGGTCTTTCACCCACGCGCTGAGTTGGACTGTCGGGTGTCACCAATTCAGGATACTGCGTTTCCAACTGTTGCAATTCGCGGTATAGCTGGTCATAGACTGCATCCTCCATGATGGGTGCGTCTAAAACATAATAGGCGTAACTAGCTTGTTGCAAAAGCTGGCGTAATTCTTCTATGCGCTTGAGTTGAGGCTGAGTCTGAATCATTATACTTATAGAACGATATTGAGTAAATATAATTTTATTTGTTGGGATAATTCTAGGTTAATCTTCTTGGGTATCAAAAGGCATCAGCAAGAAGTTATAAGAGATCGCATGCCGTCTACCAATATTAACATTTGTTAAAAAAATGCCCATAAATAGATATTCTCTATAAGCTCCCACTCTTCTTCTTAGCCTTCTCTTCCTTGGCGTACTTGGCGTACTTGGCGGTTCGTTTTTTAATTAAGTGTATCTTCACAGAAAATGGCTATAACTCTTTGCGTCTTTGCGCCTACCCTCCGGGAAGCCGCTATCGCGTCTATGCGCGAAATAAACAATTCTTGTCTTCCACCACACATACAATCACATGAATAAAAAACCAATCATTATTGCTCATCGCGGCGCGAGTGGCTATCGCCCAGAACATACTTTAGCCGCTTACGAATTAGCAATCAATTTTGGTGCAGACTACATTGAACCAGATTTAGTTTCCACACAAGACGGTGTTTTAATTGCGCGTCACGAAAACGAAATTTCAGAAACCACTAACGTTGCTAACCATCCCGAATTTGCTCAACGACACACGACTAAAATCATCGATGGCGAAATCAAAACAGGTTGGTTTACAGAAGACTTTACTCTGTCCGAAATCAAAACATTACGCGCCAAAGAAAGGATTCCCCAATTACGTCAGCAAAATACTATTTATGACGATTGGTGGGAAATTCCCACACTCCAAGAAATTATTGATTTAGTCAAAAATTATAGTAAACAATTAGGTCGTAATATTGGTATTTATCCAGAAACAAAACATCCCACTTATTTTAGGTCTATAAACTTAAGTTTAGAAGAACCTTTACTTCAAACCTTACGAGCCAACGGTTATCACGAAAAAAATGACCCCATTTTTATTCAATCTTTTGAAGTGAGTAACTTACAATATTTAGCCCAAAAAACTCATTTACCTTTAGTCCAGTTAATCAATCTTACTGGTCAACCTTATGATTTTGTTGTTAGTGGTGATGTTCGCACCTATACCGACTTAGTGACAAAATCAGGTTTAGAAGAGATTGCTAAATACGC
The DNA here is from genome assembly GCF_014697485.1 of Anabaena sp. FACHB-83. Classification (NCBI taxonomy): domain Bacteria; kingdom Bacillati; phylum Cyanobacteriota; class Cyanophyceae; order Nostocales; family Nostocaceae; genus Anabaena; species Anabaena sp. FACHB-83. Next base: position 60,802 of record NZ_JACJRY010000011.1, on the reverse strand, counting down.
CCAAGCAATTGGTATTCATAAAGATATTTTAATTCCTAGAGATAATAACAATAAATTGCGATCGCCCACATCTGTAGTACATAATGCCCATGCTACTAACTTGCAAGTACACGCCTGGACTTTTCGCAACGAAGACTACTTTCTACCTCTAGACTTCCAAGGTAATCCCCAAGGGGAATATGAACTATTTTTTAGTTTAGGTGTTGATGGCGTATTTAGTGACTTTTCTGATACTGCTTTAAGTGTGCGCGATCGCAGCCAATCGCTTGATATTTCTTAATACTTGCTCTGCCAAGTTAAAAAACTAAAATTATACTTAAGACTACTTCTAAAAGTATGCAAAATATCCTACATCAATAATTATCTAGTCTTACTTCCTCCATCCCAACCTCTATCACCATAGAGAATTTCATAGCAACTAACTAGTGCATACCAAAATAAAGGTAGTTATGGTAACTAAATTAGACGCATTTAAATCACCTCGATTTATCGGGAAACCTCTTTTAGCAGATGTTGATTTTTTTGATTCACTCGAAAAAGTTGATCAATTTGCGACTGATGCAGGTATCAGAATTTATGTCACTAGTTCTACCCGTTTACAAGGTGGTGTAGTGTCAGGCGCAATTGTCCGTCCTGCAAGTCGTTCAAATCATTTAGTCGGTCACAGCATTGATATGAATGTGATGCTAGGAGATAAGCTATTTAACAGCAATGCTCTTGATAAAAGCAACTTAAAAAATCTGCCACAAGGCATTCAAAACTTTATTCAAAGCATCCGTAATGACCCGATGTTGCGCTGGGGAGGAGATTTTACACCAGCAGATTCAGTTCATATTGATGATGGCTTAAATGTCAGAGATCCTGCTACTTGGGATGCAAAATTTCCCATTATCCAAGCAGAAATGCGAGCTTTATCCCAACCTAATTCTGTTTCTGGACAGCCAAGATTATTATTTCTGACTGACCCACCAATGCGAGGAGATGATGTACTTGCTGTACAAAACGCTCTCAATCAAAAAGGCTTTAATCTCAAAGCTGATGGTATATTTGGCGCAGCTACCGATGATGCTGTAACAGCATTTCAACAAAAGCAAGGTTTAACAGCAGATGGGATTGTCGGGCCAGGTACACGCAAAGCATTAGGATTGTGATATGGGAGAAGGCAGTCCCGATGAAACAAGTTTCATAGCCAAGCATGAAAGTGGAACTAGCATTTTTACTCAGCACTCAGCACTTTCAAGTCAGGAGGTAAAATTACACCTATCCTCATCTTTCTGTAAAAAACAAGATACCCGACTTCTTTAAGAAGTCGGGTATCTGAGCTTATTTGTATTTAAAAATCAACCTTAATAAGCAAATTTACTTGCTGCTGCAAATCGGTTATTAATCTCATCCCAGTTAACCACATTCCACCATGCTGTTAAATAATCAGCGCGGCGGTTTTGATAGTTGAGATAATAAGCATGTTCCCAAACATCATTGCCGAAAATGGGATATTTACCTTCAGTGATGGGATTATCTTGATTAGCTGTAGTTGTAATTTCTAACTTGCCATTTTTGTTACGTACAAGCCAAACCCAACCACTACCAAAACGTGCTGCACCAGCTTCGTTAAACTGCTTTTTAAAGGCGGCAAAATTACCAAAATTTTGATTAATCGCAGTGGCGATTTCTCCTGTTGGTTCTCCGCCTCCCTCCGGCTTCATAATTTTCCAAAACATCGAGTGGTTGACATGACCACCACCATTATTACGAACTGTTGTGCGGATATCTGCCGGAACTTTACCGAGTTTACGTAACAATTCTTCAACAGATTTGTTTTTCAGTTCTGGGTGTTTGTCTAATGCAGCATTCAAGTTTTTCACATAAGCTGCATGGTGCTTATCGTGATGGAACTGCATTGTTTTAGCATCAATGTGTGGTTCTAATGCTTCGTAAGGGTATGGTAAAGGTGGTAGTTCAATTACGCCTGTAGTGCTTGGTGCTTGACTAACAGGTGATTTATCAGCCAACGCCAAAGAATCTAATGCAAAAGTACCTGCACCTGCACCCAGTAAAAACAAGAAATGTCTGCGGTTAAGAGTCATAAGAATTTTTTACAGCAAATCTATGCAATTTGTTGTCAATTTTCATTGTCATAGATTTAGGCTATAAAAAATCACCTTTATGGCTTAAATATCAAAATAAATATGGTTAAACTTAGTATGCGTAGGGTGTGTTAGGCGTAAGCCGTAACGCACCAAAAACTTTACAGTAGATGCGTTACGCTGTCGCTAACACATCCTACATAGATTTCAAAAATTAAAGATGAATCTTATAGTTAAATTTAGGTTAAATACTATCAGGATCTACACCCAAAGCTTTTAATCTCTCTGCTAGTAATTGGGCGCGTTGTTCTGCTTCTTGGGCGCGTTGTTCTGCTTGTCGAGCGCGTTCGTCACCAGTCAGTAAAATATTACCAGCTTGGTCACACCAACGCAACCAACTATCATTTCTCCCTTCAAATTCGCCAGTCCACAAAGTAACGCCTAAACCAATATCTTCTAACCAATTATTTGTCGTTTCTAGATAACGTCTACCCTTAATTGTATAAATTCTTAAAACTTGCTCTCCCAAATTTTGCTGGGGGTCATAGACAATATAATAAGCAACTCGCATTTTTTCATAAATTTGGAGTTTCTCATCTAATTCATTGCCCTTTTTATTAGAGACAATTTCAATTACCAGTTCTGGTGATTTACCAAATTTCCAAACAAGGTAACAGCGATTTTCTTTTTCCCACCAATTCTCTGGTGTTTGAACATCAAAACTCACAAACACATCAGGAACGATCGCAGGTTCGGTATATGTATGGTAAACCCCAACATTAGCTGCGGCTAAAAAAACTTGGTTTTGTAAAGAACTATAAAGGGAACTAACTAAAAGGCGCTGTTGTTTTTCAGATGCAAGATTATCCACTGGCGTATCATCTTCAGTTATTAGTAGGTTAGCATCTGGTATGTCACAATTATCAATATCTTTGACTAAAAGTTGCTCACCCATGATTTTATCCACTACTGAAGGGTTGTATTTATTATAAGTAAAATTCTCACTGCTCTCAACCTGACTTAACCTAATAATTCGTTCACCGCGACATTAAAACCTGGAAGTACAGTTTGAGTTCTGACTACTTCACCTGCAATAAATACAAGTCGCTGATTTTTAGTAATTACAATAATCCAACTATTTTCAGGAAATACTAACCAAACTTCTTCACTACCAGATTGCAAATATTCTTGAGATTTGGCAATCATATCTTCTGCTAAATCTGTGGGGGAAATAATTTCAGCTATTAAAGGAAAACTTTGAGGTAAAACCGCAGGTTCTCCAAATTGCTGCATCAGTTCTGGGGTAAGATAAGCCACATCAGGACGACGACCTTGTTTGTTAGTCAGACAAGGTGCTTCTGTATAAACTTCCCCGCCTTGTTCATTAGCATTAATATAATTTCTCCAATAAAAGTATAAATTTCCTTGTATACGACTGTGTTTCAATGTCACTTCTTCTTTCTCCAGCAGTTCCCCATTTACCCATTCTGTACCTTCGGGGGGACTTTGCAGCCAATCTTCTAGGGAATAGTTTGTTGAGATATTTTCTTTAATTGGTGTGATTACCATAATTATCTATTCTTATGGGCAGGATATGATTAATATTATGACTTAGAGGTTAATGAAAATGACACAAGAATTAACCGACCTCAGAAATAGTATTTTACAAGGGCGTTACGAAGATGCTTTGGCGATTGTTGATGAGTTAGAGGGGATGAGTAGACAGGCAATACTGAGAAATATTCAATCTTATTTAAAGATTTTATTGATTCATTTAATTAAAAATCAAGTGGAAAAGCGACTAACAAATTATTGGACTGCTTCTATTCGTAACTCTGTACGAGAAATTCAAAAACTTAATATTAAAGACAATCAAAAATCTTATTATGTCAATCAAGATGAATGGGAAAGTTTAATAGAAGAGGAAGTTATGGAAGATGCGATCGCAGATGCTAGTTTAGAAGTTATGAACGGTACATATAACCAATTTCAACTAGCTGATGTAGTCAATAGGCAACAATTAATGCACAAGGCTGTAGAATTTTTACTCTTGACTTATAGTTATTCATCAAAAGAATTACCCAAAATTGTTGCAGAAAAATTGATTCAATTACCTGGTGCTGAAGATTAGTAATTTAAAATCATCAGTCCTTTTAGGATGGGAAAACCCCATCCTAATAATTAACGGAAATTAACCGAAATGTTGAATAATTGCGTCGGCAAATTCAGAACATTTGAGAGGTTCTACAGGTGGTTCCATTAACCTTGCTAAATCGTAGGTGACTTGACCATTAGCGATCGCATCCCCTAAACCTTTCTTAACTAAGTCGGCTGCTTCTTGCCAACCCAGATATTCCAACATCATCACGCCAGACAAAATCACTGAACCAGGGTTAATTTTGTCTAAGCCTGCGTGCTTGGGTGCTGTACCGTGAGTAGCTTCAAAAACGGCGCAAGCATCGCCAATATTCGCGCCTGGCCCCATTCCCAAGCCGCCAACAATAGCAGCCGCCGCATCTGACAAGTAATCGCCATTGAGGTTCATTGTAGCCAGAATCGAATACTCATCTGGTCTGGTTTGGATTTGTTGAAAAATACTGTCAGCAATGCGGTCATTGACCATGACTTTATCTTTCCACTTGCCATTGCCGTGGCTATCCCAAATTGAGTTAAGAACTGTTTCCACTTCCTTGACAATTTGTGCTTTCTTCTCTTGAGTCAGGGCATCAAAACCAGGGTCAATTTGACGGGCGTTGTCTTCTAGGGAAATGTTAGGATTTTTTTCTTTATTGCTTAAAATCCAAGATTCCCGTTCGGTGACAGTTTCTTGACGGAATTCGCTGGTGGCTAATTCATAACCCCAATCACGAAACGCGCCTTCGGTGTACTTCATGATGTTACCCTTATGCACCAGCGTTACCTGTTGCTTTTGTTTGGGTAAAGTTAAGGCGTGTTTGATGGCGCGACGTACTAGACGCTGGGAACCAGTTTTGCTGATGGGTTTAATCCCGATCCCAGAATCAAGAGGGATTTGCTTTTTCCCATGTTCTGGGGTGGCGGGGATGAGTTCTTTGTTGAGGATGGAAATTAAGCGTGAACCAATTTCACTACCTTGTTTCCATTCGATTCCCAAATATATATCTTCAGTATTTTCCCGATAAACAATGACATCTAGCTTTTCAGGGTTTTTGTGTGGTGAAGGCGTACCAGCATAGTAACGGCAAGGACGCACGCAAGCATACAAGTCAAAAATTTGCCGCAATGCCACATTTAAAGAACGAATCCCACCACCTACAGGAGTGGTCAAAGGCCCTTTAATAGCCACACCATATTCTTTAATGGCTGTGAGAGTATCTTCGGGTAAATACTGATAAGTGCCGTATAAATCACAAGCCTCATCACCAGCATAAATCTTAAACCAACTGATTTGGCGTTTACCCTGATACGCCTTAGCTACCGCCGCATCTAGTACCTTTTGGGTAGCAGGCCAGATATCAATACCTGTGCCATCGCCCCGAATAAACGGGATAATTGGATTGTCAGGCACAACTGGCTCACCATTCTTAAAGGTGATTTTTGATCCACTAGTCGGGGGGGTAATCTTTTCGTACATAGTTCAAACACTCCAGAAAAACATAAAAAGTATGAAGTATGAAGTATGAAGTGTGAAGTGTCAAATATAAATTTCACCTTCAGCCTTTATCCTTCATCTTGACTAGGTTCTAGCCTTGAGCATCCTAGTCCCTAATCCCTAAATATGCAGATTTTCCCCCTATTCCCCTTTTACAGCATTTGGGGATTAAGTGAAACTGACGCAATTTTGTACGATCAAAAATAGTAAACTACTTTTCGCTATCAGTGTTTCATCATCAAGAATCCACGATAGCGATCGCTTGTTCACTGACCGCTAACACGAGTAATGGCATGACAGACCCAATGATTGTATCAGGCACTGCTAATGACATCGACTCCCTCAGACAACGCTTAATCGCTGGGTCTCTTCAAGTCCAACAACAGATCATCCCACAGTTAGCCGAATTAGGTAACGAGGGATTGGAAGTGTTGAGGGAATTTTTACTGAAACGTCGTGAGTCCCCAGCAACTTGGATTGATGGTAAAGCTTACCAAGTCCTTTACAACTCTGATGCACCAAACGCCAGAGAATTTCTCCAAACAAATTTTCCTGAAGGCATTGTACCTCTAAAATCAGATGCAGGGATCAATTACAAACCTTTACAACAGCTACTTGCTGCTCAAGACTTCCAAGCTGCCGATCGCATGACTATTGAGAAAATGTGCGAAGTAGCAGGGCCAACGGCTGTCAAGCGCAAATGGCTATATTTTACGGAAGTTGACAATTTCCCTGTGACTGACTTACACACCATTAATCATTTGTGGTTAGTTCATTCGGAAGGAAAATTTGGCTTTTCGGTACAGCGCGAAATTTGGTTAAGCCTCGGCAAAAATTGGGATAATTTCTGGACGAAAATCGCCTGGAAAAATGGGAATACTTGGACACGTTATCCTAATAGTTTTATTTGGGATTTGAGTGCGCCGAAAGGTCATTTACCTTTATCCAATCAACTGCGAGGTGTGCGAGTTATTGCGTCTTTATTTGCTCATCCGGCGTGGACGAATAAAGTGTGAAGTCTGAAGTGTGAAGTGTGAAGTGTGAAGTATGAAGAAGGATAAGCCAGAGATAGAAGATGATTTGCGTGCAGAGTATGACTTAAAAAGCTTAAGAGTCAGAAAACTTGGTTCTGAACGCAAGAGTTTTGCTCAAACAATAGACATCTTGCAAAAGTCCAAATTTTAAACTCTTTCTTTGCGTCTATGCGTGAGGAAAGAATCTTTCTGCAAGAAGTCTAATGATTTGTTTAGAAAAAACAAATGAGAAAGGACAAAATTAAATAATGGCTAAAGTACGTCTCGAAGAAATTAAACGTCGGTTTAACAACGTCACCGCCATCGAAGATATTAGCTTTGAAATTCCCGATGGCGAGTTTTGGGTGTTAGTCGGGCCTTCTGGTTGTGGGAAGTCGACAATTTTACGGACGATCGCGGGTTTAGAAACTGCCACTTCGGGCAAACTATTTATAGGCGATCGCTTAATGAATAACATCCCCGCTAGACAGCGCGATGTGGCGATGGTGTTTCAAAACTACGCCCTTTATCCGCACATGACGGTGGCGGAAAATATCGCCTTTGGGATGCAGATGCGAAAGATGGACACGAAACTCATTCAAGAACGGGTGGGGACGGTGGCGCGATCGCTTTCGTTGGAACATTTATTAGATCGCAAACCCAAACAGCTTTCTGGTGGACAGCAACAACGGGTAGCATTAGGAAGAGCGATCGCCCGTGAACCCCAAGTATTTTTATTAGATGAACCTTTATCTAATTTAGATGCTCAATTGCGCGATGACACCAGAGCCGAATTAAAACAACTCCATCAAGAGTTAGGAATTACCACGGTTTATGTAACTCACGACCAAGTTGAGGCGATGACCTTGGCTGATAAAATTGTCGTACTGAATCGCGGGAGAATCCAACAAATTGGCGAACCCCAAAGCATTTACGCGCTTCCAGCTAATCAAATGGTGGCGACTTTTTTAGGCAATCCACCAATGAATATTTTGTCAGCAAAATATACCAATGATGGCTTTGATGTGGGTGAACAATTAATAGCAGTTCCCGAAGTTGTCAGGGAAAAATTACAGCTGCGTCCAGGACAGAATTATGATTTGGGTATTAGACCAGAACATGTTTCTATTAACAATAACTCAGCACTCAGCACTCAGCACGGGCTAAACGCCCCGCTACCGCTAACAGCACTTTCCGTAGAAGTGAAGGTGGTTGAGCCTTTGGGGAGAGAAACTTTAATTCGTGCGAGTTTACCTGGTTCGACAGTGTTATTGAATGTGCAGCTTGGTGGAAATGTACGGGTGATTGTAGGCGATCGCTTATCCTTACAATTAGATTTAACTCAGTTATTTATCTTTGATTCTATTACTGGAGATAGGATATGGCCAGAGTCATAAAATTAAGAATTAGGGTAAATTACGCTGCTGCCACTTGTCAGTTTCACAAGCAGCTTGATCATGCCAAATTCTACAACTAATTACAGGATATAAATAGAGAAATGCTACTCCAATAATCACACAAACCCAAGCAAAACGAATAGCCCAAGTTTTTAGGTTAAATGGTTTTTTATACATGAATACCCTAGATTAGTTTCACATATTTGATCATCTATAGCAATCCCAAATGATTTATCAAAATAGAATTCAGCAGTCAGGAGCCAGAATTAAATTCTGAATTCTTCTTCAAAAACATCTCTCTTCCTTGTCTCCCTTTTCTACCTTGTCTCCCTTGTCTTTATTGCTCACATATCAACTAAAACTGCTATGTATCTTTTACTGAGTTAAAACTTCCATCTTGGTAATGATTGATTCTTTTTTAGTTTTGCCGCATGGTTCAGCACTTTGACAATCACTTACTGATTCAATTGTGTAGGATGCACGCACTTTTTTGTTTAAAAATTTCGCTGATTCTGCACAAATCTCAAAAGATGCACCTACCGGATGTTCAATTCCTTGCTCATCAATTAATGTGGCATAACACAATAAATCACCGTTGACTAGTTCTTTGACTGTACCAATAGTTGGTAAAGCTTTTGTCGATGTTTCTGGATTTTCGGATGGTGAAACCTCGGTTGTGGGAGTTGGTTCAGGAGATGTAGTCACTTCAGTGATTTGTCTAGGACTTTGGGGAATTTTAGATTTAGTTGTCGGGTTTTCTTGGCTAACTTCTGTAGAAGAATTAGCACAACCGCTAATCCAAATTAGACAAATAATTAATCCAGTGATGAAGCTAGATTTGTTCATAGTTAGAGTCTGTTTATAAAGTACAAGTAGGGTGTGTTACAGGTGTGCAAGGATTTGGTAATGTTCAATAATTAATTTTGAAAGCCAGAATGCCCACAATAGTAATATTCTTACCTCCTGCCTCGGTTGGTGAGCGTAGCCGAACCACTGTTTCCTGCCTCTAAGGTGTTAAAACTAAACTTCCCGATTGCACAACTCCTAGCGCATTGGGTTTATCAAAACGCCAGTGTTGTTGATATTGATTGAGAAAATTTTGACCGATAATACCTTGTACACCAGGAAGTTTGAGAATATTACTTTGCTCGACAACAACAGCATCAATTTCAGTTACTTGATGTTGCTGAATTTGCAGCCTATTCAATTTAATTTTTTTAACTGTTTCACGTCCACCCAAACCAAATACTTCTGCGGTCGGGGCGTTGCGAGTGTCAATTCCTAATTTTTGCGCGATAGATTGAGAAACTGCGATCGTATAGGCTCCTGTATCTAAAACAAAAGTAAAAGGCCCTTCACCATTAATGTAAACTTGAGTCGTTAAAATCCCAAAGGTTCCCTTTAAAGGAATAGCACCCGCAACAGATTTAGAAGGTGGTAATAGTTGTAATTGTTGTTTTTTGGGATTGAGAACAACATCGAACTTACTCAGAAAATCTAATCCTAAAACTCCAGATATATCCTGTGGTAATGCTGGTGTAGGTAATTCTAAGCCATAAAGACCAGAAACAGTGGCAGAATTTACACTTAAACCTGGTAGGATATGAGTCTTAACTTCTAGGTTTTTGAAGTTATTACCAATAACAGGTTTATATTCTAAAAGTCCATTGGGAATAGGTTTACTATTCAGACCTAATTGTTGAGCAATTTGATTATTGATAATGGTTTGACCGCTACCAGTATCTAAGATAAAAGTTTGCGTTTGTTTGCCAATGCGGACGGGGATTCTAAACACAGAACTCTCACGTTCCAATTGCAGTTTTACATTAGCTTGTCCTCGACTAGTTGATTGCGGGAGTTTCACACCAACCGCTTCCATAAAAGCGGCGACGCGCTCAACAGCATCAGGACGAAATTCTCCATTTGAAGTTAAAGTGAGGATTTGTAAAGCACATTTTGTTGTGATAGCTTCTGATTCGGCTTGATTAATAAGCTTTTGCTCAGAAATTTTAGCCTCAGCACATTTTGATACTTCTTGTAAAAGTTGCTGTCCAAGATTAACTTGACCAGCAGCAGGTGTCGGTAACAAAGAAACAAGACTGCTGGAAAGAATGCCCGTTATAAATAAATGAGAAAACAGGCTTTTGCTACGGCGGAAATTTTGGTTAGCTGGAACTTGAGATTTTTTCCGCCGAGGCTGAATAGAAATTTGCATAAAAACAGTCATGATAATTTAGTTAAAAGACTGTTGTAACTGGTATTTCGCTAAATCACCAGGTGCAAATGCTCCATTTTCTGTAATGATGGCTGTAATTAACTCGGCTGGTGTGACATCAAAAGCTGGGTTGTAAAATTCTACGCCTTCTGGGGTGAGTCTGGTGTCACCAACTTGGTAAATTTCCTCTGGGTGGCGTTCTTCTATAGGAATTTGACTACCATCAGACAAGGCAAAATCAACGGTAGAAAAAGGTGCAGCAACAAAAAATGGTACATTGTGAGCTTTAGCAACGATCGCTAAACTATATGTACCAATTTTATTCGCTGTGTCACCATTCGCCGCAATCCTATCAGCGCCCACAACAACAGCATGAATTAAACCCCTCTGCATACAATGGGCGGCCATATTATCGGTAATTAGCGTCACAGGTATATTTTCCTGCACACATTCCCAAGCAGTGAGTTTTGCACCTTGTAACCGGGGGCGGGTTTCATCAGCAAACAACTTTTCTAAACGCCCTTCGCGCCAAGCAGAACGGACAACACCCAAAGCTGTACCATAACCCGCAGTTGCTAACGCCCCAGCATTACAGTGAGTTAGTAAAGTTAGCTTTGCGGGTGTTTTCGGCAATACAGTTAAACCATGATCACCCATCGCCTGACAAGTTTGCAAATCTTCTGCATTAATAGCTTGGGCGGTTTGGAATAAAACTTGTTTGATATCTTCGACGCTTCCTTCCGTGGCGTGGGCAATTTTTAACATCCGACTAATTGCCCAGAATAAGTTTACCGCCGTGGGACGGGTAGAGCGTAATAATTGCGCGACATTTTCTAGCTGGGTTAAAAATTCAGTGCGTTCCCTGGTTGTAATTTCTCTCGCCCCCAGATACATCCCATAAGCCGCAGCCACCCCAATAGCTGGCGCACCCCGCACAATCATGGTTTTAATCGCCCGCGCCATATCTTCACTCCGATGAATTTCCACAAAGGTGTATTCATTCGGTAAACGGGTTTGGTCAATGAGTGATACGGAATCATTGTGCCAAATGACTGGATAAACTTCGTTTGCAGAATTTGTCATAAAAATTGGTAGGGATGATGAATTGTGTACCTAGGAGTTAGAGCTTAGGGAAGAGAGGTTAGTCTTTTTCAAGAGAACTCAGCATTTGCTCAAGTCAACTATTCACGAGAAAATCCTACAACTAAATATGAGAAACTGTCTTCTCTAACCCCTAATCTCTAGCCTCTAGTCTCTATAAGCATGATGAAACGCCGAAAGATTTTAAACACAGCTGCTTTAGCCACAGCCACTGCTGCAACCTTAACCGCTTGTAACCGCAGTACCACATCCCCCGCAGTGCAAACGGGACTTCCGACTGTCCGTTGGCGAATGGCTACTAGTTGGACTAAAAGTTTAGGAACTTTTATCGGTGCAAAGGTGGTTTCACAAAGAGTCAAGGAAATGACTAACGGTCGGTTTACAATTACCCCCTTTGCGGCTGGTGAGTTAGTTCCAGGATTACAAGTTTTAGATGCGGTACAAGCCGGAACTGTAGAATGCGGTCATACATCCAGCTATTATTACATCGGTAAAAGTCCGGCTTTGGCTTTCGCCACCTCTGTACCCTTTGGTTTAAACGCCCAACAGCAGAACGCTTGGTTATATCATGGCGGCGGTTTAGAAGCGATTCAGAAAGTCTACACCAACTTCAACATTATTAATTTTCCCGCAGGTAACACCGGGGCGCAGATGGGGGGCTGGTTTAAAAAAGAAATTAAAACTGTCGCTGACCTCAAAGGTTTAAAAATGCGAATTCCGGGATTAGGTGGACAGGTAATGTCGCGTTTGGGTGTAAATGTGCAAGTTTTACCTGGAGGCGAAATTTATTTGTCACTTGACCGGGGTGCAATTGACGCGGCTGAATGGGTAGGCCCTTACGATGATGAAAAACTCGGTTTAAATAAAGCTGCAAAATATTATTACTATCCTGGTTGGTGGGAACCAGGGCCATCTTTAGATGTGTTAGTTAATTTGAATGCTTGGAACAAATTACCCCAAGAATATCAACAAATTTTAAAAGCCGCTACTTTAGAAGCCAACATGAATATGCTGACAGAGTACGATGCGTTGAATGGTGCAGCACTTTCGAGATTGATTGCTGGTGGTACACAACTCACTCCCTATAGTCAAGAGATTTTACAAGCAGCACAGCAAATTGCTCTTGAGATATATGAAGAAAACGCCACTAAAGATACTAACTTCAAACAAGTTTATGAACAATGGAAAAACTTCCGTCAACAAGTTTATAACTGGAATCGGGTGAATGAGTTAAGCTACGCTAATTTTGTCACGGCTAGTAATAGTAAGTAATCATATCCCCACACAAACTACAGCAGTGTGGGGATATTAATTTACTGCTGAGATTGCTTATTTAAGAATTGCGATCGCACAAAAAAACATCCATCAAATTAGTTGATTTGTATTACCATCGATAAAAGTAACGCGAAAAAAAATACGTCCGTTGCAAATGCCCCATCTCGGTCATAGTAGGAGTTAGGGGTCAGTTTTCCTCGTGTTTCCGGTTGGTGAGCCTGTCGAACCACTGCCCTCTAACTCCTGCCTTCAAAAATAAACATGAGTATTATTCTTACCGACTACAGCCTCATTCAAGTTATTGATGATAATACTAATACCTGTATTTATCGCGCCTATCAAGAATCAACACAAACATCGGTAATTATTAAAACTCTGAAAACTGAGTATCCTACAATTGAACAAATCACTCGCCTAAGATACGAGTATCAAATACTGCAATCTTTACGAATATCAGGAGTGATTCAACCTCTCGCTTTAGAAAGTACACAAAATAAAATCGCACTGATTTTAGAAGACTTCCTTGGTGAAACACTGCATAATTTTATTAGCACAAATAAATTAGAATTAACTCAAATTTTACAAATTGCAATTCAATTAGCCTCAACCTTAGCTCAGTTACATCAAAATAATATTATTCATAAAGATATCCAACCCCATAATATTTTAATCGACCCCAACACCAATCAAATCAAAATTATCAACTTTAGTATTGCTTCACGCTTACATAGCGAAAATCAAACCATAAATAACATAAATTTACTCGAAGGTAGTCTGGCTTATCTTTCACCCGAACAAACAGGGAGAATGAACCGCTTAATAGACTATCGCACTGATTTTTATTCTTTGGGTGTAACACTTTATCAAATGTTAGTTGGTAAACTACCATTTGTAGCAAGTGATCCTTTAGAAATAATTCATTCTCATATCGCTAAAACTCCCATAGCACCTCAAGAATTAAATCCACAAATTCCAGTGGCAGTATCTAATATTGTGCTGAAATTATTAGCTAAAACTGCTGAGGACAGATATCAAAATGCCTTGGGTTTAAAAGCAGATTTAGAATCATGTTTATATCAGCTACAAACAACTGGCAAAATTACAGATTTGGTTATCGGTAAACTTGATTTAAACAGTCAATTGCTGATTCCACAAAAACTTTATGGACGTGAGCAAGAAGTTGCTCAATTGATGGGTATTTTTGAGCGAGTCAGTTCAGGAAGCACGGAGTTAACATTAGTTAGTGGTTATTCAGGAATTGGTAAATCTTCCCTAGTTAATGAATTTTCTAAATCGATTATTCGCCAGGGTGGTTATTTTATTGGAGGAAAATTTGACCAGTATAAACGTCATATACCTTATGCGGCATTCATCCAGGCTTTTCAAGAAGTAATTCGGCAGATATTAACAGAAAGTGCTGAAAAAATCACGAGTTGGAAGATGAAAATTTTATCAGCAGTTGGGGTTTATGGGCAAGTAATTATTGAGGTGATTCCTGATGTTGAAAAAATTATCGGTACTCAGCCAGAAATACCATCATTAGGAATTAACGAAGCCCAAAACCGTTTTAATCGATTATTTCAACAATTTATTCATGTATTTGCCCAAGCAGAACATCCTTTAGTAATTTTTTTAGATGACTTACAGTGGGCGGATGTGGCATCTTTGAAGTTAATTCAACTACTCATCAGTGATATTGAGAGCAAATATTTATTACTCATGGGTGCATATCGTGAGCATGAAGTCACTCCAAGTCATCCATTAATATTAACTCTTGCAGCAATCCAGAAAAATGGTGTAAATATCAATAAGATTGTACTTCAGCCTTTGAATATTAGTCATGTTCAACAATTAGTTAGTGATACCTTGAGTATTTTTTCAGAAGATTCCCAAGAACTAGCTGATTTAGTTTTTCATAAAACCCAGGGCAATCCATTTTTTGTAACGCAATTACTCAAATCTCTGCATCAAGAAAACTTTTTATCTTTTAATTTTGATCAAGCCTGTTGGCAATGGCATATCGAAACTATAAAAGATATTGACATTACCGATAATGTTGTTGAATTGATGGTGAACCAAATTCAGAAGTTATCACCGAGAACTCAAAAAGTTTTACAACTGGCTGCTTGTATTGGCGATAAATTTAACTTAGATATTTTGAGCATTGTGAATCAAAAATCTTGGGTAGAAACAGCTAAAGAACTTTGGGAAGCTTTACAAGCAGGCTTAATTTTACCTTTAGATTCGTCTTATAAAATACCTTTGATTTTAACTGAACAGCAAGCCGAACAGCAAATTAGCTATAAATTTTTACATGATCGTGTACAACAAGCATCTTATTCGCTAATTCCCGATGTTGAGAAAAAAAATACTCATTTCACCATTGGTAAATTACTGTTACAAAAATTTTCTCCAGAAGAGCAGAAAGAGCATATTTTTTATTTAGTCAATCACCTCAAATATGGCATTGATTTACTAACTTACGATTGGGAAAGATATGAGTTAATAGAACTGAATTTAATAGCCGGGAAAAAAGCCAAAGCTACGGCTGCTTATGAGTCTGCTATGGGTTATTTAAAGATATGTTTAAGCCTTTTGAATAATTCTAGCTGGTATCAGCAATATGAATTGACATTAAATGTCCATCAACAAGCAGCAGAAGTAGCATTTCTAAGCGGTGACTTTGAGCAAATGGAGTTATTAGCTGAAATTGTTCTACAACAAGCAAAAACCCAACTGGAAAAAGTGAGGGTTTATGAGTTGCGAATCAAAAGTTGTGAGGTGCAAAGAAAATTAATGGCGGCTGTACAGCTTGGTTTAGAAGTTTTAGAAATATTGGGAATAAAACTCAACCAAGCACCAACCGAGTTAGATATCCAGCAAGCTATTCAAGAAACCACTAATTATTTAGCAGGGAAACAAATCGAGGATTTAATTCATTCGCCTGCGGTGACAGATGCTCATAAATTAGCTGCGATGAGGCTAATAGCAAGTTTAGTACCTGCTGCTTATCAATCTGCACCAAAATTATTTATTTTGATTGCTTGTCAGCAAGTCAACTTATCTATTCAATACGGCAATACGCCATTTTCGGCTAGTGGGTTTGCTGATTTTGGTATAGTTTTTAGTGGTTTGTGCCAAGATATTGACGCTGCTTATCAAGTTGGACAATTAGCTTTAAATTTATTAGAAAGTTTAGATACTTATGAAGTAAAAAGTCAAGTTTTATTTAAAGTTGCTACTTTCATAATTCATTGGAAACATCATGTCAAAGATACCTTACCACTTTTAGAAGCTGCTTACTTTAGTGGCTTAGAAACTGGGGATTTAGTACATACAGGATATTCAGCCAGTAAGAAGTGTCAATATGCCTATTGGAGTGGTGCAGAGTTAACCAGTCTCGAACAGGAAATGGCAAGATATAGTCAGGCGATCGCACAAATTCACCAAGAGACTGCGCTAAAATGGCACCAAGTGTTTCACCAAGCTGTTTTGAATTTACTGGGGTTATCGGCAAACCCTTGTCTGTTAATTGGTGAAGCCTATAACGAAGCCGAATTATTAGCAGTTCATATCCAATCAAATGAGCGCACAATTATTCACTATGTGTTTCTCAATAAATTAATTTTGTGCTATCTCCTGGGAGATTTTCATCAAGCTGTAGAAAATGCCAGCAAAGCAGAACAGTATTTAGATGGAGTCACAGGATGGTTAAATGTGCCGTTATTCCATTTTTATGATTCTTTAGCGCAACTTGCTATCTATCCATCAGCCACATCTGAGCATCAAAAGCTGCTGTTAGATAAAGTCAATCATCATCAACAAAAAATGCAAACATGGGCGAGTTATGCGCCGATGAATTTTCAACATAAATATGAGCTTGTCGAAGCCGAAAAAGCCAGAGTTTTAGGACAGTATTGGCAAGCAACGGCACATTATGACAAAGCTATTATGCAAGCGCAAGAGCAAGGATATATCCAAGAAGCAGCTCTCGCCAATGAACTAGCAGCAAAGTTTTATTTTGAGACTGGTAGAGATAAGGTAGCCCAGATTTATTTAATTGATGCTTACTATGGATATAGTAACTGGGGAGCCATAGCCAAGTTGCGCGATTTAGAAGTTAGATATCCCCAAATTGTGGCGCGGCTATCGGAACGTCAAACACCAAACTCAGGTAAAAATCAACTCATCAACGCTATCAATCAAAATACCAGTGAAGCTTTTGATTTAGCAACAGTGATGAAAGCGGCTCAAGCACTTTCTGGTGAAATTGTTTTAGACAAATTACTGGCTAAATTAATGCAAATTCTGTTAGAAAATGCTGGTGCAGCCACAGGATATTTAATTTTAAATCAGGCAGATACTTTATTAATTGCTGCATCAGGTAGTTTTGCTCAACCTGAAATTAATGTCCGTCAATCTACCCCTGTTGAATCCAGTGAGAATTTGCCCATATCCGTGATTAATTATGTGTATCGCACTGGGGAGCATGTGGTTCTTAGTAATGCTAATTGCGAAGGTGTATTTACTACAGATGATTATATTGTTAAGCATCAACCAAAGTCGATTTTATGTAGCCCAATTGTCAATCAAGGCAAGTTAATCGGTATACTTTATTTAGAAAATAAATTGATTGCTGGAGCATTTACACCAGAACGATTAGAAGTTTTACAACTTTTATCATCACAAGCTGCAATTTCTTTAGAAAATGCCCGCCTTTATCATGATTTAGAAGAATATAATCGCACATTAGAAACAAAAGTTAAAGAACGCACGCTGGAATTACAAGCAAAAAATTTTCAATTACAACAAGAAATTCAAGAACGCCAAAAAGCCGAAGAAGCAGCCGCAGCCGCTAACCGCGCCAAGAGTGAATTTTTGGCTAATATGAGTCATGAACTGCGAACACCTTTAAATGGCATCTTAGGTTATACGCAAATCTTTCAAACAGATACTTCTTTAAGTAGTCAACAGAGAAATGGTGTCAATATTATTCATCAGTGTGGTGAACATCTCTTAACACTGATTAATGATATTTTAGATATTTCTAAAATTGAAGCGCGGAAAATGGATCTGGAGTTGAAAGAATTTAATTTTCCCGCCTTTTTAGAAGGTATCGCCGAAATTTGCCATCTGCGTGCAGAAATGAAAGGTATTGCTTTAGTTTATCAGCCTCTTGGTTATCTACCCAGGCGCATTCGGGGTGATGAAAAACGCTTAAGGCAAGTTTTAATCAATTTATTAAGTAATGCGGTTAAGTTTACAAAAAAAGGTAGGATAAGTTTTAAAGTAGGTTATGTAACCCAGGACGGAGACTGGATATTAAATGGCGAAAAACTTACTAGCCAATCTCCAACACCAAAAATTCGCTTTTTAGTAGAAGATACAGGAATTGGCATCGCCCATGAGCAATTAGAAGAAATATTTCTGCCCTTCAAACAAGCGGGTGAGGATAGTTTGAAGACGGAAGGAACTGGTTTAGGCTTATCAATTAGCCGTCAATTAGTGCAGATGATGGGTGGCGAATTATGTGTCAAAAGTGAACTAAGTAAAGGCAGTATTTTTTGGCTAGATTTGGCATTACCAGAAGTTGAGGAACAGTTAAATTTTGAGATTGAGCCACTTAATATTATTGGTTTTGCTGGCTGCAAACGCAAAATTTTAGTTGTGGATGATAAATGGGAAAATCGCTCAGTGTTAGTCAATATTTTAGAGCCTTTGGGTTTTGAAGTTTTGGCGGCGAGTGATGGTTTAGACTGTCTAGATAAAATACCTAATTTTCAACCAGATTTAATTTTAATGGATTTGGTGATGACGGGAATGGATGGTTTTGAAGCCACTCGGCGCTTGCGATTGTTACCAAACTTTAAGGAAGTAGTAGTCATTGCAGTCTCAGCCAGTGTGTTTGAGTTTAATCAACAAGAAAGCCGTAACGTTGGGTGTGATGACTTTCTCTCAAAACCGATTCAAAGAGCCGAACTTTTAGAAAAGTTACAAGTTCACTTGGGATTAACATGGGTATATGAAGACAAGGTAAGAAAGATAAAGGATGCACACAAAAGTTCAATTGATCCTTTACAATTAACATCTCAGGCTTCGATTGTGCCTCCCTCAGCAGATGAACTGAAGATTTTGCTAGATTTGGCTATGCGGGGTGACTTAAGAAGTATTGCTGAAAGAACGCAAAAACTACAAGAACAAAGTGAGGAGTTACAACCTTTTGCTACTCGTTTATATCAACTGGCTAAAGGTTTTAAAGGGAAACAAATATTGGAGTTTCTCCAAAAGTATTCTGAGGCTTTATGAAAAATGATTTTAATAAATCCGGTGTCATTTTAATTGTTGATGATACTCCCATCAATTTAGAAATGTTGTTTGATTTTTTAGGCACGGCTGGATTTACAGTATTAATTGCTGAGGATGGTGAAAGTGCGATCGCCATAGCAGAATATGGTAAACCTGACTTAATTTTGTTAGATATCCTCATGCCGGGAATTGACGGTTTTGAAACTTGTCGTCGTCTGAAAGCGCAGGAATCAACCCAAGATATTCCCGTGATTTTCATGACAGCACTTTCGGAAACTGTTGATAAAGTTAAAGGCTTTGAACTGGGTGCAGTTGATTACCTCACCAAACCACTCCAGCACCAAGAAGTATTAGCAAGGATTCAGTTGCATCTGAAGTTACGCACTCTTACCAAAACATTACAAGAGCAGAATTTACGTTTAGAAGCCGAAATTACAGAACGTTTACAAGTTGAAGAAAAAATCCGCGAACAAGCAGCTTTATTAGATGTAACTAGCGATGCAATTGTCGTGAAAGATTTTAATAATCAAATTTGTTTTTGGAACCAAGGCGCGGAAAATTTATATGGTTGGAAAGCGACTGAAGTTATTGGTGAGAATGTCAATCAGATTTTATATCCACCAGACACTTTAGCACAAGTCCAAAATATTTATGCAAGTATAGCTGAGTCTGGCTTTTGGCAAGGAGAATTAAACCAAGTTAACAAACAAGGACAAACTGTGATTGTGGCGAGTCGTTGGACATTAATGTGCGATCGCCATAACCAGCCTAAATCAATTTTGACTGTTAATACTGATATTACCGAAAAAAAACATTTAGAAAATCAAATCCTCCGCGCTCAACGTTTAGAAAGCATCGGCACATTAGCCAGTGGTATCGCTCACGACTTGAACAATATTTTGACACCGATTTTAACAGCCGCACAACTACTACAACTCAAACTGCCAGATACTAATGAGCGTAATCAACAAATGTTGAAAACCATCGAAGCTAATTCTAAACGTGGTGCAGCTTTAGTTAAGCAAGTCTTACAATTTGCACGGGGAGTAGATGGGCAGCGTACCATTGTGCAAGTTAGTCATTTATGTTCAGAAATTCAACAAATTGTCCAAGAAACTTTTCCCAAATCAATTGAATTAACAACTCAAATTCAGCCAGGACTTTGGGCGGTAATTGGCGATGCTACCCACTTACATCAACTATTAATGAATTTAGTAGTTAATGCCCGTGATGCCATGCCTAGAGGCGGTAGTATCAAAATATCTGCGTCAAATTTGTTAGTCGATGAACAGTATGCAAAGATGAATTTAGATGCCCGTGTCGGTGCTTATATTGTAGTGACAATTACAGACACAGGTGTAGGAATGTCGCCAGAGATTATTGATAGAATCTTTGAGCCATTTTTCACCACCAAAGAAATTGGGAAAGGTACGGGATTAGGTTTATCAACTGCCAGAGGTATCATTCAAAGTCACGGTGGTTTTGTGAATGTTTGGAGTCAAGTTGGTAGGGGTACAGAATTTAAAGTTTTCTTACCAGCCGTCGAGGTAGCAAATCCACTCTTGGCGGAAGACTTAGATTTACTCAAAGGTAACGGAGAATTAATTTTAGTAGTTGATGATGAAAGTGGCATTTTAGAAACTACCAAAATTTCTTTAGAAACCTACAACTACAGAGTATTAACCGCTACCAATGGCATTGAAGCGATCGCTCTTTATGCTCAACACGAAGACGAAATTAGCTTAGTGTTGATGGATATGATGATGCCTGCAATGGATGGTGCTACGGCGATTAGCACTTTGCAAAAAATGAACTCTCAAGTCAATGTGATTGCTGTTAGTGGTTTGACAGCTAGTAGTAAATTAACCAAGTTATCTGGTGTGAAAAAGTTTATTTCTAAGCCTTATACAACAAAGGATTTATTGCAAACCTTACACAGCATTTTGGTACAGGAATCTAGACACCCAGAGCGTGTGGCTAAATCTTAGATAAGATATAGGACTAATATTTGATTTCTGAAATTGTAGGATGTGTTAGCGACAGCGTAACGCATCTACCGCCGACTTTTCGGTGCGTTAAGGCTTACGCCTAACACACCCTACACATAATCAGCACTTTGCTGTATTAACTTCCCAAAGAAGGTAAGAAACTGACAATCTGCGGGAAGACAATAATTAACAACACAACTAATAATTGCAGCAGAATAAACGGTATGACACCACGATAAATATCAGATGTGGTTACTTCTGGAGGTGCAACACCACGCAGATAAAACAAAGCAAAACCAAAAGGTGGTGTTAAAAAGGACGTTTGCAGATTTGCCCCTAGTACTACACCATACCAAACTAAATCAATGCCTAATTGCTGGGCAACAGGCACAAATAAAGGTATGACGATAAAGGCAATTTCAAAAAAGTCGATAAAGAAACCGAGGATAAACACCACAATCATACTGACGGCTAAAAAGCCGACTTTCCCACCAGGAAGATTGGCGAGGACATCAAACATAAATTGATCGCCATTTAATCCTCGGAATACTAAGCTGAAAGCTGTCGAACCAAACAAAATGAAAATCACCATACTGGTGATTCGTAAAGTAGTATCACATACTTGACGCAGAGATGTTAAGGTTAGTTGACCATTGGCTGCTGCTAAAGCGATCGCACCGACACAACCAACTGCACCTGCTTCTGTAGGCGTAGCAATGCCAAAAAATATACTCCCTAGCACTAGTAAAATTACTACCAAAGGCGGCAACATAACCTGAATTACCCTTCTCCCCAAGGCTTTACCGCCGATTTCTCGGACTTCCGCAGGCAAAGCGGGTGCGGCATCTGGTTTTAAAAATGCCACAATCAGCACATGCAGCGCAAAGGCACTAGCCATCATCAAGCCGGGAATCACCGAGCCAATAAATAAATCACCTACAGACACACCAAGTTGGTCGCCTAAAACGACCAAAACCACACTCGGCGGGATAATTTGCCCTAAAGTACCTGAAGCCGCAATCACACCTGTGGCTAATTGTTTGTTATATCCATAGCGCAGCATAATTGGCAGCGAAATCAAACCCATCGCTACCACCGTGGCTGCTACAACACCAGTAGTTGCAGCCAGCAACGCTCCCACTAGCACCACCGCTAAGGCCAGTCCACCCCGCAACCGTCCCAACAAAATCCCCATTGTTTCTAACAGCCGTTCCGCAATGCCAGATTTTTCTAGCATTGACCCCAGAAAAATAAAGTAAGGAATCGCTAACAGGGTGTAATTAGCCATAATCCCGAAAATTCGCTGGGGCATAGCGGTGAGAAATATCGGGTCAAACACACCCAAACTAATGCCCAATAAACCAAAAACAATAGCCACACCACCCAGGGAAAATGCCACGGGATAGCCCAGAGATAACAATACCAAAGCACCCGCAAACATCAGCGGCCCTAGCCATTCATAAGCCAGTGTCACGTTGTTCCTCCTCTGTTGCTAGTCTGCCTTGGATAATTGCCCAGTTTTTAATTGCTTGGGAAATTCCCTGAAAAATCAGCAATATAAAGGAGACAATAATCATTGCTTTGATTGGGTAGCGGGGTAAACCACCAGGATCAGGGGAATTTTCCTGAATTTGCCAAGAAGCAATGATGGTATCCCAGGAAAAAATGATGACCATCACACAGAAAGGAATTAGGAAAAATATCGTACCTAATAAATCTGCAATAGCTTTGCGCCGACGTTGCCAATTACTATAAAAAATATCTACGCGGACGTGTTCGTTATGCTTTAAGGTGTAAGCTGCACCCAACAAAAAAACTAAATCAAAAATATACCACTGGGCTTCGATATAAGCGTTGGATGTGAGGTTACTGCCAATCAACCGCCCTACATATCGCCCAACAACGTTCCATACTCCCAGGATGACCATGACTAGCACCAGCCAACTGGTACATCGACCGATAAATTCAGTACAAGTATCAATAATTTTTGAGATTTTTAAGAGTTTCTCCAATGGTGGTATTACCTCTGTCGTGATGATGGGGAGTTGGGGAGTAGGGGAAAGAGTGTTTTATGTTTGGTTTTAAGATTTTCTCATAAATCACTGACTTAAGAATAGAGACTAGAAGTTATACCAATTTAATGTGAAGTTGCACATATTTCGATCCCCCTAAATCCCCCTTAAAAAGGGGGTTGGGGGGATCACAGAGTTTGAAAACACACCCTGCACCCTTGCCTCTTAACTCGACTGTCGCCAGTGGCTAGGGTGTTCAAGATCATCAGGTAGCCGGGTTGTGCGATCGCCTACTGCCATGCCAATCTGTTGTGAGTCTAAGTTTTTCACCCCTGTGAGAATTGCACCTTCTAGTTTGACATCACACAAATTTGTGCCGAATAAATTCGCGCCGATGAGGTTGGCTTTTGATAAATTCGCTTCATACAAAACTGCCCGATTCAAGTTCGCACCCATCAGGTTAGCTTGATATAAATCAGCTTCTGTCAAACTGGCTTCGGTGAGGTTAGCAAAAAAGACTTCTGTTTGCTGGAGTTTGGCAGCATTTAAATTTGCCCCAGATAAGTTAGCGCCATTTAAGTTGGCTCCTTGTAAGTTCGCACCAATTAATCCTGCTAAATGCAAGTTAGCTTTACCCAGCTTTGCCCCTTGTAAATTAGCCAGAAACAATTTTGCACCCGCGAGGTTAGCAACTTTCAAGGTTGCCTGTTGTAAATTCGCTTTATACAGGTTTGCTCCTTGTAAGTTGGCTGTACGCAGACTTGCATTTTGCAGGTTAACTGCACGCAAGTTTGCCCCTTGTAAATTGGCACGATTCAAGGTTGCCCCTTGTAAGTTGGCTTGCCGCAGGTTGGCTTTTTGTAAATTGGTTTCGTAGAGAATGGAGCGTACCAATTTGGCACTGTTGAGGTTAACTCCCGAAAGGTTAGCACCGCGTAAATCTGCACCAGAAAGGTCAGAACCGCGTAAATCTGCTCTTTCTAAATTAGCGCCGAGTAAATCTGCTCGCCGGATATCTATATTGCGTAAATCTAATTTTTGACTTTCTAACTCTAATAGGGAATTACGTCTACCAATGATTGTCAGAGCGGCTTGGACATCCCGGCGAATTTTGGGTGCGGCTTCACTATTTTGTTTGGTTGCCAGTACCCGACTTTTGGGTTTACCCCAGTATATTGGCTGTGCATCTTCTTCTTTAAAGAGTTCGCCTTCTGTGGGAATGCCTGTATTCTCCCGTACAAACGCCGCCAGAATTTCCATAATTGTCCAGTGTTCTTTAGGAAAATCCTGGGCAATGCGTTCTAAAACATAAATTGCACCGATGCGCGTTTCAATTCTTTCATGACCAAGCTGCGTAATAGCAGCCATAAATCTATCTGCAATCAATCTGTCTTGGGAGATTTGCGTATTTTGCAGATTTACTTCGACATTTTTTTCGGAGGCGATCGCATTTTTTTGCATTGCCTCGGCCCGTTTACCTGCATAATAGGCATTAATCATCACTGCCAAGCCTAAAAACATAATCGCAGTTGTTGTTAATGCTTGCGTTCTGTATTGTATTTGCTGCGAAATTGATAAATCTTTTTTACTGGAGGCAGCGAAAACAATTATATTCAGCCCCAGCGCCAATACAACTGTTGTACCTATCAACCAACGCAACATTTTGTCTGTCTTATTTGCAGACATAGGAATAAGATTCCTCACACTACAGAATTATTACTTAGATATTGGGATGAGTATAACATTTCGCTCAAGATTTGAATAGGAAATTACGGATTTTTATTGATATGACTTTGATGTTTTAAATTGTCTTTGTAATGATATTGTGACAACCCCAGAGATTATCTTGAATATTTGCGGAAAATCGAGTAGTTTTCCACCGTGGTTCAGTGTCACTACTTAGACTTGTACTGTCAGAAACTAATAATAATATTGCAGAATCTGTTCTATATTCAGTGTGAATTGTGTTTATCCGGAAAATTTTGCTTCTCGGAAATTAGCACCCTCAAGTATGGCATCTTGCAGATTAGTTTCAGACAAATTAGCGAGATAAAAGTTCGCTTTGACTAAATTTGCTTGGGCGAGATTTGCACCCACTAAGTTAGCCGCACTGACAATTGCTTCTGTGAGGTTCGCACCAACTAAGTTAGCCTGGGATAAGTTAGCAGCACAAAGAATTGCACCACTGAGATTTGCCCCCGCCAGATTCGCTCCTGATAAATTAGCTTGGTAGAAATTCACACCTGCAAGGTTTCCACCACTGAGATTTGCTCCGCGTAAGTCTGTATAACTCAAGTCAAGTTGTTCTGATGCTAGAGATTTTGGGGTGTATGTTGTTGTGATTACTTGCAATGCAGCCTGAATATCTGGGGCAATTTTGGGTGATGACTGACTTTTAACTTCCTGGTTTGTTTTGTAATCAGAGTTTTGCCGCACAAAAGCCGTGAGAAACTCCATAATTTCCCAGTTATCTTGTTTATGATAATTAGCTAATGCTCCGAGTTCAGCAATTCCCTGCAATCTGATATCTAATATTTGATGATGTAGCTTCTCTACTGCTACTCTCAAACTTTTTTTACAGCTTTTTTGTGAAGTATGCTGCTGTTTATCGTGACGCTTAATTATCCCCAAAAAGATATCAATCAATAAATTTTTATTAACTGCAATATTTTTTGCCGGATGCTTAAACTTGCTGATGTAAGTAAACATTTTTTAAGATTTAAACAAGATATTGTTGTGTTTTATTCTCTAAAATCAGTAAAATTTCGTCATTGGTAAATATAATGATTATTTCAAGCCAACAATGAGAAAATATCACTACGTCTAAAGACAGAAATTCAGGTTAATACTTTGAAGATTGGTTGTATACAACAAGATACCTGACTTCTTTGAGAAGTATTCCTATAGTAGGTTGGGTGTAGCGATAGCGTAACCCAACAAAATCTTGAGAATGTTGGGTTAGCTTCCTCCACCCAACCTACACCAGTCTAAGTTGTTGCTTTGATATGTATTTACAGTAACGATAGTTACACCAAAATTACTAACTTAAGAGATAGTTTCAAAAAGAGTAAATATATGTTCAGTTTATTAAAATAGGTTTAGCCATCATGGAATAGTTTAGTTTATGCTAAAACGCAGCTTTTTTGTTGGACTATTGATGTCACTTTTGACATTTCTCAGTATCAGTAATCTACCAACTGCTGCACTGTCAAGTAACTCTTTTCCTCAGACTTGGCAAGGTACATGGAGTGGTACATTATACGATCGCACTGTATCCGGCAAATCTCAAACTGTACCTATGAAGCTGCGGATTAAACTCATCTCGCAAGATCCCATCCGCTACACTTGGCAAATCACCTATGGAACAGGAAGTAAAAAGCTGGTACGTAACTATGAATTAGTTGCTAAAAATCAAGATGCTGGACACTTTGCCATTGATGAAAAAGATGGAACTATCATTGATACTTGGTGGTTAGGAGAAAAACTCTACAGTCAATTTAGAGTTAAAAACCTGCTACTGAGTACACAATGTCAACTACAAGATAACAAGCTACATTATGAACTTGTGGTTTATCAGCCTACTACAACACCAGAGTCAAATTCCACAGAGCAACCATTTTTTGAAAGCTATCAGCTTCGCACTATTCAGTTTGCTACACTGACACCTGTAAAATCAGACATTGCTGATTAATGAAATGAATTTTAGTGCGATCGCATCTGACTTGAGAATATAGCAAAAAAAAGGGAGACAAGGAAGAGAGATGTTTGTCAATCATTGAAGATTGCTACAATTGCAAAGGCTTGAAACATCCATCTTTTAATTTTGGTTTCCTGCATCTGTGCAACGCTAAACACAATTATTGATTGTAATTTTTCATTATAGCCTTTGCTACTTTATCTTGATCAGCAGGACTTACGCACCAAGATTGTCTATGAAGATTGGGTGTAAGGGTTTGTGGCGTAAGGGTTTTAGATACATACACACGCCAGTGGCTCCCCTATACCCCTACACCCTTGCCAAAACCCTTGATTTTTCGTTTTTATGCGTAAGTCCTAACCAAAATAAACATTTAATATTCTTATGCTTGATTAAAAGCAATCAATTTTTGACTAATATAGTTTTTTGTGAATGACTAAATATT
The DNA here is from genome assembly GCF_014697485.1 of Anabaena sp. FACHB-83. Taxonomy (NCBI): domain Bacteria; kingdom Bacillati; phylum Cyanobacteriota; class Cyanophyceae; order Nostocales; family Nostocaceae; genus Anabaena; species Anabaena sp. FACHB-83. Next base: position 33,635 of record NZ_JACJRY010000011.1, on the reverse strand, counting down.
ACTAATTGTTAACAGATTTTTGCTTAACTGTCTTAACTGTCTTAACTGTCTTTACAAACTTAATTCTTAACTGTCTTAACTGTCCTTGCATAGATATTAAATTACTGGTATACATTTAATTGCAAAAATAATTTCCTTCAAGGAAAGCACCATGTCTACAAACACAATTAAAAATGTGAATGTCGGACTGGTACCATTCTTTGCACGTTTCTTGGAAGAACAAACCGCAGAAGGAGAAACTCCTTCTTGGCCTTGGACTTTCAAGTTTCCTTCAGATTCAGAAGATACTTAGTAATTTTCTAAAATCTGAAGTCAAGGGAGTGGCAGTGATTGATTACATGATTAATAATTGCTAACCCTGGATAAAAACCAACATCAAGGAATAATACTATGTCTACCAACACAAACAAAGCAGCAAACGTAGAAGCAGTACCTTTCTTTGCTCGTTTCTTAGAAGAGCAAGTCTCTCAACAAGCAGATAATACTCCTCGCCCACAAACTCTCAAGTATCCTTCTGATTGGGAAGATTATTAAATCGAGTTAGTTTGAACTCAAGTGAAAGGAGTAGCAGTGATTAATTAACTGCTGCCCCTGAATAAAAATCAACATCAAGGAATAATACCATGTCTACCAACACAAACAAAGCAGCAAACGTAGAAGCAGTACCCTTCTTTGCTCGTTTCTTAGAAGAGCAAGTCTCTCAACAAGCAGATAATACTCCTCGCCCACAAACTCTCAAGTATCCTTCTGATTGGGAAGATTATTAAATCCAGTTAGTTTGAACTGAAGTGAAGGGGGTAGCAGTGATTGATTAACTGCTGCCCCTGAATAAAAACCAATATCAAGGAATAATACCATGTCTACCAACACAAACAAAGCAGCAAACGTAGAAGCAGTACCCTTCTTTGCTCGTTTCTTAGAAGAGCAAGTTGCTCAACAAGCAGATAATGCTCCTTTTCCTACAACTCTCAAGTGGCCTTCTGATTGGGAAGATTTTTAAATCCAGTTAGCTTGAACTGAAGTGAAAGGAGTAGCAGTGATTAATTAACTGCTGCCCCTAGATAAAAACCAATATCAAGGAATAATACTATGTCTACCAACACAAACAAACCAGCAAACTTAGAAACAGTACCCTTCTTTGCTCGTTTCTTAGAAGAGCAAGTTGCTCAACAAGCAGATAATTCTCCTTGGGCTGACACTAAAAAGTGGCCTTCTGATTGGGAAGATTATTAAATCCAGTTAGCTTGAACTGAAGTAAAGGGGGTAGCAGTGATTGATTAACTGCTGCCCCTTGATAAAAACCAATATCAAGGAATAATACCATGTCTACCAACACAAACAAACCAACAAACGTAGAAGCAGTACCTTTCTTTGCTCGTTTCTTAGAAGAGCAAGTTGCTCAACAAGCAGATAATTCTCCTTGGCCTTCCACCCTAAAGTACCCTTCTGATTGGGAAGATTTTTAAATCCAGTTAGCTTGAACTGAAGTGAAGGGAGTAGCAGTGATTAATTAACTGCTGCCCCTGGATAAAAACCAATATTGAGGAATAATATCATGTCTGCAAGCATAAACGAAGCCGCAACCCTAAAAGCAGTACCTTTCTTTGCCTATTTCTTAGAAGCGCAATATGATGAAGAGCCGCCTAAACCATCTGAAGAAGAACCCCAACCTATTCCAATCTGGACTTTGAAGTGGCCTTCTGATTGGGAAGAGAGATAAACCTTTAATAACTAAAACTGTCGAGCAGGCGATCGCATTTATTAACCCGACTTCTTCAAGAAGTTGGGATTATCAGCAAAGCTTTTTTAGATTTTTACAACATAGATAATATTATGCAATTGTCTGGTGATGTTGTTTTATTAATTACCCACAGTGGAGATTTCTTCACAATAGATAGAGTCGCAGAAGCCTTAGCCAGAAAAGGGGCGCAACCATTTCGTCTAGATACTGACAAATTTCCTTTAGAACTACAATTAACCGCACATTTTGAGCAGTCTAAAAGCTACCACACAATAGAATATGACAACCAATTGATCAGCACAGAACAGGTGCAAGCAGTATGGTTACGCCGAATTTGGGAACCAAACCTCAGTCCAGAATTAGCGCCTAAGTTCCGCGAAGCTTGTATTAACGAATCAAAAGCAACTTTAAATGGTTTTTGGGATAGCCTTAAACAAGCTCGTTGGGTAGATAATCTAGAACGGATAGATTATGCCAACAACAAGCTGCGTCAACTGCGAATCGCCTCAGAAGTAGGTTTTGTAATTCCTCAAACCCTTGTTACCAACAAAGCCGAAGCCGCTAGAGAGTTTTTTGGGCAAGTTAACGGCAAAATGGTGAGCAAGCTGTTAACTGCACTTTCTCACAGTATGCAGGCTACCTCTTCGTTCTTTCTGTATACCAGCGTTGTCAAAGAAGAAGACTTACAAGATGCGGAGTCGCTGCGCTACTGCCCAATGATTTTTCAAGAGCAAATCTCCAAGCAGCAGGAATTACGGGTGGTGTATGTGAATGGCGAAGTCTTTGTTGGGGCGTTGAATGCAGATGTGTATGCAGCAGCCAAAGCTGATTGGCGTAAACCCGGTATAGAAATAGGTGCATGGCAACATCATGAACTTCCTGATGAAGTAGTTATTCGTCTCCAAACTTTTATGGGCAGGTTAGGGCTATTGTTTGGCTCGTTTGATTTTATCCTCACCCCATCAGGCGAATACGTGTTTTTGGAAATCAACCCTGTCGGTGAGTGGGGAATGCTAGAGAAAGATTTAGACTTGCCCATTGCCAATGCGATCGCCGATGCACTGTTGCAAACCGACAAATAACATATAGCAATCCTATCTGATATGCAAACAACCCAGACAAAGGATAGATATGTTTGTGGATAATTTAGGGTTACCGTAGCAAAATTTTACACTTCATACTTCACACTTTTTATGACAGCATTAATAGTTACCTTTAGCAACGACAACGAAAGCATTCCTTTAGTTATCAAAGAAATAGAAGCTAGAGGCGAAAAAGCATTTCGGTTTGATACAGATAGATTTCCCACTGAAGTCAAGCTAGATATTTACTCTGGTGATACGGAAAGAGTCATCATTACCGATGGTGAACAACAGCTTGATTTAAGCGAAGTTTCGGCCGTTTGGTATCGGCGGATGCGCTATGGGCATCAAATCCCCAATTCAATGGACAAGCAATACAGAGATGCTTCCATTCAGGAATGTCGCGTCACTGTCAGAGGTATGATTGCCAGCCTTGGCGGATTTCATTTAGATAAAATGTTCAATGTAGATCGGGCAAATAATAAGCAATTACAATTGCAAACTGCCCAGAAAATCGGGCTTTTAACTCCGCGTACCCTGACTACAAATAATCCCACAGCCGTCAAACAATTTGCCAAAGAATGTCCCCAAGGTATTGTCACCAAAATGCTGTCTTCCTTTGCAATTTATGATGAGCAAGGGCGAGAGAACGTTGTGTTTACCACTCCAATGACCGAAGATGATTTGGAGGATATGGAAGGACTACGTTTTTGTCCGATGACTTTTCAAGAAAACGTACCCAAAGCATTGGAGTTGCGGACAACTATTGTGGGGCATCGGGTATTCACCGCCGCAGTCGATTCACAAAGCTTAGAAGGTTCTACCTTTGATTGGCGTAAAGAAGGTAAAGCCTTAGTTAAAAATTGGCAACCCTACAACTTACCCGAAGATATTGAGAAAAAGCTACTCACCTTGATGGCTGAGTTTGGCTTAAACTATGGAGCGATTGATATTATCGTTACCCCTGACAACCGCTATGTATTCCTCGAAGTTAACCCAGTTGGGGAATTTTTCTGGATGGAGGTATATTCACCTCATTATCCCATTTCTCAGGCGATCGCCGAAATTTTACTCACTCAAAAGTAATCAAACTGTTAAAAGATTTTTCCTTTTTTCTGAGGTTGTAACTGATTAGTACACCGTTAAAAACACAGCAAGAAATTATTAGTCGATGCAACTTTTCTAGAGGAATTAAATGATGTCAACATCTGACTTTGATTTTGAAAGAATGCTTCATCCAATAGACTCAAGCACTTTCTTGACTCAATATTGGGAAAAACGCCCTTGTCTGGTTTCTCGCAGTGAGCAAGATTACTATTCTGAACTTCTTTCAACTAAAGATGTTGACTCCATTATTCAAGCTCACGGATCTGATCTTGGCAACACTCGACTAGTCAAGGAAGGGTCTTGTTTCAGTCATAATGATGATGTTGAACTCAATCACTTCTACAAAGCCTATGCTCTTGGTTATACGGTGATAGTCGGGGGAATTAATGAGCGTTGGCAGCCAATATCAACCCTGCATAGAAATTTAGAAGTTTTCTTCAATCATCCGACGAAGATTAACCTGTATATGTCACCAAAGAATTCGCAGGGTTTTCCGCCTCACTTTGATGATCATGATGTGTTTATCTTGCAAGTTGAAGGCTCAAAAAACTGGCGTATTTATGATTCCCCTATCGCTTTGCCGCTTGTTTCTGACCTAAAGTATCAGGATAAATTTAAAAATCAACTAAAATCGCCTGTAGCGGAATTTTGCCTCAATGCTGGTGATTTATTATATATACCTCGTGGCTATATTCATGAAGTATTCACGACAGAATCTCCTTCTCTACATTTAACAATTGGTATCTATTCATTCAAATGGTTTGATTTGATTAATAGTGCTGTGACTTTATTAACTCAAAAAGACGTTCGTTTCCGAGAGTCACTACCAGTAGGATTTTTGCAGCAGGGCGAAGCTAAAGTTTCATTACAAGAGCAATTTCAAGAACTCCTGCAAACTCTTGCAGACAAATCAGAAGCTGAGTTAGCAATTGAAGAAATTGCTACAAGATTTTTAGGTAAAATGTCTCCACTAGCAAACGAGCATTTCTACCAACTCCAAAATATTGAAAATCTCACCTTAGATACAATTGTTAAAAAAAGAAAAGGTATATATCGTGTTATAAAAACCATTAGTCAGGTTGGTATTCAATTTGCAGGTAACACTGTTATGGAATCAAATAGATCAGAACGAGCCATTCGTTTCATTGTAGATTCCGAAGAGTTCCCCATCAGGGCTTTACCAGGTCTGATTGATAATAGCAAATTAAACTTAGTATGCCGTTTAATTCAAGAAGGGATATTAACCATCGCTTAGACTTATTTATAAAATTACATATAGGAATCCGGTTTGATTTCTGAATTTATTTGTGTAGGTCGGGAATAGGGAATGGGGAGTCGGGAGTAGGAAAGAAGCCTGATCTGAATGTACTAATTTTTTTCCCAAATCAAATATGAGTCCTATATATAAAATTTCTTAAACTTAAACTTTATTAATTAAGCTTTATTTTTTTGGAGGATTAAAATGCTGTGATCAAGACGCAAACAGTTTTAACATTTGATGGCGTAGATGATTATATAGATTTTGGCAGAAATGATCTTGGTGGTGTTTTTGCACAAGGAAGTTCCGCCTTCACAGTTTCAGGCTGGCTAAACCCTCATAAATTAACCAATAAAGCCACTAGCTACGGAACTCGCAATGTATTTTTAGCTCGTTCTTCAGAACGATACAGTGATAATTTTGAATTTGGTATTAGTGAAGCAGGAAGCCTAGATATTTACATTGATGAAACTGTGACTAAGGGGATTAAAACCTTTGGACAAGGAGAGTTAACGATAGGAGTATGGCATTTTTTTGCTATTGTTTTTAATAGTGGGCAACTCACAATCTATCTAGATAAACAACAATATACTGATTCTCTAAGAGGTACAGCTTTAAATAAAGCAACCAGTCCTTTAACTCTTGGTGCAACATTACATAAACGTGTATATTTTGCTGGACAATTAGCTAATATTAGTGTCTGGAATTATCCTTGCACCTCAGAACAAATCCAAGTTCATCGTTGTGGGTTAATAGCAGGGGATGAACCAGGATTAGTTGCTTATTGGAAATTAGATGAAGGTGAAGGAAAGACTGTCAAAAGTCAAACTGTCACTGACCACCAAGGAAATTTACGTGGGAATCCTAGTTGGGATGTGGCACAAATCCCCTTGGCAAATCAATCATCGCCACAAGATGAAATAATCACTACGACAGAAGAAGAGATTTCACCAATCACGACAAATTTATTAGCAGCAACAGTCTCTTTAACTAATCAAGAAGAAGCAACACCAACTAATAATCAAGATTCAGATATTCTACTCAATTTAGTAACTCTCCCGCTACAAATTACCGAACCAATACCAGAATCTACTAGTCAAAGTGAAGTTGAAGATAATGTTCAACCCGCAGAGGTAGCAACATTAATTGAAAACCAAGTAACAGAAACTATGGAAACTACAGCCAAATCCAAATATAAAATACTGTCTATTGATGGAGGTGGTATTCGGGGGATTATTCCAGCACTTTTGTTAGCAGAAATTGAAAGGCGGACACAAAAACCGATATTTAGTTTGTTTGATTTAATTGCTGGTACTTCTAGTGGAGGAATTTTAGCCCTCGGACTCACACAACCTCGACTAACTTCTAAAGCATCTGAATCTGAAGAATTATCTGCTGAATACACGGCTGAGGATTTACTGCAACTCTTTCTTGAGTATGGTGTAGAAATATTTTATGAACCATTTTTTGAAAGAATATTAGGGCCAATAGAAGATATATTTCTTCAACCAAAATATCCTTCAAACAGCAAAGAAGAAATTTTAAGACAATATTTTGGTACTGCATCTCTAGAAAATAATCTGAAAGAAGTTTTTGTAACTAGCTACGACATTGAAAAGCGAGTTCCTATATTCTTTACTAATCAGCACCACAAAGAACAAATAGAATCTCAAAAATTTCGCAATTTGTGTGGAGGTTTTTCGCTGTTAGATGTAGCATTAGCTACTAGTGCTACTCCCACTTATTTTGCTCCCCATCGGATTCCGACTTCTCACAATATTAGTGGCTTTTACACTTTAATTGACGGTGGAGTTTTTGCTAATAATCCAGCCCATCTAGCTATTATTGAAGCACAAATTAGTAGTAAAAAAGAAGCTAATAGAGTCCTCAATCTAGAAGATATCTTAGTAGTTTCTTTAGGTACAGGTTCTTTGACGAGTGTTTATCCTCATAATTCAGTCAAAAATTGGGGACTCTTGCAATGGACTAGACCACTTTTAAATATTGTGCTTGATGGTAATAGTGAAGTAGTATCTGGAGAATTAGAACGGTTGTTTGAACCTAGCCATCAAGATGCTAGAAGTTCTTACTATCGATTTCAACCATTTTTAGATGAGGAACTAGAAGCAATAGATAATATCAAACTTCCAAATACTCGTAAGCTACAAGCTGTAGCCCATCAATTAATTGCTGAATATAGCCAACAAATTGATGAATTATGTAATCTATTGTTGGTATGAGCAAGATTAATTAATAATTCCTGGATTGAGAGAAATTATTAATTAATTTACCGGTCATTTTTTCACCATATAAGGATAGTTGGTAAATACAATGGATGAACTCGTCAAAAAACTTTCGGGATTAGGTCTTTCTGGTGTACTATTCGTACTGGCGACTGTGGCTTCAGGTGGTAGTATGACTGCGACACTAACTTTACTCTCTTCTTTGGGAGGGCCTTTGGGCTTGTTAGGTGGGCTAGGTCTGCTGGGTTTACTAGGTTCTGTAGGTGAAGTTGCTGCTGGATATGGGCTTGAAAGCCTGCTCAAACTCGTATATACAGAACGTAGCAAAACTGAATCTGTAAGATTTCTCCTCAAAGAAATCAATGAATTACCAATTACAGATGAACTCAAAGCCAAACTCAAACAACATCTGAACCCAGTAGTTGTGACTGATACTCCAGAGGGCGAGACTCCAAAAACTATCGAAATTGTTGAGGAGGAAGCAACAACGTAGTACAGTTGATGGGGAGTTAAAAATCTTCAATTTTTAAAATCACAAAATGGCCTCTGAATTTAATTTATACTTCAAAGGCCATTTCTGAATGTCTGATTTATTTTACTTTGAGAATATGCAAACTTCATCTGTGCGTGAGCAAAATAATACAAATTCTTTTTCTAGTTTGATTCAATTTTGGCAAGATATTAGAATATTCGCTCAACCTTATTGGTATCCTACAGAAACAACAGGAAGAGCATTTTCAGAAGTAATTCGTTCCTGGGGAATGCTGATTCTCTTAGTATTATTAATATTTGGACTGACCAGCATAAATGCAGCAGGTACATATTGGAATCGTTATGTAATTGATATTGTTATTGAAGAGAGAAATCTTGATAAATATAATGAGACTTTGTGGATATCTTGTGTAGTCGTTTTATTATCAGTTTGTATCGTAACTTTATCAAAGTATTTGACTAAAAAAATAGCTCTTGATTGGTATCAATGGCTGAATAGTAATATTTTGGCAAAATATTTGAGCAATCAAGCTTATTATAAAATAAATTTTAAATCTGATATAGATAACCCAGATCAACGCTTATCTAAAGAACTAGAACCTATTACTAGCAATGGTTTAAGATTTTCCACGCTGTTTCTAGAAAAAACACTAGAAATGGGAAGTTCTTTGATAATTCTGGCTACAATTTCTGGACAAATTGCTATTTATTTGGTTGTTTATACAATTGTAGGGAATTTAATAGCCGTTTTATTAAATCAAAAACTGAATACAATTAATCAGGAAGAAATTCAATTTAAAGCAGACTTCGCTTATTGCTTGACCCATGTGCGGAATCATGCTGAATCAATAGCTTTTTTTCAGGGAGAAGCCGAAGAAATAAATATTATTCAGCGTCGATTTAATAATGTAATTAAAAGTTCGGAAGAAAGGTTGAGTTGGGAAAGGGGACAAGATGCTTTTGCTAGAGCATATCAGTCAGCGATTGGTGTATTTTCGACCTTAGTTCTGACTCCTTTATTTTTACAAGACCAAATTGATTACGGAGAAATTAATCAAATTAGTGTAGCTTGTTTCATGTTTTCCAATTCTCTGGGGGTATTAATATCTGAGTTTGGAATTTCTAGCCGATTCTCTAGTTATGTAAAACGGTTAGCTGAGTTTTCTGAGGCGCTAGAGTCTGTGAGCAAACAACCAGAGAACGTCAGTATTATTAAAACAGTTGAAGAGAATCATTTTGCGTTTGAAGATGTGACCTTACAAACTCCTAATTATGAGCAAGTCATAGTGAAAGATTTATCACTTGCTGTTCAACCAGGAGAGGGGTTATTGATTGTTGGCCCTAGTGGTAGGGGTAAGAGTTCTTTGTTAAGGGCGATCGCAGGTTTGTGGAATGCGGGAACTGGTCGTTTGGTGCGTCCTCCACTCCAAGAAGTTTTGTTTTTACCCCAACGTCCTTATATTATCTTGGGGACTTTGCGGGAACAGTTGCTTTATCCCCATACAGATCGGAAAATGAGCGATCGCGAACTCGAAGCAGTCCTAGAACAAGTTAACCTCCAACACTTGCTGACTCGCGTCAAGGGATTTGATACGGAAGTTCCTTGGGAAAATATCTTGTCGTTGGGTGAACAACAACGCCTAGCTTTTGCCAGATTATTAATTACACATCCAAGTTTCACAATTTTAGATGAAGCGACAAGTGCTTTAGATTTGAAGAACGAAAGTAATTTATATCAACAATTACAAGCAACAAAAACAACTTTTATTAGTGTCGGACATCGGGAAAGTCTGTTTAACTATCATCAATGGGTTTTGGAACTTTCAGCAGAATCTACTTGGCGACTAATTTCCATAGCAGATTATCGCCGAGAAAAAGAGGGTGGTAGATTATCGGCAGCAGAACTGATTACTCTAGATGTTTTGCCTAAACAGGAATTTAAAATCCAACGAGAATCAGCAGTGACAGCAACAATTACTGGACTGTCTCACAAAGAAATGCAAACATTAACAGACTACTCTCTAGCTACTATTAGAAGCAAAGCCAGCCAAGGTAAGTCTGTAACTGCTAAAGATGGCAAAACATATTACTACAACAAAGATCCAAAAGTGTTAAAATGGATGCTGGATTAAAGATAATCTTTCGTGATAATTGAGTGCAAATACAAACAACAAATTCAGAATTAAATATGTTGAAACAACTGATTACTCAAAGATTAAATTTAGTACCCTTTAACTTAGAGGTAGCACAAATAGCAATCAAAGGAAATGACGAATTAGCATCATTTTTAGGTGTGAAAGTTTTACCTGATTGGTATTGGCATGATGATGAGTTTAGTAATAATTTTTCGATGATTGCAGATATTTTATCCAAATATCCCTTTCAACGTGAATGGGGTTGGGGAAGTTTAATTATTCATCAAGCAGATAACATGCTTATTGGTCACGTTATGGTGAAAGTAATTCCTGATAGCGCAGGTATACCTACTGGTTCTCTAGAAATTGGCTATTATGTAGCGTCTTCTTATCGACAACGTGGGTACGCATTAGAAGCGACAAAAGCTGTGATTGATTGGGCGTTTTCTCAATCTCATATACAAAGTGTAACAGCTGGATGCGATCACGATAATATAGCTTCTCAGCGACTGTTAGAAAAAATTGGTATGGAGCTTGTAGAATCTCGCAAGAATAGTTTGGTCTGGAAATTGTGCAGAACAGCTATGGCCAGTAATTCTGTCTGATTGGTTGACCAAAATCTTTAGGTATCGCAATGGGTATGTTTTTTAGAATCTGTGATGTTAGCTAAAAAGCGAAAACAACTAATTACTTATGAATCGATTACGATTTATGAAAAAAAATATAAATTCCCGATTCTAAAAAATCCTAAGTTAAAGAAGGTTCAAAAAAAAATTCAAAAATGTCAAACCTTAATCAAAGAAGGTTATAAATCTCATGCTTATTTGTGGGGATTAATTAAACGCAAACAAGAAATTAGCCAAACTGAGATTTTAGCAGAGGTTAAATTATTAATTAGGGACTATACTCAACTTTTAGATTTTTTAGAAAGTTATAAAGATAGTTATCAAGAATTTTTATTAAAATTTATTGATGATTGGAAGAATTTATTTAACCAAAAATATGGCGAAATTAGAAAAATCAATGAAGAAAGAAATAAGTTAGAAGCCAAAAATTGTAATAATCTGCAAATTCTCGAAAAGTTAAAATGGGAGAAGGAAGAAAATTTAAAATCTACTTTATTATTAAGCAATACTAATCTTTTGATTTTAGAAAAAGTCCAATTGCTCAGTGCGGGAATTAAATGTTTAGGAGAAGATACTAAAAACCAGCAGCGAGCTATTCAACAGATAGCGAAAGATATAGAAATATATCAAGAAATTTATGAATATCAATTCAGAGCGACAAAAATTCGCCAAGAAATTGCCAAAATAGCGGAAACAGCAATTAATCTGGAAAATTCCCTGCAAGATTACTTTAGTCCGTTGCAGTCTTTAATCGATGAGGTGGTAAAGGTAGATGCAGATTTTTATGCAACTGTGGGAGAAATTCAAAATTTAGCCAGTAGTAATTTAAATTCTGAAGTCAATTTATTAAAATTCCCAGATAGTAATACAATTTCTCATAATATTCTTAATTTATTAGTAGCCAGTTACGAAAAGCAAGATAGGCTACAAGATGCTTTTTTTCAAGCACAATTATTAGATAGCCAAGTTTACGATTTTAATATCAGTCAAGATGAAATCACTGTCAATCAAGCGATTTGTTTAATATCTAATTATATGTCTACTCAACTAATTGCCCAAAAAAAAGCACTGGGGATAGTAGAGACAGATTTTATTCATACTAAGGCAAAAATTCCAATAGAAAAAATCGAGTTACCAGAGGTAGCGCAGGATGATATTAAGTTTAGCCAAGCAGAATTGCAGGTTAAGACAACCATTGATTATGGTAAATTGCAAAGTCTACTAGCAGAGTCTAAATGGCAAGACGCAGATATTGAAACAGCAAGATTATTGTTGCAAGTTATGGGTAAGAGTGACTGGAATGAGGTTTATCGAGAAGATGTTTTGAATTTTTCTTGTCAAGCTTTTTATAACATTGATCAACTTTGGCAAAAATACAGTCATGGTTATTTCGGCTTTAGTATTCAGCAAAGTATTTGGGATGAAATTGGGGGACAAGTTGATTATGAAACCGAAAAAAAATTAGGCGATCGCCTGGGGTGGCGAAAAGATGGAAAATGGTTACAATACGAGCAACTAACTTTTAAATTATCTCCGCATACACCAATGGGACATCTACCAGTTAAATGGTTACACTACGACCAAGATACTGCTAGTATATCTGTAAATTTATCATTAGAACCTAAATCAATGGGTGCTTGGCGGGTTGATTCTTGGTTGGTGTGGCAAATGCACCTGTTTTTGACTCGCGTGAAAGTTTGTAACAACAATGGGCGATAAAGTCAGAAATTATTGAATTAAGGTATTAATATGAATCTTTCGGATATTGATATAGAACTTTTACTTTTTGGTAAATGGCGTATTAACAGCGAGTGGGAAAAAATTTCGATTGAGTTTAAAGATGATATGACTTATACCCAAACCAAAACACAGACATATATTTTAGCTAAACCTAAAGAATTATTCACTGGTGATAAATTTACTGGTGTATGGTATGTCAATTATGGCAGATTATTTTTAATTGTTAAAGCTGCGCCCCAATCTATGTTTAACTTCAGTTTACCAATATTACATAAAATTAATTTGGCAGATATATTAATCACTTTCATCTCTTTGTTTACGGCAGAAAAGTATGAAATAGTTAAAATTAATCAGACTGAATTGATTATGAAAGATGAAAAGGAATTAATTATTGGGAAGAAAATAATTAGGAATGCAAATTTTTAGAGTTATACTTCATTTAATGTAAAGTTTCACGTATATTGATCCCCCTAAATCCCCCTTAGAAATGGGGATTTTGAAGCATTTTCCCTTGTAAATGTAAGTCCAACTCTAAACTCGTTTCAATCCCTAATAGGGATTAATTGAAATTTCAACTTCCATAGCTACTTGTACCTTAATCGGTTCGGTTCCTGTTTCAATCCCTAATAGGGATTAATTGAAATTTCAACGCAATGTCCTCAGCGACGCTTGCAACTGTTTTCCTTGCTGTTTCAATCCCTAATAGGGATTAATTGAAATTTCAACTGCAACTGCATTAATGCCATCCAAGCATCAGACAGTTTCAATCCCTAATAGGGATTAATTGAAATTTCAACTAAAGCCGCAAATGAAGCACTAGGTAAAATAGGCGACTGTTTCAATCCCTAATAGGGATTAATTGAAATTTCAACAATCTACCTTGACCCCTTAACAGGTGAAATTACTGAGTTTCAATCCCTAATAGGGATTAATTGAAATTTCAACTAAAGCTTTAACAAGTGCTGGTAATGCAGCCACGTTTCAATCCCTAATAGGGATTAATTGAAATTTAAACTGGTAATGCAGCCACAACAGCCACTACAGCCCTAGTTTCAATCCCTAATAGGGATTAATTGAAATTTCAACCCGCGATTGAGCGAGTAGGCGTATTCAGCGACAAGGTTTCAATCCCTAATAGGGATTAATTGAAATTTCAACAGAGATACGGGTGAGATACTAAAACTTGGATTGCTGTTTCAATCCCTAATAGGGATTAATTGAAATTTCAACATCCCAGGTAAAGACGGGAAGAATGGTAGAGATGGTTTCAATCCCTAATAGGGATTAATTGAAATTTCAACCCGACAAGAAAACCACTAAAGAAAAAGAAAAACCCAGTTTCAATCCCTAATAGGGATTAATTGAAATTTCAACCTCGTTGTACTTCTTTTTTGAAGGCTTCATGTTTTAGTTTCAATCCCTAATAGGGATTAATTGAAATTTCAACTGGAAATATGTAAACTGGAAGCCTACTCAGACGTTTCAATCCCTAATAGGGATTAATTGAAATTTCAACTACAAGAGCATCTATTGTAGTGAGCTTCCATTCACCGTTTCAATCCCTAATAGGGATTAATTGAAATTTCAACCTAAGTCCGTGGCATTTTAACTTAAAAAAATTCGGTTTCAATCCCTAATAGGGATTAATTGAAATTTCAACTTCACCAGTCAGTTTGAGGATGCTGGTAGTGAATTCATGTTTCAATCCCTAATAGGGATTAATTGAAATTTCAACTAAGTATTGGTATTATCGGTACTGCTGGATGGATGGTTTCAATCCCTAATAGGGATTAATTGAAATTTCAACGGCGGAAGCCGGAAAGCTAGTGTTTATTTGGTTTTCAAGGTTCAGTTTCGCGGATGGGTTGATTATAACAGTATCAAAAGTCAGTTGATTTGAGGAAAATGGCTGAAACCGTTGCTGTACAAAGTGCGCGGGTGATTTTAATTGAATTTTTCGGCAAAAGCTTGTGCTGAAAGGGAGACAGCTATTTTTCCTCAAGGCGAATTTTTTACACCTACCCATCCGCGAATTAGGCAAAGAAAATGCTTTCGTCGCGGGGTTGTTCGCCACCGATGCGTTCGATTTTATCAAAACAGCAGGCGCAGAGAAAGTAAAAGCGAATGCTGTCGGTATCTGGTTTAATGAGTTTGTGCAAACGCGATCGCAATTTGGCATATTGAGTCTCAGTCAACTGGCACTCAAACACACTGTACTGCACCCACTGTCCATAAGATTTTAAAATTTTATGGATTTTCGTCCGGCGTTTGTCTTCTGGGACATCGTAGGATACAATGACTTTCTTTTTTAATTCATCTTTCACTCAAACATTCCCTCCTGTCACCTGCAACCTCTAACCTCTCACCTATTTCAAAACCAAAGGTGGATATTTCTCGGTTTCACCCATGAGGTATTTAGCCAGTAACCGCGCTTGGAGTTCAAAGGCTTCTTGATAAGTGCATTTGCGCCCCATGACGGGATGTTTAAATTCCGATTGTTTTTTCTGTGCGTATAAGCGCAAGAATGTTTTGCGTCCTTCGGGGGTGAGGGAAACTGCACCGCTTAAGGGTTCAGTGATAAAATCTGCGGGTGTTAGCAGTTGCTTGTTTAGGGTAGATAACACAACCGCGTCTACCACAAGGGGGCGAAATTCCTCCATTAAGTCTAATGCAAGAGAAGGTCTACCATAGCGATCGCAATGCAGATATCCTAAATATGGATCAAACCCAACTATATTAATCGCCCCTTGCACATCATGACGCAATAAGGAGTAACCAAAACTGAGTAAAGAATTTACGGGATCTGTTGGCGGACGACGCAGGCGGTGAGAGAATTGAAATTCTGCATTGCGAATTAGTTGATTAAAACAACCAAAATAAGCCGCACTCCCCGCACCTTCTAAACCGCGCAATGAATTGATGTTGTGTGTCGTGTCGATTGGTGCGATCGCTTGTTCTAATTGGGTTATCTTTTTAGATAAATCTATATCTGAAGATTCGCGCTGACGGCGGGTAAGAATTTGACGATAATTTTTCAATTTACCACGCACAAATCCTTGGACAACATGAATTGCTTGGGTTGATTCTCCGGCGGCTTGCCATTGGGCTTTGCGAACAAATATATTTTTAGTTACCTCTGGTTCTATACGTCCTAAATAACGACCGTTTTCTGTCAGGAATGTGAGAGGAATACTGCGTTCTAAAAGTTCCGAAATTACAGCAGGCGAAACAGTAGCACGTCCTAAAACTACTACACCTTCTATTTTGATGAGTGGGACATCTAAAATTATCTTTTTATCGAATTTAACACTAAGACGTTCATCAATTTTGCCAATGAAAGCATCTTCCTGGGAAATGTAAACTGTACCCATGATTATTTCCTTATTAGAGGTAAAAGAAAGTTTTTTAACGCAGACTTATTCTTTGCGCCTTTGCGCCTACCCTCCGGGAAGCCGCTATCGCGTCTATGCGTGAGCTTTTCAAAAATATTCTCAGCAACACCAAATTATTTATACTGCTTCTTGATATCGTTTTACTTTATCAGCAGTTTGAGGCAAACATTGAGGAGATAAACTGCATCCATCACAGCGTTTTGTTTTGATGGCTTTAGGCATTGCGCCTGTAAATAATAGCATTTGCACAGCTTCAATTGTGGCGATCGCACTTTGCCTTAACTCTTCAGAAATCTCCACTAATTGACGTTGGTGGGAATGGGCATAATAAATATAGCCAGTGTTGATAGATTTACCCGTCATTTCTTCTAAACACAAGGCTTGAGCGCAAACTTGTAATTCATCGTTATCCCATTCACCTTTGCGTCCGCGTTTATATTCTATGGGATAGTATTCGCCATTTTCTAATTCAATTAAATCAGCTTTGCCAATCAGTTTGTACTTATCAGACTTCAACCAAATAGCGCGGATTTGCCAAGTTTCCTCACGTTGTCCTTCTCCTACAGTATGGACGCGATCGTGTAATGTTGTACCCTCAATTGTGTATTGGTTGTCAACAAATTCGCCCGCACAAAACATCCGCCAGCAGCGATGCGAACAATAAGCATATTGGTTTAATGCTGCGATCGGGATATATTCATCAGGTGACAGGTTATAGGTTACAGGTGACAGATTATATGTTTCTAGTGAAGGAATATTAGCGATGTTTTGATTATTCATTAGCTGTTTAATATCCGATATCGAAGAGTGGTGAGCATTTTGCTGATTTCTGTAATCAGAGATAATGTTGGATCAGCTTGTTTAGAAGTAAGATAATTGAGCCTTGTTGATAACATTAATAAAGTTTCTGTTTCCATTAATGAGCCTTTAGATATTGCCAGAAAATGAGCATAATCGTTTTTGCTACTACTGCGTCCGTGACCCTCAGCAATGTTAGTAGGCACAGATACTGCTGCACGAGTAATTTGTGATGTAATTCGATATGTTTCTATTGCTGGAAAATTAGCAGTCAACTGATATATCTGAACTACCATATCCATTGATTTTTGCCAGACAATTAAATCTCGATGTGACTCAATTTTCATAGGTGATAGGTGATAGGTTACAGCCAGCAAGTTTATACAAAACTTTGCTATAAACTTAGTATGCCCATTTACATATCATCACTAACCATAAATTATCTCTTCTTTTTTTACTTATATCTCCTATCCCCTGTAACCCATAACCCATCCCCTATAACCTGTAACCTGTAACCTATAACCTTCTTACCATCCCCATTCCCATTGTTGTTTTACGTCCCACACCTGCATATAAAGCAAAGTTAGCTAAGGTGTTAAGTTGTTTAATTTGGATTGGTTCAGCTTCGCCTAATATGCGATAATTAATTTCACCAATAACGCCAATAAATTTGCTGCGGGAGTCGGCTAATATTTCTGTGTGGATGTTAATAAAAGACGGAAATATTGACTCTAGAGAAATTCCAGGTAATTCTATCCCGCTATATTTATTCCACCGCGAAAGTAGGGAATTAAAAACACATTCTCTTGTAGGAAGGGTAGTATCAAAATGTCCTTGGCGAAAGGCGGTGGGTGTGCAGAAAGCTAAGTTAAGAGAGCGATCTCTTTCACTGGCTTCCTCATATAATTGACTATAGCCGCAAGCATTCGCCCAAGGTTGGGTTGATTGGGGTGTGCCTTGAATGCTGGTAATATACAAGTCAGCCGGGCCAAGATGCCAAGGGTGACTAGGATTAAGATTTAGCCATAGTTGCGTTAGTTGACTGAAAAGTGTGTCATCTAAGAGAGAGACGCGCCACCAACAATGCGTTCCGGCGGAGATTGGTTGTTGATGTTCCCAGCGCAGTTTAGATCCCCCCTTACCCCCCTTAAAAAGGGGGGAATTAACTTGGAGAGGGGAGAGGGTGAAGGCTTTGTCTGCGGTAGAATCATGTAAGCGATCGCCTAATTCTCGATCTACAGAACTCACCAGGGTTAAAAATAAAGCGTGTAAATGTCTCCCGGTGAGATATTGTGCAGGAATTGGCGACTGAGGTAGTAGGTTAAGAACTAGGCTGTGCGGCATATAATCAAGTTAAAAGTCAAAAGGCAAAAGTCAAAAAATTTACTTGCGTTTTTTTGCTGTAGACTGAGCAACTCTAGACTCTACTGTAAACTCTGGTATGTCTACGAGTTCAGCATCGCTTAAAGTATACTGTTCGCAAACTAAACTGAGGCGACTTCCAGAAGTTTTCACAGCATTGACAGAATGAGTCAAATCACCTTGAAAGTAAAGTAATGTATTCATCTGCGGCTTAATTTGTCCCAGTTGGCGTTTGTGCGATTTGAGTACCAGTTCACCCCCTTCCATATTTTCTGGTACGCGCACATAGAGAACGCTGACAAAGGTAGGCGGTTCAACGGTTTTGCAGTAAGAACGCAGAGAACGGTCTATATGGGGATCGACGCGAGAACCTTCTTTGAGGAGTAAGGGGTTGAGGTAAAAAGCATTACAGTTAGCTTGGAGAGCCAAATCAAGGTAGGGTTTGAAATAGGGGAATTTCTGCTCTACTGTAGAGATGTGCGATCGCCTAAATACTACAGAAAATCCCTTAGTACCGACAAAATCGCGGTTGAGGTTGTTGACAGCAAAGTAAGGACAAGCGTGAATTTCTCCCCACAAGTTATTCAGGTATTCGCTGGGGAAGGCGTTTGGTTGTTGTTGATAGTGTTTCACGGGTGTGTGGGAAAATGGAGGGGCGATCGCTAAATTTGGTATCTAAAATTTTAACGACTGTGGAGTAATAGTAGGATTGTTCTCAGTAAAAAAGACTGCATAAGGAGTAATACCAGTGAGAATTGATGATTACAAAGCAGCAAAAACACTAACTGAAAAATTAAAACAAAGTTTACCAATTAAAGCAAAAGCTGGTAAAGAGTTTCTCAAGACATTAAAACAAAAAGCAGAAAACGCTGACCCAGACAGAGAATTTGAAATTGATTTTGTGGGTTATTCAGGAGATGAAGGTGGGATTATGTGCGGACTAAAAGAGCCTAATAATCCCGAAAGTAAAGAAAAATATGTTTCTTCTATTACTCACCTAAAAATTGACCCCAATCATCCCTTAGCGGCGGAAGTACAGGCTTATCAACGTCAACGCATTCGTAAATTAATGTTGCAAAATGAAGCAGGTTTTGCAGCCGAGTTAATGGTAATAGAGCCGACGAAAAAGAAGAAAAAAGGTGGCAAAGGTTTTGGAACATAATTAACCTCGAAAATGATATTCCATCCGCGCCGGAATTTTGATGTCTTGCATCTCCT
Organism: Anabaena sp. FACHB-83; assembly: GCF_014697485.1. Lineage (NCBI taxonomy): Bacteria > Bacillati > Cyanobacteriota > Cyanophyceae > Nostocales > Nostocaceae > Anabaena > Anabaena sp. FACHB-83. The sequence goes on along the minus strand of NZ_JACJRY010000011.1, from coordinate 14,441 downwards.
TAAATTGATAATATTGCCCTCGCATCTGCACATTTTGAATTAAACTCACAGGAGGCATATTCACCACATCGTAGCTAATTACTTGATTAGTAAACATCACATCCAAAGGATTTAAAGGATATTTGCAAGTGAATAAACCTTCAGTAGTTTGAGGTTGAGGTAATTTTTCAACTGTTACCTCAGCCTTACTCATCCATTTACCCAAACGAATCCATTTTGGTAACTTGAGTTCTTTTTGGGAGATAACAAAAAACTCAAATATACTTTCTGGTGCGATTTCCTTCGCTCTACCAAAACTAGGGATATTTTTCTGCGTTTTTTCCATCTCTACATGATAGTTATTGTTTGCATACTTCCAAGTATTGAGAATGGCAGTATGAGTAATTGCACGCGCCGGAGTAACGTAAATACCTTGTTTATTGAGTGGCGTTAAATGCTCCTCATATTTTGGTACTTGTTCGGGACAAAAATAGCGATAAGAATGTTCTTCTACAACAGTCGTAGAATAGACTTCGCTATCAACTAAACCCAGCGCATAACAGAGAGCATAATTGTGGATTACAGGCTCAGTTTCGTAGAGTCTTCCAATTTCGCGCGTGGCATAATATAAGCTGTCGTGGAGTTCTAATTCACAACGGTAAATTGACACCATTACTCTTTCCCCGCTTTAGCAGCAGTTTTCTTTTTACTGATATGCTTATTGGCGTAAGCCTTGGCTTCTGCATCAGCCTTTTGCAAAAGTTCCTTAATTCCTTTTTCGTTACCTGTGAGTGATTTAACTTCATTTAGCAAGGGTGTAAAAGCATCACCAATAAAGTCAGTATGAACAATAAATTCGTCAGCCATTAATGTTTCAATTGCACTTTTAGCAGCAGTAATGACATCATCTTCATCCAGAGGTTCAGGTGGATGTAATGTATTGTTAGCTTTCATTTGGTCATATATTGCTTGAGTCCAACGCAAATTACTTGTAATTTCTCCATCTGCAAAGACAACACCAATTAACTCATTTCTCACTCGTCCTGTGCGGGTTGTTTGTGCGCCGTAATGACGAGTCCGCATAATATTATTAAAAACGTAAAGAAAACCAGCTTCAGTAGGGTCTTTAAGGGTGACAATACTAGGGAAGAAAACTTGTGGTCTGATGTGGTCTTGTTGATTAATTCGGCTAGTAACTTCACCTGGCTTAGAACCATTTTCACCCTTAGAGGCCATTGTGCCATTTTCAAAAGGAGCATTTAGGGTAAATGTTTCATGAGATTCATCAAATGGTGTTATAGAAAATGCTGTATCTACAACAACTTTTGATTTTTCTGAACCCGAATCACCAATGGCAAACCCGTAAATAATACAATCAGGATTATCCATTGCAAAATTTACGTTATATTCACAGTCTTCAGGCTTCATTAAGCCATAGTTACGTAGTAATTCTCTACCAACTAAACGCTCTGGGGTGGATTGCTTACGCTTGAACATTGACAATCGACTAATTGTAGTTTTGTCTTTAACTCCAGCCTTAACCCGTGCTTTATTCAATTCACCATCTGTCTGAAATAGTGGGTAAGATTCGGTGATGCGAATAGTTAGAAAATGGACATATTTACCCATCGGTTTGTAGGGAATTTCAGCTTGAAAGAACTTGGGTTCTACTGTCTTTAGCAATGCCATGATATATCTCCAATAATGATTGATGTTTCTAAACAGAATTAGGGGAAATTAATGATTACTCATTATCATCATTTGATTCAGCAGCCTTGTCATCTCTTGCTGCATTTTCTTTGTCGTCTTCTAGGCGATATAAAAATTCACAGGTGTCTCGAATTAAGTTGAGTTGTCGTCCTGCTAAACGAGCGCGATCGCCTGCAAAAGATTTCTCAAATACCTCCTCTACAAAATACCGTGCAAAATCTAAAACTGCTTGCCGTTCTTCCTCCCGTTTACTCATCACCCAGCGTCCCTCAGCAGTAGAGGAATGAACGCGATCCATGAGTTTAAAAACTTCTGCTGCTACTGCTGCAACTAAGGTTTCTCCATGAAACACACTTAACTCAGCTTTGAGTATAGTGTCAGCTGCAATATCAATCGGTTTTAACACAGCATTAGCTTTGGGATTATAACGCTTATTTGCTCGATAAAAACGGCGATAAAGTTCAGTTAATTTTTTAGGATGATTGAGACTTGATTCTTCTCCCACAATTAATTCCTCTTGGATATGTTCAAATTTTGCATAAGTGTCAAAACAAGGGTAAAAGTGATATGTATAAAGCCGAATTTTTTCAATTCTGGCTGTTTCGATTCCTTGGTTACGCACCCAACGATTGAGGTAAGAAAAGACGTACAAAGGACTAGTTTCAAAATCCTTTGCCAATTCCGTAAATCTTCCCCAGTTGGCATCATAACCAGACTTTCCTTGTCGCGCATTCACATCTAAATGAATGGCGTAGGCGGCGGTAAGCACATTTAACGGTGCGGGGTATTGAGTACCGTTGTCATGCCAACCTTCAAGGATGTAGTCTAGACGGAAGCGATCGCGTCTTACTAATGCACGAAAAGCATGAGGCGCACTGTCAAGAAAAACGCTTTCCTCAAATTCAGCACCATCATTAAACGGTGGAATTGGCGACTCAGAAACCACAGTTTTAACATCTAAAATCATCGGAAAAGCAAATGCTAACCAAGTAGGCATTACCCAAGATTCGGTATCGGTACTGTCTCGTCCTGGCGGCAGTGCCATGAAGTAAAATGTTAAAGGTTGGTCTTCAGGATAAGACAGTTTAAATGTGCGGTCTTTTTCTGACTGTAGATTTTCATCAATGAGGAAAGTATCAACACTTTGGTATTTTTCTCGCTGCAAGTTCGCTTGTAAATCTTTACTGATAAAATGATTGCGGATACTCGTATCAAAACGAGTTTGAGCAATTCCTGTATAAGCTTTTTGTAAAAACTTATTGGTTTCTGGCGTGAAGTAATAAGTTGGATAAAAGTAGAGATAGCGATATTTGCCGTCTTCAAATTTTTTCCCTACTGCTTGGGTTTGATTCATCAAAATCTGCCGCAGCATCATTTCAATTGCTGCAATGCTTGAAATATTACGTTTAGCATTTGAGCCTCCTAAATGCTGTTTGTTAGTATAAACTTGGGGAGTAAAAAGAACGGCTGACTCCATTTGTTCGGTTACTGTGTAGGCAGAGTGAGAAATTGAGCAAATGAGTTGTCGTCCACGACTAGCTTTTTTCGCAGCGTTGTAATTAGCTAATTCTTTAAAAAATATTTCGGCTTGATCATTAGCTGATTTTTGTTGCGTTTCTGTTGGCAGCATAATGACGCGATCGCACCAATCTCTTAAATCTTTCCATTCATCAGGCAGAGTGTATTGATTAATGATTGGTTCAATAATTTCCATCCAGTGATTAACCAGACTTTGAGAAATTTCTCGAACTTCTTCTTGTCCTGGATTATGTTTCAGGTATTGTGCTGCAATATAATACCAGTCATAAGCAATGCCTCCTGTATCTTTAAGTTGTTGAAGTCCAGTAATTTCAGATTTATGTTCAGATAAACCCAGAAAATCGACAGCTATATCCGTAAGATTGATAGTTGGAATGGGAGGGAGTTCTTTGTTATTTTTAATTACAGCTTTAACTCTTTCTAGATACTCTTTCCAAAACTTTCCAGTAATTAAAGCTCCTAATTCAGCTAAATGATCGATACGAATATCTTCCGCGAAATCAATCTCAATATTCTTATCTAAAACACCTTTACGCTGAAATTGAGCTAAATTATTACCTTTATCTGCGGCTTTGCTAGTTTTGACTTTGCTTGGCACTGCATCGACAGTAAACTGCATTAAACCTTTGATGTCGAGGAAGAGATTATAATAATCAGCATATTTCATCCCAATATTTCCTCGACTGAAGCCAACTTTTCTAAGTTGCAGTTGGTTAGCACAGAGTTTTTTGATGGTATTGATAACGCGATCACTTAATCCTTTTCTATTAATTGCTGGCGCATCTTTTTTCGCTAAATAAATTACTCCTGTGGGTAAATAAAGCAGTATTTCATAGTAGGTTTCATTTTCAGTATTAAGGCTAGTGTGTGCTTCCATCAAGGCATTATTAACAACATTAGTTAAAACACCTCTATTTTCAGCAATGCTATGATAAGTAAGTTTTAATTGTCCATCACTTAAAAAGTGGAGAATTTCTTTGAGTTTAGTATGTTCAGCATCTTGGGGATGTTTAACAATTGAGGCGAGAGAATCAGCTAAACAAGTTAAGCCAGATAAGCTACGTAGGGTGCGATCGCGCAATACTGGATTCAACCCAAATTCCGAAAAGTTCCAGTTAGTATCCCAGCGACTTTGTGCATTATAAGCCATGCACAATAAATCATCAATATACTCTTGATAATCTTCTAAATTATCAGGATTAATAAACTTATTGAGTCCTAACTGAATAACTTTTTCCGCAATAATTTGACGATGTTCTGTTAACGGTAACTTGCGGCAATCATTCGGCACATCAGGAAACTTTTCAAAGTCATGTAAAATAAATCCAGAAATTACCAAACGACGTTCTCGTTCTTTAACAACTCGCCGGACTGTTGTATCAAGTTGCTGTAAACGTCTCTCAATTAAATTAGCAGGGAATAATCCATTAAGTAAATGTGTATTCAGTGATTGATCTGCTGCATTATCTCGCCTAACTTTAGTTTTACCCTCCGCTTCTCGTTTTTGGTCAATTTCATCAAAATACTTACCACCTTTCGCAGTCACACCAATTGCTATGCGTAACAAATTTGGTAAAACATATTCAGCAAAATCAGCCATTACTTGATCATCAGGATTTTGAGCTTGAATTGCTTCCCGTAGTAGCTTGAGTGTGAGTAATTCACCTTCAGTTTCGATAGTCCGATCGCCATCACTATCAAAGCCAAAATCACCCGATAACCAATCATCATCTGATACTTCAGAATTTGCAGCATTTTCTGTTTCTAACAGTGATAATTGTTGATGCTCCTCTGAAATTTTACTTTTTTTAGCCATCTTCTTGACTCAATGAAATTAAATAAGAGTTAACTTGACGCACATAAAGCGGATATAGTCGTAATGCAAAACTTATAGAGTTAAAAACTTGTTGCGGATCTATTTCGTCATATTCATGCACCAGGCGATTTCTTAATCCTGATGATGGTGCTATTTGTCTGGCTAATTCGGGAGTAATTACACCATATTTACCAAGGCTAATAAAAGAATTAAAGTTAGTTTCTGACTTTCCTGGATTGAGCTTTGATAATATGTGGTCGTTGATATCTATTGCTGCTTGAGCCATTAATTGCAAAAGTCTCTCTGTAATTAGTTGACTATCAAAGTCAAGCAGGTAATCATCTAAACTAGTTTGCTCAAATCTTTTGAGATTATCAAGATAACGAGCAATCAAATCCAATCTAGTTGTGACAATCCCAGTATCTATCTTGGTCATACACCCCATCTTTGAAGAAATTGTTCAATATTTTGTCGTTTAGTATTTTCTATTTTTTTAAGCTCTGAATTACTCAGTAGCATTCTCTGTTTAAATTTTTCAAATTCCTCTGGATTATCCTCATACAAAAGCTTGCCATCACGAGCAATAAAATGTGATATTAGTGCAGAGCATTGATTCAGGTCTACAACGTCAATTTGATCAGAATTTATTTTGAACATTTCGCCAATAAATATAGGTAATTCAAACCAACGGAAACCATTATCTTTTACATAAGCCTCACGTTGTTCTTGATCACACAAAACTGCAAAATCCCAGTCACTTTTCGCGTGGGTGTTACCAGTAGCTCTAGAACCAAATAAAACCAACATTTTTAAGTAAGGAATTTTTTCTGGTATTTGTAATGCCAGTTCTTGCAATTCTGCAATTGTCGGAGTGTTGTTTTCCATCTGATAATTCTCCAGTCGGCTAAATAGTCGCTGATATTCATTTACTCACTCTCTAATTCTATTCAAATCCTTCTAGCAATTTTGCAACTTGCTCTGGAGCGGGAAGCTGGTTTTTTAAGTCTTGAGGCAATGCGGAAAATACTTTATAAGTCGCTACACCAATTGGTTTATTTGATTCTCTCAGTGCATATTCAACAATGGTTTTGTTCTTAGATTTACAAAGAATAATTCCAATTGAGAGATTTTCATCTGGAAGTCGAGATAAATCATCCAATACAGCTAAATAAAACTGCATTTTGCCTACGTATTCAGGTAAAAATTCTCCGGTTTTTAATTCAACTGCAACTAAACACTTCAATTGACGGTGATAAAGTAATAAATCAATAAAAAATTCCTGATCACCAATTTCTAAGCGATACTGGCTACCAACAAAGGTAAACCTGCCACCCATTTCTTGTAAAAATGGTTCAACTCTTGCCAAAATTGCTTGTTCTAGTTGCCGTTCGCTATGTTCATCTGCCAATTCCAAAAAATCAAAAGTATATTCATCTTTAACCGCTAATTTTAATTGATTACGAATCTCTGCTGGCACATTTTGGTCAAAGTTGGTTTGATTTAGCAGAGTTTTTTCATAAGTTTGATTTTCAATTTGATGAATCAAAACATTTTTTGTCCAGCCAAATTTGCGAGTCATTCTAATATAAAATTCTCGCTCTAGGTCATCTTTGCACTTCTCTAAAATGACTATATTGTGAGTCCATCCAATTTCTCGCACCATTGGTGCGAGTTTTTCATTTTTGGCGTAAGTTTCGTAAAAAAGTCTCATCCGCCAAAGGTTAGCAGTAGAAAATCCACTAATTCCCGCAAACTCTGTCTGTAAGTCTTTTGCTAACTGTTCCACTACCGATTTACCCCAACTAGCTCCCTGTTGTCGGGTAACAATCATCTGCCCAATATCCCAATAGAGGGCAATAAGTTCTTTATTTACTGCCTTCAGTGCTTCATACTGTGCAGAACGAATGCGCTGTTTTACTTCCACTAGCAAATTTCTGTAATCGTCTGAAATTGGGTTACTCATATTTGTTGATGGTTTTTTTAGAAAACAGGAGAAGCCATTTTAGAACTAACTGCCTTAAGATTTTCCTGTAGAAGAGACTTGTACCCAGCTAGTTGCTACAAGTTGTCCTTGATAGTTTAGGGGGTTGAGACTAATTACATCTGAACTTAATGCCGCAAGCTACTGATAAGCTTCCCTCTGTTACAAAAAATTATCGATTTAACTAGGAAATTACCTGCATAGGGTTAATTTCGGTTAAAATTGTGGCAATCGATACCTATGTTTGAGACCTACTCTCTCTCTGATAATTGGAAAACCTTTTTTGTCACGGGCTTTATCTACAGCATCTCCAAAACGCCAACCAACTTTATCGGCTTGAGCTAATTCGTCACCCCAGTGCCATTGACCATCAGACAAGACTTCAATTAAGAGATCAACTTTGGTCTTTTTCCTATTTCGCATCTTTAATATCCTTCAAGAAAGTTTATATGCAACTCACTAGATGTGATAGTTCGTTTAACTACTAACCTTGATGAGTACATACTCAGAAACTAACTTAAGCGATAGCCGATTGCAAGCCAATAAGTGTCAGAGATATTTAACTAGTCAAATACGTCAGAACTTTAAATACTCATCTATCTGCTACTCTTAGATCAGATGGAGACTCACCTCTACTAAAGGTTGAGATGACGAATCCCTATCAGGGATTGAAACAAATATGTCTGAACTTACTGGCGTAAGCTTTTTCTCCGTCACATCCCTATCAGGGATTGAAACCTCAAGCAATCCATGTTTCATCTCCTTTGCTTTTGAAGGTGTAAGCTAACGTATCTAATAACAATGCAGAGTGACCGAAAGCGATCGCATACGGTGCGTTAGTATCATGAAAGCTATACTGATCGCTAATTGGATAAATCTGAAAGTGCATCGGTAGCCGCAACCGCATCCGTACTTCCGCCACAGGACGGCGAATGACGTAAGAAACTAAACCTTCCTGTTTCAGTTTTTTGTTAATTGCACCAATCCAGTAGTTTTCCGGCTGCCAAATTTCTACACCCTTTAAAACCTGAACTTTCCACGCATCAGCAATTGGTTCCAAGTTGCTAGAGTAGGTAAACTTCCAGTTCAGCCGTTCCTCTCGGTAGGAACGCAACTTCATAAATGCTAGACAGTGACGAAATCTACCTTTAGCTATGGGTTGTCCGGTGCGTGCTGCCGTTTCTTTGAGTGTCCGTATAAAATCTGCTTCCGTCCAGACTTCAATTTCTAAATTGCCCAAAATGCCGGGTAAATCATAGGTTTTAAATTTTTCTGCCTCATTTTCTTCTTTTTCATCATACAAACCACATTGCAAAGGACTCGAACCGCGAAAACTAGCAGCATCATCAGCAATGGGATTTCCTGATTTACCTCCCATTTCCTGCCACTCTTTCAACCATCGTTTGATACTACCTGCGTGACACTTTAGCTTAGTCTCAAAAACTTGTTCACAGGTTTGAGTAAATGCTTCTAAACTACCTGCATACTGTTGTTTAATAGTCTTGTCATTCAGTTCCCAACATAGTTTCACTGACTGCACTGCACCCCAACGTTTATAATAGCCTTGAAAATCGTTTATTTTGCGATATTGCTTTCTAATGATGTTTTGAAAAGAAGGGCGATCACAAATACTATTGACTTCTAAAGGTGGTGTCTCTCCTTGAAATAAACGCTCGACCAAGAAGTTAGGTACTAAAGCCAAGGCTGTAAAGTTTTGAAACTTAATTTCTTCACCATCTTTTTCATAGCAGTCATGCCTACCTAAGCGTCCCAAGCGTTGAATAAAACTACCAGAATCAGAAGATTCAAAAACTAGAAAATTGATTTTAAAATCAACTCCTACGTCGATTGTGCTAGTACCAATAAGTAAATCTGCTTTTAATGAATCCTCTCTCTGAGTTTTACTTGATAGCCCTGTATTTTCCTCTAATGTTAAATCGTGAGCCTGGAAAATAGGCTTTAAAAATTCTTTAATTCGTTTAACTGCTGCGATGGAGTTGAGAATAATTGCTCCTTTACTTCCTGGATATTTCTGAAAATGTCCCAACATCAGATTACTATTTTCCTTCAACCAAGTTTCCGATGCTTTAAAACTCGGTTCTAAAGAAATAAAATTCAGTGAAATTGTCCGCGCAACTTGTCGCCATCCTTCGGCTTTAAGTTGCTGTTCTTGTTCTGGGGTATCAGGAAATTGATATTTATTTTGCTCAATAGGGTTGATTTCTTGACAACGAAATCCTGCTGTTTTCAATTTACCAATTAAATTATTATCTGGTGTAGCAGAAAGAAACAGGAATTTCTTCCGGCGATTTGTCCAGCGAATTAATAACATAGTGTTAATCACACTAGCTATTTGTGGTGCAGCAAAAACATGAAATTCATCAAAAATGAACAAATCAAAATTTTTGTCTATGTTTACCCAGAGTTTATCGGGACTATCACCACGAATTATATAAGCCCCTCTATGTAAATAATGAAAAATATCTGGGTTGGTCAATAATACTTCTCTTTGGCTAGTGAGAGTAGTAATTGCTGCACTTTTTTTCAATCCTTCATTTTCAGCATAAATTTCTAAATCAGCGCCACTTAATCGCACTACACGCGGATTATCTCTAGGTTGAAATTCTGTAATATATCCTTGAATTTGTGTTTCTTGGTCACGCGCTAGTTCGTTGGTTGGGTAAAGTCCAATAGCGGAAAATTCGCCTTGGAGAACTTCTAAATATGCAGCCAAGCTTTTACCATCGCCTGTCATTGCGGTGTTAAAAACCACATCAATATTAGGGTCACGTAACGCTTCTAATGTTGCTGCTTGATGCCAAGATAGTGACCAATTGTTTGGTAGTTGCACTCCGTTAGGTGTAGGAACGGTTTGCGAATAAACGGGTTTGAGAGTAATTTTGTAACTTTCGGACATAAACTTAAATAGTGTCCGTAACTGGTTGTTAAAAACTATATTGGCACGCAAAATAGAAGTTGACAAGATATGTCCGCATAAAAGTGTCCGTATAAAATGAGTCGTAAAGGTCAATCGATAACTCTGTCTCTGGGAGAACGGGATAAAGCTGAGTTAGAAAACTTAGCGTTGGAATTTGGTATGATGTGGGGCGATCGCCCGAACATCTCCAAATTAATAGAAGCGATCGCTCGTCATCAATTAACCATTGGTAAAAATCACGACTGGTCAGAATCGCGTATCCGTGCGCTTGACCGGGCGATGCGAGTATTAGCAGACGTTGGACAAAATGAGCAAGCGCAGATAATTGCAAAATTATTACTCGAACGTAGCGAACTACCAATACCTCTACGCAACGACATCGAAAGTTTTTTAGGGAACTTACCCCCGCAGTGGCGTTTAGAAATAGACCGTTACATCCTACGCCAGCAACCTTTTCAACTTAGTTATCAAGATGCTAGACATCACGTCTGGAATTTTACTGTCCGTTACGCCAAAGTTGTCCCACACGAAAAGCGTCAATATCTTGATTGCTGGTGTGAAGAGACTGAGGGTAACTTGGATGTGGCAGAATTACAGCACAATTGGAGTTTACGTTTAGACCGTATTCAAGATGCTGCGGTTTTACCTGTTACTGGTGAATGGCGTTCTGGTTTAGCAGAGATAGACGTAGAAATGTATCTCTTTGCAGGTTTAGCCTTTGCATATCAACCCAAACCAGAAGACAAAATCAATGAATGGCTACCAGATACCCAAAAAGTGCGGCGAGTTGTTAGGCGTGTTTCTAGTACATTTTGGTTTATTCGAGAAGTAATGCAATATACACCAGATTGTGTGATTATAGCGCCAGAAAATGTGCGATCGCTCATCAAAGAAAAACTCAAAACTCTTTGTCAGCATTATGAATTAAACATTGATTCCTGATATGAGATAAATTTACCAAGGTAAACGCCCGGAATAATTATTTCCTCGGCGTTCTCTTTCTATATCCAAACGCTGTTTTAGCATCTTGTATATTTCGCGTGCAAGAGTATCTAAGTTTTTCGATTCATCTTCTGAAGTAGAATCTTCGTTAGTTAATGAATTACTATTATCTTGTTGAACAGAATCGACTGAGTTGAATGTTTCATAACTAGCTTGGATAAATTGCATAGAATTTTCATTGTTAGGAAAATCATTACCTATACTTCTAATTTGTTTTACAGCTTTTGGCTTATTGTAAGATTGGTTATTTTCTCTGAGCGTTTGTATAATAGTTTTTGGACTAATACTATTAACTTGAATTTCATCAAATAATTCAGCAATATTTGACCATGAATTTGGTATATCTTGTGATGATTTTTTTTGAATATTGTAAGTAGGATTATGAGATTGAGAAAGAGTCTGAGTAACTTTTGGTGAATTTTTTTTATCTTTGGTCGGAGACGATGTAGATTTCGATAATTGAGAAAGTGGAGAAAAAATCGAGATATTTTTTAAAGCTTTAGGCAATTGAGGAATTTCTGTTTTACTTAAGATATTCTCTGCTGATGCTGATGTAATTTTTAGATTATTATTTTTTAAATTACTGTCTATTTTTGGCTGAATAATTTCTGAATCTGTACTAGTATTTGCAGGTGCAATCTGTTTTTGATTTGATGCAGTTAGTGAGTGTTCAATTTCCTCAACAACTGATTGAAGAGAGACCGAATTATCACTATCTGTTTTTGGTTGAATAATTGGTGATTCTGTATCAGTATTAGAAGGTGTAATCGCTTTTTCACTTAACGTAGTTCGTGAGTCGTCAGTTTCTATTATCTCTGATGGAAGATAAACCGAATTATTACTATCTATTTTTGCTTGAATAACTGGTGATTCTGTAGCAGTATGAGAAGGTGCGATCGCTTTTTCATTTAACTCAGTTCGTGAGTTGTCAATTTCTGGTATCTCTGGTTGAGGAGAGACAGAATTACTACTATCTAATTTTGCTTGAATAATATCTGATTCTGTAACAGTATTAGAAGATGCGATCACTGTTTGCTTTAACTCAGTTTGTGAAGAGTCAATTTCTGATATTTCTGGTTGAGGAGAAGCAGAATTATTACTATCTATTTTTGCTTGAATAATGTTCGATTCTCTACCAAGATTAGAAGGTGCGATCGCTTTTTCATTGAATTCAGTTTGTGAATAGTCAGGTTCTACTATCTCTGGTTGGAGAGAAGCAGAATCATGACTATCTAATTTCGTTTGAATAATTTGTGATTCTGTAGCAGCATTGAAAGGTGCGATCGCTTTTTTATTTAACGTAGTTTGTGAGTCGTCATTTTCTACTATCTCCGGTTGAGGAGAGACAGAATTATTACTATCTATTTTTGCTTGAATAATTGGTGATTTTGTACCAGTATTGGAAGGTGCGATCGCAGTTTGCTTTAACTCAGTTTGTGAATGTTCAACTTCTAATATCTCTGGTTGATAAGAAGCAGAATTATCACTATCTAATTTTGCTTGAATAATTGGTGATTCTTTAGCATTGTTAGAAGGTGCGATCGCCTGTTGTTTTAACTCAGTTTGTGAATGTTCAATTCCTACTATCTCTGATTGAGTAAAAGCAGAATTATTACTATCTAATTTTGTTTGAATAATATCTGATTTTGTACCAGTATTAGATAGTGCGATCTCTTGTTCATTTACCTCAGTTCTTGAGTAGTCATTTTCTACTATCTCTGATGGAAGAGAAACCAAATTATCACTATCTAGTTTTGCTTGAATAACTGGTGATTCTGTAGCAGTATGAGAAGGTGTGATCGCTTGTTCTTTTAACTCAGTTCGTGAGTTGTCAATTTCTGGTATCTCTGGTTGAGGAGAAGCGGAACTATTATTATCTATTTTTGCTTGAATAATATCTGATTCTGTAACAGTATTAGAAGATGTGATCGCTTTTTCATTGAACTCAGTTTGTGAATATTCATTTTCTACTATCTCTGATTGAGGATAGACAGAATTATTACTATCTAGTTTTGGTTGAATAATGTTTGATTCTGTACCAGTATTAGAAGGTGCGATCGCTTTTTTATTTGACTCAGTTTGTGAGTAGTCAGGTTCTACTATCTCTGGTTGGAGAGAAGCAGAATCATGACTATCTAATTTCGCTTGAATAATTGGTGATTCTGTATCAGTGTTAGAAGGTGCGATCGTTGTTTGCTTTAACTCAGTGAGTGAGTTGTCAAATTCTACTATCTCTGGTTGAGTAGAAACAGAATTATTACTATCTAATTTTGTTTGAATAACTGGTGATTTTGTACCAAGATTGGAAGGTGCGATCGCTTTTTCGTTTAACTCAGTTCGTGAATGATCAATTTCTAAAATCTCTGCTTGATGATATGCAGAATTATTACTATCTAATTTTGGTTTAATGACTGGTAATGCTGTACCAAGATTATTTGGTGCGATCGCTGTTGGGTTTAACTCAATGCGTGAGTCGTCAATTTCTACTATCTCTGATTGAGGAGAGATAGAATCATGACTATCTAATTTCGCTTGAATAATTGGTGATTCTGTAGCAGTGTTTGAAGGTGCGATCGCTTTTTCGTTTAACTCAGTTCGTGAGTGGTCAAGTTCTACTATCTCTGGTTGAGGAGATACAGAATCATCACTATCTAATGTTGGTTGAATAATATCTGATTCTGTAGCAGTGTTAGAAGGTGCGATCGCTGTTTGCTTTAACTCAGTGAGTGAGTTGTCAAATTCTACTATCTCTGGTTGAGTAGAAACAGAATTATTACTATCTAATTTTGGTTGAATAACTGGTGATTCTGTAGCAGTATTAGGTGGTGCGATCGCTTTTTCATTTATCTCAGTTTGTGAGTGGACATTTTCTACTATTTCTGCTTGAAGAGAGACAGAATTATGACTATCTAATTTTGGTTGAATAACTGGTGATTCTGTAGCAGTATTAGATGGTGCGATCGCTTTTTCATTTATCTCAGTTTGTGAGTGGACATTTTCTACTATTTCTGCTTGAAGAGAGACAGAATTATGACTATCTAATTTTGGTTGAATAACTGGTGATTCTGTAGCAGTATTGAAAGGTGCGATCGCTTTTTTATTTGACTCAGTTTGTGAGTAGTCAGGTTCTACTATCTCTGGTTGGAGAGAAGCAGAATCATGACTATCTAATTTTGCTTGAATAATCTCTGACTTTGTACCAGTGTTGGAAGGTGCGATCGCTTTTTTATTGAACTCAGTTTGTGAGTCGTCAGTTTCTACTATCTTTGGTTGAGTAGAAGCAGAACTATTACTATCTATTTTTGCTTGAATAACGGGTGATTCTCTAACAGTATTAGAAGGTGCGATCGCTTTTTTATTGAACTCAGTTCTTGAGTAGTCATTTTCCACTATCTCTGATGGAAGAGAAACCAAATTATCACTATCTAATTTTGCTTGAATAATTGGTGATTCTGTACCAGTGTTAGAAGGTGCGA